>JAGXGV010000135.1 GCA_024636635.1 Puniceibacterium sp.
GCAGAGTCCTGCGCTGTGTCCTGCACTGTGTCCTGTGCTGTGTCCTGTGCTGTGTCCTGTGCTGTGTCCTGTGCTGCGGCAGCACCGGGCAGGTCGATCTCGGACCCCGTACCGCGGGGCTGGGACAGCATCCAGCCGCCCCCTGCAATCAGGCCAAGCGCCAGCAGCGCGACGGGAAACATCCGGTTCATGAGCTTTTCCTCTTTCCTTGTCAGATGGGCCGTTCGAATCCGGTGTCGGATGGATAAGTCAGGCCCGGTCTTTCGATCTGGATATGATATTCGTGGCAAGACGTTCAAGCGCGGAACGCAACCCCTCGTCCGCGACGCCGCCAGTGGCGGCGCGCGCATGTTCAACGGTGGCGGCGTCGGGTTCCGTCGGTGCTTTGACCTTTGGGCGGTGATCGAAGGACACCTGCCCCTCGGCGAAACCGGTGGCGGCGGTCTGGGTGATGCGGATGCGCGCGATGGCGTTGTAGCCATAGACCGCGTTGACCTTTTCGCGCAGCTTGATCTTCTGCATTTCCAGCATCGGCGCATTGGCGCCCGTGGTCAGCAGGGTCAGCGTCGCGCCCATGCCGCCACGTCCATAGCCCACCTCGACCGGACGCGAGATGGCGGCGATGTCCTCTCCCGCGATTTCGGCCCAGTGGGTCAGCAGGCGCGACTGGGCAAAGCCGCGCTGTTCGCTGGTGCGCCGGATCTGCCCCTGCAACAGGGCAGAAGTGCGGGCGAATCCCCAGGTGCTGCTCGGGCGTCTGGCCATGGGTTGAATCCCCTCTCAAGGTGCTATTCTAGTGACCCGGAGCACAAGCGCCAGCCCGGATGACCTGCCGACACATGGGACGAGTTCAAACTTATGTCAAAGCCGCGTGAACCTGCCGATCCCGCGGACCTGCTCGAATGGTACGACCGTCATGCCCGCACCATGCCCTGGCGCGTCGGACCGGCAGCGCGGACGGCGGGTCAACGTCCCGATCCCTACCGCATCTGGCTGTCCGAGATCATGTTGCAGCAGACCACCGTCGCCGCCGTCAAAAGCTATTACGAGACGTTTACGGCACGCTGGCCGCGCGTGGCCGACCTGGCTGCGGCGGAAGACGGCGACGTGATGGCGGCCTGGGCCGGGCTTGGATATTATGCCCGCGCGCGCAACCTGCTGAAATGCGCCCGCGTGGTGGCGGCAGAACATGGCGGCGTTTTTCCGGCCGATCCCGCCGCGCTGCTGACCCTGCCGGGTGTCGGCCCCTACACCGCCGCCGCAATCTCGGCCATCGCCCACGACCTTCCCGAGGTGGTGGTGGACGGCAATGTCGAACGTGTCATGGCCCGGCTCTATGACGAACACACGCCCCTGCCCGCCGCCAAGCCCATCCTGACCGAACACGCCCGCAGGCTTACCCCGCAAAACCGGCCGGGCGACTATGCCCAGGCGGTGATGGATCTGGGTGCCACCCTGTGCACGCCGCGTAATCCGGCCTGTGGCCTGTGTCCCTGGCGGCGTGCCTGCATGGCCTGGGCCGAGGGCACGCAGGCGGACCTGCCGAAGAAATCACCCAAACCGCGCAAGCCCACGCGCCTTGGCATCGCCTATCTTGTTCGCCGCGTCGATGGCGCCTGGCTGCTGGAACGGCGCCCGGACAAGGGGCTGCTGGGCGGCATGCTCGGCTGGCCCGGATCGGACTGGACCGAGGCGCCGCAGGACGCGCCCCCGATCCGCGCCGAATGGAAGACCGTGGCGGGCGAGGCGCGCCACACCTTCACCCATTTCCACCTGATCCTGACGGTGAAAACCGCGCTGGTCCCGATGGAGCGCCAGCCCGGCCGCGGAGAATTCATCGAATTGCCCGAATTCAGCCCTTCCGATCTGCCAACGGTGATGCGCAAATGCTTCGATCTGGCCCGGGGCGCGTGACATGTTCCTCGGGAAACCATGTCTTGCGGTTCCAGGATGCCGCCAAGGGTCAAAAGATAAGGACCGGCAATGCCGCACGGGACCAGAAGATGACGGATCAGACCACCCCGCCGGGGCAAGGCACGGACCAGAATCGGGCCCGGTCCCGCCTGCCCGCCGCGCTGCCCTTCTGGATCTCGCTCGGGTTGGTGCCGCTGGTCTGGCTGGGCGCGGTTCAGGGCAGCTGGTGGATCCTGCTGACGCCGCTGATCACCTGGTACCTGTTCTCGGCGCTGGACGCGGTCATCGGCGTCAACCTCGACAATGCCGATCCCGGAACCGACGACTCGCTGCTGTTCTGGCACCGGCTGGTCACCCTGATCTGGACACCGCTGCAATTCGTCAGCCTTTTCGCGCTGATCCGCTATGTCGCGCAGGCAGACCACCTGACGCCGCTCGAAACCTTCGGTGTCTTCTTCGGCTGCGGCGTGATGACCGGCACCATCGGCATCAATTACGCCCATGAACTGATGCACCAGCGCAACCGCGCCGAACGCTGGATGGCCGACCTGCTTCTGGCGATGGTGCTCTATTCGCATTTCCGCTCGGAACATCTGCTGGTGCACCACCGCCATGTGGGCACCCCGCGCGATCCGGTCGCCGCACGCTACAACGAAGGCTTCCATCGCTTTTATCCGCGCGTCCTGCGCCAGTCCCCGGTGTCCGCCTTCCGCGCCGAACGGGCCCTGCTCGCGCGCAAGGGCCTGGCCTGGTGGCACCGCCGCAACCCGTTCTGGCGCTACTGGACGCTCCAGGCCGCAATGCTGGCGCTGGCTCTGACCTTGGGCGGTCTCACCGGCCTCGTCTGCTTCCTGGTGCAGGCGGGGGTCGCGATCTGGCAACTGGAACTGGTCAACTATGTGGAACATTACGGCCTGACCCGCCGCCACCTGGGCGGGGGCAGATATGAACATGTCCTGCCGCGCCATTCCTGGAACGCCTCGCAGACGGCCTCGAACTGGCTGCTGATCAACCTCCAGCGCCACTCGGACCACCATTACAAACCCGACCGCCGCTTTCCCCTGCTCCAGACCTACGGCGCGGACGACGCCCCGCAGTTGCCCTACGGCTATCCGGTGATGACGGTGGCGGCGATGATCCCCCCGCTCTGGCGCCGGGTCATGAACCCCCGCGTCCGCCAGTGGCGCGCAAGATACTATCCCGACATCACCGACTGGTCCCCCTACGACAGCGCCGGACATCCCCATTCCCGCTGACCGTCCGGTTTCTTCTTTTTCCAAATACCCGAATCCGGCGGCCCGACCCGCGCGCCGGTGCCGTCAGGGCACACCCGCTCCGGTGCCGTAAGGGCACACCTTCTCCGGTGCCGTCAGGGCACACCCGCCCCGCACAGACGGGTGACAAGCCGCTGCCGCCCCCCTATAAGCGCCCGCAACACAAATTTCCGCAACCGCGAGGACATTTTATGACAACGCTCGTCTTTGGCCACAAATCCCCCGACACCGACAGCACCGGCAGCCCGATCATCTGGGCCTGGTACCTGACCCACGTCCGCGGGGAAAAAGCGACTCCCGTCCTGCTGGGCGAGCCGAACACCGAAGCCGCCTTCATGCTGGCCCACTGGAACCTCGACAAGCCCGGGATCATGGCAGATCTGGCCGAAGGCACGCCGGTGGTGATCGTCGATACCAACAACCCCGCCGAACTGCCCGACAACATCAACAAGACCGACATCCGCGGCATCATCGACCATCACATGCTGGTCGGCGGACTCGAGACGAAGAGCCCGATCGAGATCCGCATCGAACCGCTCGCCTGCACCGCCACCCTGATGTACAAGATGATCGGCAACGACCTGGCCCAGGCCCCGCGCAGCATCAAAGGCGCGATGCTGACCTGCATCCTTTCGGATACGCTGGAATTCCGCAGCCCCACCACGACGCAAGAGGACAAGGCGATCGCCCATGCCCTGGCAGATGAACTGGGCATCGACATCCCGTCCTACGCGGCCGAGATGTTCGCGGCCAAATCCGATGTCTCGACCTTTTCCGATGCCGAACTGCTGCGCATGGATTCCAAGGAATACACCATCGATGGCAAGGAATTCCGCGTTTCGGTCCTGGAGACCACCGCGCCGACAGTCGTTCTCGACCGCAAGGAAAGCCTGATGGCCTCGATGTCGGATGTGGCCCGCGAGGACGGCGCCGATCAGGTTCTGCTTTTTGTCGTGGACATCCTTCGCGAAGAGGCGACCCTGCTTGTCCCCAACGACCTGGTAAGGACAGTGGCCGAGAAAAGCTTTGGCGTCACCGTCACCGGCGATACGGTTGTCCTGCCCGGCGTGATGAGCCGCAAGAAACAGATCATGCCGTTCCTCAAGGTCTGACACCGCCCGCCCGCAGCGCACCGGGGCCGCCACGGCGGCCCCCCCCTTCAACTGGGCCGCCACCGCGGCCCCCCCTCAACTGGGCCGCCACAGCGGCCCCCCCGTCTCGACCTCCCTGCCCCGGATCCCCGACGTTTGCCGCAGGCCTTCGTCCTGCCGGGCATGCCCGCTGCGATCCTGCGGCATTGAAACGGGCCGGGCTGGTCACGGCGCACCTGCCGGTGCATATCTACCGCTCCTCTGAACCGAATGTCAGGACACGCCCCATGACCCAGTTGATCCAGTCCCTGTCCGAAATATCCGGACGTTACGACGCACTGTTCGTCGATCTCTGGGGCTGCGTGCATGATGGCGTACAGGCGATCCCATCAGCCGTCGCCGCGCTGCAAACCTACCGCAAGGGCGGCGGCGCGGTGGTGCTGGTCACCAATTCGCCCCAACCCCGGGTGAACGTGGAAAAGCAGCTTGTCCGGTTCGGCGTGCCCACAGATGCCTGGGACACCATCGCCACCAGCGGCGATTCCGCCCGGGCCGCGATGTTCAAAGGCGTGGTGGGCGACAAGGTCTGGTTCATCGGGCAGCCGCACGAACTGGGATTTCTCACACCGCTCAAGGTGCTCACCGACCCTGTCGCGATTACGCAGGTTGCCCTTGATCATGCGAAAGGCATCGTCTGCTGCGGTCCCGAAGACCCCTTTGCCGATCCCGGCATCTACCGCCCGCAATTCCTGCTGGCCAAACAGCGCGGTCTGAAACTGCTCTGCGCCAATCCCGACATTGTCGTCGATCGCGGCACATCGCGCGAATGGTGCGCCGGCGCGCTGGCGCAGCTTTATACCGAAATGGGTGGAGAAAGCCTTTACTTCGGCAAGCCGCATCCGCCGATCTACGACCTTGCGCGCCGCCGCCTGTCCGAACTCGGGCGCGATGTGGGCACCGAAGCCATCCTTGCCATCGGCGACGGCATCCACACCGACATCTCGGGCGCCCGGGGCGAGGATATCGATTCGCTGTTCATCACCGGCGGTCTGGCCGCCGCCGAGACCAGGACAACCCATCAGCCTGATCCGCAGGCACTTGCCGCCTATCTGGACCGCGCCGGGGTACATCCCGGCTTTGCCATCGGCTTCCTGCGCTGAACCTGCGCCCCCGGTAAGGAAGCCTGGCAGTTCTGCGGCAAAAAGTCCTCAACTCGGGGCACGACAGGGCCGCGCCAAAGGTATGACTTGATTTTCTGCGCTTGCGAAGTAATAAAGTTGCTTGATTGGGGCGCTGTAACGCCCGTTTATTACCGGACCGGTGCAAGATGGAGCCTGAAATGTTCGATAACTTTCCGCGTGGAACGATCTGCATCGAAGATATCGAGATGGGCATGACCCGTCATATCCGCAAGCAGATCACCGACCGCGACATCGAACTCTTTGCCGAAGTCTCGACCGACCGCAATCCGGTGCATCTTGACGACGACTATGCCAACGACACCATCTTCGAGGGACGCATCGCCCACGGTATGCTGACCGCCGGCCTCATCTCGGCGGTGATCGGCGAACAGCTGCCCGGCCACGGCACGGTCTACATGGGCCAGACGCTGAAATTTCTGGCCCCCGTGCGACCCGGCGACATGGTCCATGCCGAGGTCAAGGTGATCGACATCGACCTTGCCAAGCGCCGGGTCAGGCTGGAATGTCACTGCGCGGTCGAAGGCAAGAAGGTGCTGATCGGCGAGGCGACAGTGCTGGCCCCCAGCCGCAAGTTCGACTGATCCCTTCCCCGGGGGAGGCAAGCCCGCACCGGACGATCCCTGACCCGTGGCGGCACGCCCGCCCCCGGTCGGCGAGCGGCCCCGCGCCGCGCAACCCAGCATTTCCCGGGCAACGTGTCTTGCGCTGCCCCCGATGCCCGGCTAACCGTCGCCTCCATGCGGATCATCCGGAATTATCACTTTGTCGAACCTCAGGACCGGGGCGCCAGCGCCGCCATCGGCAATTTCGACGGCGTGCATCTGGGCCACCGGTCGGTGATCGACCTTGCCCGTACCGCCGCACCCGATGCACCACTGGGCGTCGTGACCTTCGAACCGCACCCACGCGAATACTTTGCCCCCGAATCACCGCCCTTCCGCCTGATGGGCCGCGCCGCCCGCGCCTCGCGCCTTGCCAAACTTGGCGTCGACCGGCTTTACGAGCTTGATTTCAACGCAGCCCTTGCCGCCCTGACGCCCGAATCCTTTGCCCGCGGGGTCATCGCGGACGGCCTTGGTTTGTCCCATGTGGTCGTCGGCGCCGACTTCTGCTTTGGCAAGGGCCGCGCGGGCAAGGCCAGCGACCTGCAACGCTTCGGCGCGGAAATGGGCTTTGGCGTCACCATTGCCGACCTGCTGGAAAACACCGCCGGACAGGTCAGTTCCACCTCGATCCGCGCCGCGCTCAGCAACGGCAACCCGCGCGAGGCCGCAGCACAACTGGGCCACTGGCACCGCATCGAAGGCGCGGTGATCAGCGGTGAAAAGCGTGGCCGTGAACTGGGCTATCCCACCGCGAACATGAGCATCGAAGGATTGCACCCGCCGAAATTCGGCGTCTACGCCGTGCTGGTCGAGGTGACGGATGGCCCGCACAAGGGCCGCTATCAGGGCGCGGCCAGCATTGGCGTGCGCCCGATGTTCGGCACAAACCGCGCCAATCTTGAAACCTATCTGCTGGATTTCAAGGGCGATCTTTACGGCGCCACCCTGTCGGTCGCGCTGGTCGACTACCTGCGGGGCGAGGAAAGGTTCGACAGTCTCGATGCCCTGATCACCCAGATGGACGCCGACGTCGCGCGGACGCGCCAGATTCTGGCCGCATCATGACCGACCCCATCGACCGCTCCGGCCTCAAACAACGCTTCTGGGAAAAGAAGAAACTCACCCAGATGTCCCCCGAAGAATGGGAGGCCCTGTGTGACGGCTGCGGCAAATGCTGCCTCAACAAGCTCGAGGACGAAGACACCGGCGAGGTCGAACTCACCCGCGTCGCCTGCCGACTGTTCGACGATACCACCTGCCGCTGCGCACAATATCCGATCCGCCACCAGTTCGTGCCGGAATGTATCGTGCTAAAGCCGTCAAACATCGACAGCCACGCCTACTGGATGCCGCAGACCTGCGCCTACCGCCTGCTGTGGGAGGGCAAGCCGCTTTACGACTGGCACCCGCTGATCTCGGGTACTCCCGACTCGGTGCATGACGCGGGCGTGTCGATGCAGCACCGCACGGTGGCCGAATTCGAAATCGACGAAGACGACTGGGAAGACCACATCATCGAGGAGCCGACCTGAATGTTCTTTGCCTCCGACAATTCCGGCCCCGTCCCGCCCCAGGTGCTGGATGCCCTGAACCGTGCCAACGACGGCCACAGCATGGCTTACGGCGCCGATGCGCTCACCGATCAGGTGACACAGCAGATCCGCACCCTGTTCGAAGCCCCCGAGGCCGCGGTCCATCTGGTCGCCACCGGCACCGCCGCCAATGCGCTCGCCCTCGCCACGCTCTGTCAGCCCTTCGACACGGTGTTCTGCTCTCCGATCGCCCATATCCACGAAGATGAATGCAACGCCCCGGAATTCTACACCGGCGGCGCCAAGCTTACGCTGGTTCCGGGCACGGACCGCATGACCCCGGACGCGCTGCGCTCCGCCATCAAGACCCAGGGCAACCGCGGCGTGCATGGCCCCCGGCGCGGCCCGGTCTCGATCACCCAGGTGACCGAACAGGGCAACCTTTACGATCTCGACACCCTGCGCGCCCTGACCACCGTCGCGCAGCATTACGGCCTGTCCGTGCATCTGGACGGCGCCCGCTTTGCCAATGCCTGCGTCGCCCTGAACTGCACGCCGGCCGAAATGACCTGGAAGGTCGGCATCGACGTCGCCGTGTTCGGAGGCACCAAGAACGGGCTGATGGGGGTCGAAGCGGTGATCTTCTTCGATCCCGCCCTTGCCCGGGAATTTGAATTGCGCCGCAAGCGCGGCGCGCATCTGTTCTCCAAACACCGCTACCTCGCGGCGCAAATGGCCGCCTACCTTCAGGACGACCTCTGGCGCAGGCTCGCCGAAACTGCCAACGCCCGGTCCGCGCGGCTGCTGGCCGGGCTGACAAGCCGCGCGGACATCCGCAACGAGGCCGCGCCAACATGATCTTCGCCGCCCTGCCCCGGTCGGTCCACAAGGCTCTCAAGGCCGCCGGGGCGCAGTATCACCTGAGCGGCCGGCTCGACGGCCCGGACCCCGACGCCATGCTGACCGCACGTTTCGTCTGCGACTGGTCCATCACCGAAGAGGCCATAGACACCTTCCTCGACCACCTGCACCGGGCCTGACCCCACCCGCTTCTTCTTTTCGCAAATACCCCGGGGGAGTCGCGCATCGCGCGACGGGGGCAGCGCCCCCCTCAACATCCGCAGGCAGCGCATCGCTAAAGCGGCCGCACGCAAACGTCGCGAAAGGCCCCTGAAACCCGCCGCGCTGTGTGTGCCTGTGCCACACACGACAGCCGCCAGCGGCGCGACGTTTCAATTCATCTGGAAATGCAGCTCATAGCTGCCATCTTCGAACGCCCCGAAAAGATCGGGAATGTCCGGATGGTCCACGGGCTCGCCCGAATAATCAGCCACCAGGTTCTGTTCCGACACATAGGCCACATAAAAACTCTGATCATTCTCGGCCAGCAGATGATAATAGGGCTGATCCTTCACCGGACGGCTATCCTCGGGGATCGCCTCGTACCACTCATCCGTGTTGCTGAACTCGGGATCGACGTCAAACACCACACCCCGGAAGGGATGTTTGCGGTGGCGGACAACCTGTCCAAGATGATATTTCGCACGCTGAGTATTCATGATCATTCGCCTCTACAGAGGACTTCTAGACCTTTCAATGGCAGCTTGTCCAACTTTTACAAATTCCGGCGGAAACACACTGTGGTACCCATCGGTACAGTCCATGACGGCCCAGCGTCCCGATCCTGTGCATCTGCCCTTATCATGGACCCGCGCGCGGGGATTGCAAGGGCGACAAACGGAGGACACCGGCCGCCCACCGCGGGATTGACACCGGTCGCCCCCGTGGGACTCCGGCGCAGAGCTCCGGGTCGCCTGCGCGGGAAACCGGTGCTTGATGGATTTGTGATTTCCTCCAGGACGCCGATCGGGTACACTACGTGAAAACAAAAGACGACAAAAAAAGCGAGAGGCAGATGAGCAGAACTCTTCGCGCACTGGTGATCATGTTGCTGACGGCGTCCTGTGGCGGCGGTGGCGGAGACTACTCCGCCCCCCGCGATCTGGACAACGCCTGCGCCATTGTCCAGGAGCGCCCCAAGTATACCCGTGCCTTCCGCGCGACCGAACGCAAATGGGGCGTGCCCATGCACGTCCAGATGGCGACGATCTATCAGGAAAGCAAATTCATCGGCGATGCCCGGACCCCGTTCCGCTATTCGCTCGGCGTGATTCCGACCGGGCGGCAAAGCTCTGCCTTCGGGTATTCGCAGGCGCTGGACGGCACCTGGGATGAATATCTGACCGCCACCGGCAAGCGCCGCGCCCGACGCGACAGCATCGACGATGCCACGGATTTCATGGGCTGGTACATGGCACAGTCACGCAGTTCGCTGGGCATCCCCATGTGGGACGCCCGCAACCACTACCTCGCGTATCACGAAGGACGTACCGGCTATTCGCGCGGGTCCTTCAACAGCAAGGCATGGCTGGTGCGCGTCGCCGGCGAGGTCGGCCAGCGTGCGACCATCTACGAGGCGCAACTGGTCGGATGCCGGGCCGCGCGCTAGCGATTGCGCACAAGACCGGTACCGCGCCGCCACTGGCCGCGCCGCGGCACCGGCCCCCGCCGGTTCGTTTTGGTCACCGGTTCGTTCTGGTCACCGGGTTGTTCTGGCCACCGGATTGTTCTGGCCACCGGGTTGTTCTGGCCCCGGATTGCTTTAGTCAGCGGTTGCTCTTTGCCAGTTCGCTGCGCACATCGAACAACGCGTTGCTGACTTCGGTTTCGGTCAGATCACCCAGAACCACGGTGGTGGTCGATCCGTCGGCATCCCTGATGATCCACTGGCGCAGCTGGACCGGGCCGCCGGTGAACTTCATCTCGATGCTACCGTATTCGGACCGCTTGGGGTCCTGGGCCAGCACCGTCGTGGCGGTGCCGTCATAGTTCATGCCCTGCACCATGTTCGCCTGACCCAGATTCACGTTGCGCGCCAGAATGATGCTCAGCGGGGTCTGGCTCAGCGGATAGCTTTCAGGCGCCCCGCCCAGCTTGCGGTCCAGAATGACCACCTGCCCCGAATTGGCCATTACCAACGCCTGTTCGGGCGGGTTGTATTCGAATCGCACACGTCCCGGGCGCTTGATGTAGATCGTCCCGGTCGAGATCGAGCCATCGCCGTTGATCTGGGTAAAGGCCCCCTTGGCCGACTGTAATTCGTTCAGATACGCCGAGATCTGGTTCAGCGACAGTTTTTCCGCTGCTGCGGGCAGGGCCGTGGCAAATGTCATGATCGCGGCGGTCATTAGGGCGGCAAGTTTCATTCTTTGTCCTGTCTGCTTTGTCTCAACTGGGGCAAGGATGCCCGGACCCGCCCGGATATGCGATATCAGCGGCCTGTAATTGGATAAAGGCACCCGGGCCCCAGGGGTCAAGAGGGCAGGCCGGTTCCCGCCCAACGTTGGGGGCTCTGCCCCCGTCCGCCGTGGGCGGACTCCCCCGGGATATTTTTGACCCAGAGAAGCGGGAGGACCAGATGAGCAGGCAGCCGGATGAGCAGGCAGACGGTGCACCGTTGCGTCAGGAGCGTCAGGGTGCACAGCCAGCGCCGAGGCGACGGCACTCCGTCGCCGAGAAGACAAGCGCGCGCGGCACGCGCGCTCCGCTGGATCAGCACTGGCGGATCAGTTCTGCTCGGGCACCAGGATTTCGCGCTTGCCGACATGGTTGGCGGAGGACACCACGCCCTCGTCCTCCATCTGCTCGACCAGGCGGGCGGCCTTGTTGTAGCCGATGGCCAGCTTGCGCTGGATGTAGGAGGTCGAACATTTGCGGTCCCTGATCACGATGGCGACCGCCGTGTCGTACAGGGCATCCTCGCCGTCCGTGTTGCCGCCGCTCCCGAGGCCCAGCACTGCGTCGATATCCGCCTCGCGGTCGTCATCCGGCCCCTCGACCACGCCACCGATGTAGTCGGGCGGGCCGAACGCCTTGAGGTGGTTCACCACTTCCTCGACCTCTTCGTCCGACACGAACGGCCCGTGACAGCGGATGATCTTGGACCCGCCGGCCATGTAGAGCATGTCGCCCATCCCAAGAAGCTGTTCGGCACCCATTTCGCCCAGAATGGTGCGCGAATCGATCTTGGACGTCACCTGAAACGAGATCCGGGTGGGAAAGTTCGCCTTGATCGTGCCGGTGATCACATCCACCGACGGGCGTTGCGTCGCCATGATGAGGTGGATTCCGGACGCGCGCGCCATCTGTGCGAGGCGCTGGATACAGGCCTCGATTTCCTTGCCTGCGACCATCATGAGGTCGGCCATCTCGTCCACGATGACAACGATATAGGGCATCTTCTTCGGCTCGAACTCCTCGCTCTCGAAGATCGGCTCGCCGGTGTCGTCATCGAACCCGGTCTGGACGGTGCGCTCGAACATCTCATTGCGGCTGAGCGCGTCGGCCACGCGGCCGTTGTAGCCGTCGATGTTGCGCACGCCCATCTTGGACATCTTGCGATACCGTTCTTCCATCTCGCCCACGACCCATTTCAGGGCCACGACGGCCTTTTTCGGGTCCGTCACGACAGGCGACAGCAGGTGCGGGATGCCGTCATAAACCGACAGTTCCAGCATCTTGGGGTCGATCATGATAAGGCGGCAATCGGCCGGCGTCAGCTTGTAGAGCAGCGACAGGATCATCGTGTTGATCGCCACGGATTTGCCCGACCCGGTGGTGCCCGCGATCAGCAGGTGGGGCATCTTGGCAAGGTTTGCGACAACCGGATCGCCGCCGATGTCCTTGCCCAGTGCCAGCGGCAGTTTCTGGGTGCCGTCGCCGTAGTCGCGGCTGGACAGAATTTCGCGGAAACCGACCATTTCGCGGTTGTCGTTGGGCAGTTCGATGCCGATCACCGACCGGCCGGGCACGGTAGAGACCCGCGCCGACAGCGCCGACATCGACCGGGCGATGTCATCGGCCAGGCCGATCACGCGCGACGCCTTGAGCCCTGGCGCCGGTTCCAGTTCATACATCGTGACCACAGGGCCGGGGCGGACCGACACGATTTCACCCTTGACCCCATAGTCGTCCAGCACGGATTCCAGCATCCGGGCGTTCTGCTCCAGCGATTCGTCCGACAGGTGGTGCCGCTGGATCGTGTCGGGGTTCAGCAGCAGGCTGAGCGGGGGCAGTTCATAATCCGATCCGGACTGTTCCTCAAAAACCAGGCGCGGCTGGGATTCCGCAACGGCCCGGCGCGACGGCTGGATCGGCTTGCGGACCGGTTGCTGCACCACCTTCTTGGGCGCAGCCACGGGGATCGCGGGGCGGGCGGCTTCGGGCCGATAAGACAGCGCATCGTAGTCCTCTGCACCATTGTCATCATCGTCCTCGCCGGTTGACGGCGTGGCGCGATAGGACAGCGCATCGGTTTCCTCGATCTGCTCGAAGGGGGGCTCGTCGCGGCCCTCGTCTTCGTAGGCATCATCTTCGTAGGCATCGTCTTCGTAGGCATCGACTTCATCGACATAGATCGGCGCGGGGGGCACTGCGGCTCCGCGGCGCGCCACGGGCGACAGACCCGAGGCGACCGGCACGGCCCCGCTGCGCGAAGCGATCAATCCCGGGGCGGCGGCGGGCTGGGCGCGCGGCGCGGTCACCGGCGGTTCGGGCGGCAGCATCGACCCACGTGGCTGGGTTGACACGATCAGCGGCTCCGGGCGCCGTCCGCGGCCCTTGGTCAGCGGCATTTCCTCGGCGATGCGCGCTTCGGGGTTGGCGCAGATCCGCGACTTGATCACATCGGCGATCTTGGCCCGGATGCGGTCGTCGCCCGGCATGTCCTGATCGAAGGCAACCGAGTCGGATTCGACCAGTTCCGGTTCCGGCATCTCTGTGCGCTTAATCAACTGCGGCATACGCGACAGAAAGCTGCCGCGTTCGGCCGGGGGGGGGGCGGGTTGCACAACCGGCTCTTCCTCCCGCGACGCAGAGGTGATGATGCGGCGGCGCATGGCAGGGGCCGGCACGGCCTCTTGCGCGGCGGCCCAGGCGATCGCCTCGGCCTCTTCCTGGCGGCGGCGTTCGCGGCGTTCGGCATGAGCCATCTGCATCGCCTGCGCCCCCTGCACGGCGCTGGACGCCCCCCGGCCCAGAAGCGTCAGCAAGGTGGCATAGGCCATCACCAGGCTCATGATCAGGAACCGGGCCATGCCGCGCAGTTCCGGCGCGGTAAAGCCCAGAACGAAGGCGCCCATGATCGCGATCACCGCCCCCAGCGCCAGCATCAGCAGCTTCAGCCCCAAGCTGGGACCGACCGGCAGGATGTTCAGCAGCGTGCCCATCATCATGTCGCCGAACAGCCCGCCAAGGCCAAAGCTGTGGTTCCATTCCGGCCCCATCGGCTGACCGGCGGCATAAACCGCCGAAACGGCGACCCAGATCGGCGCGAAGATCAGGCAGGACACCGCGCGTTCCTCACCCCGGTGCACGACCATGCGCAACCCCCAGACGAACAGCGCAACGGCAAGGCCCCAGCTGCCCCAGCCGACGATCATGAACAACGGCGCGGCGATGGACGCACCGATCCGCCCCATCATGTTCTGCACCGGCGCGTCCGTCGCGGACAGAAAGCTGGGGTCATCCGGCGTGTAGGACGCGATCATCGCAGCCGCCATGACACCCAGAACCATCAGCAGGATGCCGATCAGTTCCTTGCCACGCTTTTCGATCGCCGCCTGCATGTCGCTGTCGAAAAGGGGATCGCGCCCCCGTGCCTGATATGCCATCTTCTGCCTCGCCTTGGTTTTCGGTTTTTTTGCTCTTGTTGCGGCCCTAGTCGCCATACAGACAATCCCGGAGCCGCCCGAGCCCGTCCTTCAATTCGTCCAAAGGGGCCACCATCGCGACGCGGACATAGCCTGCGCCGGGGTTGCCGTCTTTCGTGTCACGCGACAGATACGCACCGGGCAGCACCCGAACGCCGGTTTCCGTCCAGACCTTCAGCGCCGCGGTTTCACCATCCTCAACCGGCAGCCACAGGAAAAATCCCGCTTCGGGCGGCAGATAGCCCGGCACATTGCCAAAGATCCGGTCTGCCACCGCGAATTTCTCCTGATAAAGGCGCCGGTTCACGGTCACATGCGCCTCGTCGGCCCAGACCTTTTCAGCCACCTTTTGCAGCGGCAGCGGCAGCGGCGCCCCGGCATAGGCGCGCAACTGGCGGATTCGACTGATCGTTTCCGGGCCACCCGCAACAAACCCCGACCGCAACCCCGGCAGGTTCGACCGCTTGGACAGCGAATGGAAGATCACCACCCGTTCGGGGTCGGCCCCCATGTCACGCGCCACCTGCAAGGCGCCGATGGGCGGCGCGTCGCGGTAGATCTCGCAATAACACTCATCCGCGAGGATCTGGAAATCGTGCTTTTCGCCCAGCGCGATCAAGGTTTCCCAATAGGCCCGGTCGGCCACCGCGCCCTGCGGATTCGCAGGCGAGCACAGATAGGCCAGCGCCGTGCGGTCCAGCACATCGGGCGAAAGTCCTGCATAATCCGGCAGATGCCCGGTTTGCGCCGTTGCAGGCACAAAGACGGGCTCCGCCCCGACGCTGATCGCGGCGACCATGTAGACCTGATAGAACGGATTGGGCGTCAGCACGACCGGCTGGCGGCCATTCTTGGTTTCGGGGCACAACGCCATAGCGGCATTATACAGCCCCTCGCGCGTGCCGTTGACCGCCACAACCCCGGTTTCGGGGTCCACCGTGACGCCATAACGCCGGTGCAGCCAGGCGGCGATGGCGTCGCGCAGTTCCGGCGTGCCCTCGTTCGGGGGATATTTGCCGAATCCCCCGGCGTTTTCGGCGATGATGCCGCTGATCCACTCGGGAAAGGCGTGTTTCGGCTCTCCTATGGTCATATGCGCAACGGGGCCGCCCGCGGGATGGGCGTCCAGAAGGTTCCGCAGGCGCGGAAACGCATAAGCCGGAAGGTTCGAGAACCGCTCGGGTAACATATTCAACTGCCTCTGAATGCGGGATCATGTGCGTCCCGCTTTCCGGCAGGATACGGAATGGCAGGCAGTTCGTCCAGAAAAAGCCGGGGGCTTTCGGGACCTGTGGCAGGAAAAACGCATCCGCCGGAACGTCCCTTCACCGCGGGCACCGACAATGCGGCCAAGCCTGCCCTCTGGCCCCCTCCCCTGCCCGAAAACTCCGCTGTGGATTCGGCACGCGGGCCCCCTGCCCCACCGCAGGCCCACGAAAATCACGTGCATTTCACGTCAAAGCTCAACGAATCCAGCGCCTTTTCATCCACCCGCCGCGGCGGCTTTGCGGGCGGCGCGGCCGCCACGGGCCAAATTCTCGCCCGACCGGCCGATGCAGTATCGTCATGCGATACCGGCACCCCGCGCTGGTCTGCCCGGTGACTGCGCGGTGACTGTGCCGCGCCTGGACGGCCTGCATTCAAGAACTCCGTCGCGCGCCCTGCCACCACAGGTGGCGCAATCCCCCTGCCACCACAGGTGGCGCAAATGCCCCCCTTGATTTCCCCACTCTACATAGTAAGTGACCTATATAATATATCCCACTTACGGAATCCTGACCCTCCATGGCCCACAGCATCGACCCGGACAGCCTTGGCTTCCTGCTCAACGACCTTGCGCGCCTGATGCGCAGCACCTTCGAAGCCGAGATCGAGGCAGCGGCAATTCCCGTCACCCCCGCCGAGGCGCGGGTGCTTGCGCACATGTCGCGCGGCGGCGCGCTTCAGCAGACGCGCCTCGCCTGCCTGCTCGGCGTCGCTCCGATGAGCCTCAGCATCTTCATCGACCGGCTCGAAGCGGCAGGCCTTGTCGAACGCACCCCCGACCCGGCGGACCGCCGCGCCAAGCTGGTCAGCCTCACCCCCGCCGCTGACCCCGTGCTGACCCAGATCGCGCTGGCCGGCCGACGTGCCCGCGTGCTTGCCACCGACGGCATCGACGCCGCGGCACTGGACCGGTTCAGCGAAACCGCCCGCAGGATCCGCGACACCCTCGACACCGCACGCCGGTCGCGCGACGCCAACATCAGAAAGCAGACTTCATGACCGCCGCCCCCTCCCCCGCCACACCGCTGATGTCCTCCCGCCGCGTCAGCGTGATCGGCGCGCTCCTGGTCGCCATTGGCCCGGTCTCGATGGCGATTTACACCCCGGCCATGACCGAGATCGTGCAGGCGTTCGGCGTGACCGAATCAGCGGTCAAGATGACCCTCACGCTCTATTTCGGCGGCTTCGCCCTGGCGCAGCTGATCGCAGGCCCGCTATCGGATGCGCTGGGGCGCCGCCCGATCATCATCACCTTCATGGGCATCTACTGCGCGGCCAGCCTGTTCGCCCTCTTCGCCCCCACGATCGAGGCGCTGATGGCCGCCCGCTTCTTCCAGGGCGTCGGCGCCTCGGCGGGTGTGGCGATCTCGCGCGCGTTGGTGCGCGATCTCTTCAAGGGCGAAGAATCGAGCAGGATCATGAATCTGATCGGCATCATCCTCGCGCTCGGACCGGCGCTCGCCCCCACGCTCGGCGGGCTGCTGCTGTCCTGGTCCGGCTGGCGGTCCACCTTTGTCGCCATGCTTTTCATGGGCCTCGCAATCATTGCCACCGCCATCTTTGCGCTGCGCGAAACCGTGGTGGCCGACCGCAGCCGCCTCAACATACGCAGTCTCGGCGGCACCTACCTCATGCTGCTGCGACACAGACACTTCATGGCGACGGCGATGGTCATGTCCGGTGCCCTCGGCGCGCTCTACGCGCAGGCGACCTTTCTGCCGTTCATCCTGATGGACACCATCGGCCTGACGCCCGCGCAGTTCGGCCTCGGCATGCTGATGCAGTCCGGCTTCTTCTTCGCAAGCTCGCTCACCGTACGCTTTCTCATGCGCCGCGTCCCGGCGTACCGGCTGGTCGCACCGGGCCTCGGCTTCATCCTGCTGGGCAGCCTCGGCACGCTGACGCTGGCTTTCGGCGCGCTCGGCTTCCTGCACGTGATGATCCCGGTCGCGGTCTACGCCATCGGCATCGCCTTCATCATGCCCGCCATGTCCACCGCGGCCCTCGCCCCCTTCGGTCGCGAGGCAGGTTCAGCCGCCTCGATGATGGGCTTTCTCCAGATGGGATCGGGTCTGCTGATCGGCTCGCTCGGCGCGATGATGGGCGATGCGACCCTGGCCATGGCCCTGCTCATCCCGCTGATGGGAGCCACGGCCTGCGTCGCCTACCTGATCCACCGCAGCCACCCGCACCTGACCGAACCCGAACCCAGGGTGCTGATCCCCGTCCCCCGCACCTGACGCCCGGGCTTCTTCTTTTCCAAAATACCCCGGGGGAGTCGCCCCAGGCGACGGGGGCAGCGCCCCCCGCAACTCACCCCGCCATCACCACACGCCGGCAAACTGTCCGACACAACGTCACCTCTCAAGGCACCGCCCTTGCCCGGCCGATCCACCCGAACCCCCGCTCAGCGCAGCGCCGCCTCGATTCCCAGCGCAAGCCGCAGCAGTGCGGCCTCTCCCCCGGCACGGCCCAACACCTGCAAGCCGCAACTCGCCACACCGGTGGGCAGCGTCACCGCCGCCAGCCCCATCAGGTTGCCGACGCGGGTATTGCGCAGCGTGAGCAGGTTCTCGGTCACGTAATACGGCCCCTGCTCCATCAGCCGGTCCATCTTCGGCGGCAGGTTCGGCGCGGTCGGCGACAGCACCGCGTCATAACCCGCCATCCGCTCGGCCCAGACCCTGCGCGCACGCTCCAGCCCTTGCCAGGCGGCGACGTAATCCGCACCGGAAAAGGCGCGCCCCCCCTCGAACCGTTCGCGGATCGGGGCGAACATCAGGTCAGGCCGCGCCTCGATCTCGGCGCGCCAGGTGCCCCAGGCCTCGGCGGTGAAAAGCACCGGCGCATCGCCCATGGGGCCGGTGATCTCGGGCGCCTCGACCGGCTCGATCACCGCACCGGCCGCCTGCAGCCGCTCCAGTGCCGCGTCATGGGCCCGCGCGGGACCTTCGCGCAGATCATCCGTCACGATGGTCTGCAACGCGCCGAATCGCAGCCCCCGCAGGTCCGGCACACCGCGCATGTCCATCGCCCGCCCGCCAAGCAGGGCGGCCAGCATCTGCGCGGCATCCTCCACGGTGCGCGTCAGCGGTCCCACCGTGTCGAACTTTGCCGCCAGGGGCACGACCCCGCCCAGCGACAGCAACCCCGAGGTGGTCTTCGGCCCCACCAGGTCGTTCCATGCCGCAGGAATCCGCACCGAGCCGCCGGTATCGGTCCCCACCGCCGCTGCCGCCAGCCCAAAGGCCACCGAAGCCGCCGCGCCGGATGACGACCCGCCGGCAACGGCCTGCGGATCGTTGACGCAGGGCGGCGTCGCGGTGACCGGGTTCAAACCCAGCCCGGAAAATGCCAGTTCCGACATGTGGGTCTTGCCCAGGCACACCAGCCCCATGGCCGAAGCGACGCGCAGCACGTCGCAATCCCGCTCCGGCACACGACCTTGCAGCAGCGCCGATCCCGCCTCGGTCCCGACCCCGGCAGTATCGAACAGATCCTTCCAGCTGACCGGCACTCCGTCAAGCAGCGACAGACGCCGCCCCGACCGCGCCCGCGCGCCCGCCGCCCGCGCCTCGGACAGCGCCCGTTCGGGCGTCACGCGCGCATATATGCGGTCCGCCACCGGATGCGCCGCAATGGCGTCCAGAAACACCTGCGCAAGCGCCTCCGGCGCGATTTCGCCCGCACCGATTGCGCGCCCCAGATCCGACGCGCTCCAGCCTGTCCACTCCTGCATGCCTTCAACCCCCTGCAACTGCTGCTCCTGACGGTAGCGTCAGCACGGCGCATGGACAATCCCGCCGACACCGCCATATTGCGGCGCATGACCACAGAGACGACAAACACCGACATCCTGATCATCGGCGGCGGCCTCAACGGCTGCTGCATGGCGCTGGCGGCCGCGCAGGCCGGTCTTGCCGTCACTCTGATCGACGCACAACCGACCGGCGACATGTCGGACCCGGCCTTTGACGGGCGGTCCTATGCGCTGGCGCTGACGTCGCAGCGGATGCTGGCGGCGCTCGGCCTCTGGGACGCGCTCGACCGGCACGCCCAGCCGATGCTGAGCATCAAGGTCACGGACGGGCGCGTCGGCGATGGCGCCGCCTTCCTTGGTCTGTCCTTCGATGCCGCCGAAATCGGCGACGGCCCGATGGGCTACATGGTCGAAGACCGCCACCTGCGCCGCGTGCTGCTCGCCGCCCTCGCGCAATCGCCCGCGGTCACCCACCGCACCGGCGCCACGGTCATTGCTCAGGACACCGGCGCGGCGACCGCCAGCGTCACCCTCGCCGACAGCGAAACCCATCACGCGCGCCTGCTGATCGGCGCCGATGGCCGCCAGAGCGGCACCGCCACCCGCGCAGGCATCCGCCGCACCGGCTGGAGCTACGGCCAAAGTGCGCTGGTCTGCGCCATCGCTCATGAAAAACCCCACGACGGCGTGGCGCACCAGCTCTTCCTGCCGCCCGGTCCGCTGGCAATCCTGCCGCTGACCGGCAACCGCAGCTCGATCGTCTGGACCGAAACGACCGACATGGCGCACCGCATCGATGCTCTGCCCGATGCGGGTTATCTCCAGATCCTGCGCCCGCGCCTTGGCGATTTCCTCGGGCAGGTCACGCTTGCCGGGGCGCGTCACACCTATCCGTTGGGGCTCACGCTCGCCAATGACCTGACCGCCCGGCGCCTCGCGCTTGTCGGGGATGCGGCGCATGGCGTCCACCCGATAGCGGGCCAGGGCCTGAACGCCGGCCTGCGTGACATCGCGGCCCTCGCCCATGTGATCACCCACGCCATCCGCCGCGGCGAGGATCTGGCAAGCCCACAGGTGCTTGACCGCTACGCCGCGTGGCGCCGCTTTGACACAGCCACGCTCGCGCTGGCAACGGATGTGTTCAACCGCCTGTTCTCAAACGACAACCCGTTGCTGCGCGCGGCGCGTGACCTTGGCATGCGGCTGGTGAACGGCGCGCCCGACCTGCGCCGCGGCGTGATGCGCGAAGCGGCCGGCCTCGCGGGCGACCTTCCGGACCTCATGCGGCGCTAGGGCGTTTCGCAACACGCAAGACATCGACAAGGCAAGTCACACCGGCCGCACCCGCCGAGGCGGCGGGCCGCAAGGCCCGCTGCCGAGATATAGGCGCGCGCGGCACGCGCGCACCGCAGGATCACGCCAGGCGCGGCAGGATCACGCAATGCTCAGCGGATGCGTTGACCGTTGGCAAGGATCTGCCCGTTCCCCTTGACTTCGATCGTCGAGGTCAGGCTGTCCTCGCCCGTGCCCGGCACGGCAAACATGCTCATCATCATGCGCGCGCCCATGGCGTCCTGTTGCGCAAGCAGCCCCATCTCGATCAGCCGGTCGATCAGCGCATTGCCCCCGTCAAGCATCAGCGTCACCGTCCCCGACGGCGCAGGCATGCCATCATAGGTCGTAAGGTCGTTGTTATCGAAGGTGAAATCGCCGCTTCCGTCCAGCGAGGTGCCGACCGCCTCGACTGTCAGATCCCTCAGCGTCAGCGAATTCAGCTCTCCCGGCACGCCGCCGGTCTCTTCCAGCGTCGCCATCGCTTCGGGATCGAACAGGTTGATGAACGGCGTCACCGTCCCCACAAGGTCGACCGAGACTGTCGCCGGATCGCGCGGCAGCGTCTCTTTTGGATCGAAGATGTTCCACAGCATGTCCGACATGGTGAAACCGCCCAGCGTCAGGCCCAGCGCCACGTCCTGCGGTGTTTCAGCCTTCGCCAGCGGGATGGTCATGTTGAAACTGTTCTCGGCCATCTGCGCCGCGACAGGAAACGGCAGGTCCGGGCTCGACATGGTCAGCGCCATTTCCATCGCCTGCACTTCGTAGGTGACGGCGTCGCCGGACAGCGCCACACTGATCTCGGCCGAGGCGGTGCTGGTTTCGCCGGTGGTGGTCTGGCCCGCCTCGGTCACGGCAAAGGCCATCGACCCGCCGGAATGGGCAAAGACGCCCTCACCGGCCACGCCGCTTTCGAACATCGCCACCGTGTCCCCCGGCACCATCTCAATCGGCAGCGTGGTCGCCCCCTCAAAGCTGAGGTCCTCCATACGGCCGGAAAACCGGCCCATGCCCGCATCCCCGGCACCGGGTTCTCCGGCTTCGGGCTCGGGCTCGCTGAAAGCAACGTCATAGCGCAATTCCGCGATGGTCATGTCCTGCGCGAATTTGCGCATCTCGCCGGTGGCCATGGTCGATGTCCCCTCAAGACCGGACATTGCGATGTCGAACCGCGCCATGTCGCGGCTGACCGGCTCTCCTTCGACCACCAGTTCGCTCAGCGCCAGTCCCATGGACTGCGCGGTGTAGTCATAAACCATCTCCTCGGGCGTGCCCGAAACGATGAAATCCAACGCGGTCTGCGTATAATCAAGGCGCACATCGACCGCTTCGCCGTCCGCGGGATCCACCGCCATCGTCACCGGCATCGACTCGGGAAAGGTGACGGACACCGACCCGTCGCCAAGATCCGTCAGGACGATCTCATCCGCAGCCAGGGTCAGGTTGCCGTCTTCTTCCGGCATGTCCATGCGCATGGCGAAATCCGAGATGGTCAGCGTATCGCCGTCGGCCGTTTCTGTCCCGGTGACAGTATAGCCGAAACCGGCCAGGTAGGCCCCAAGCTCGTCCCAGACCTGTTGCGGCGTGACATCGGCGCTGGCCGGGACTGCCAGGGCAAGGGTAGCCAGCGCGCTGCTTGCCAATAGCTGTTTGGTACGGTTCATCATCTGACCCTCTCTCGTCGCACATCAATCCCCCGCAGCTTCGGCTTCGGGACAACCCCGGTCAAGGGGCTGGACCCCGACATAAGCTGCCTTTACGTAGTTTGCGAGACGTCAGAGGAGCAGCCCATGGATATGACAGGGAAAACCGTGATGATCACCGGCGCGAGCCGGGGAATAGGGGCC
This sequence comes from Puniceibacterium sp., assembly GCA_024636635.1. GTDB lineage: Bacteria > Pseudomonadota > Alphaproteobacteria > Rhodobacterales > Rhodobacteraceae > Puniceibacterium. Next base: position 22,597 of record JAGXGV010000135.1, read on the forward strand.
GAAACCGCGCGGGTTTTTGCCCGGGTCGGCGCCAATGTGGCGCTTGTCGCCCGCAGCGCCGACGCGATTGCCGAACTGGCGGGCGAGATCGGCCGCCAGGCCGTGGCCATCCCCTGCGACATCTCGCGCTACTGGGAAGTGGCGCAGGCGGTCGAAAACTGCCAGACCGCGTTCGGGCGGCTTGACGTGCTGGTCAACAACGCCGGCGTGATCGAACCGATCGCACATCTGTCCGCAGCCGATCCGGGGGCCTGGGATCAGGTCATCGACATCAATCTCAAGGGCGTGTTCCACGGAATGCGCGCCGCGGTGCCGCTGATGAAGGCCGGCGGCGGCGGTTCGGTGCTGACCATCAGTTCCGGCGCAGCCCATGGCCCGGTCGAGGCGTGGTCACATTATTGTGCGTCCAAGGCGGCGGTGAACATGTTGACCCGCTGCCTGGACATGGAAGAGCGCGCGCACGGCATCCGCGCCATCGGCCTGTCGCCCGGCACGGTCGCGACCCAGATGCAGCGCGAGATCAAGGCATCGGGCGTGAACCCGGTCAGCCAGCTTGACTGGGATGTGCACATTCCCGCCGACTGGCCCGCCCGCGCCCTGCTCTGGATGTGCTCGCCAGAGGCGGATGCCTGGCTTGGGGACGAGATTTCCCTGCGTGACGACGACATCCGCCGCAAGGCCGGACTCGCATGATTGGACTTGTGCAGGACGGCGGGTTCTGGACCCTCACGATCAACCGTCCGGACAAGGCCAACGCGCTGACAGCCGGGATGCTCGAAGAATTGTGTCGCATCGTCGAATCCGCCCGCGACGCCCGCGCCCTTGTGCTGACCGGTGCAGGCACGGTGTTCAGCGCCGGCGCCGATCTGGATGCCGCCCGCGCCGGGCTGGCCGTCTCTCCGCAGTGGGAACGCCTGTCGGGCGCGCTGGTGCGGCTGAACGGGCTGACCATCGCCGCGCTGAACGGTCCTGCGGCCGGGGGCGCGCTGGGCATGGTGCTGGCCTGCGACCTGCGGATCGCGGTGCCATCGGCGCGGATCTTCTACCCGGTGATGAAGCTTGGTTTTTTGCCGCAACCGTCCGATCCGGCCCGTCTTGCCGCGTTGGTGGGACCGTCACGGGCCAAGCTGATTCTGATGGCGGGGCAAAAGATCCCGGCGGACGAGGCGCTGGCCTGGGGGTTGATCGACCGCATCCTGCCCCCCGACGCGCTGCTGGCCGGGGCACGGGATCTGGCCGCCGACACGATCGGCGCAACCCCGGCCCATGCTGCGGCGATCAAGGCCCTGATTCGCTGAGGCCGCATGACCGGTGGGTGCGCGCGGGTCATGACGGGGGGGCCGTCAGTCTTTCGCCCGCATGACTTCCGCTCGCATGTCTTTCGCGCAGTTTATGACCGCGGTCATAAACCGGGCGACACGTTTCCGCGTGGCTCAGGACCGGGGCTCGTCGTCCCAGCGGTCATCCAGAACCCGCTCCCGGTCGCCTTCGGGGTCGTCGTACTGGCGGCTGCGCAGGGTCCAGACAAAGCCGGCCAGCCCCAGCAGGCCCAGCGTCACCGAAACCGGAATGAGAAAGGACAGTACGTTCATGTTGTGCGCCTCATGGCATTGGCCGACACCGTGACGGACGATGTCGACATAGCAATCGCCGCAAAAAGCGGGGTCGCAAGACCCGCCAGCGCCAGCGGCACGGAAATCACGTTGTAGGCAAGGGCAAGCGCCATGTTCTGCCCCATCCGGCCCCGCGCGCGGCGGGCCTGGACCAGCGCATCGCGGATCGGCATCAGGCTGTCCGACAGCAGCACCACATCGGCAAGCGACCGTGCCGCATCCAGCGCCGTGGACGGCGCAATCGAGGCATGTGCAACCGCCAGCGCCCCGGTGTCGTTCAGACCGTCCCCGACCATCAGCACCCGGCGCCCGGCATCGGCCCGGGCTTGCAGCCAGGCCACCTTGCCCTCGGGGGACAGGCGGCCATGCGATTCGTTCAGGTCCAGCGCGGCAGCAATCCGGGCCACGGCCGCAGGGGCATCCCCCGACAACAGCGCAACGCGGATGCCGTCGGCACGCAGCGCCCTGATGCAGGCCACCGCCTCGGGGCGCAGATCCTCGGCAAAGGTGAACACGGCGGCGCGGCCCATGCCGCGGCTCAGCCAGACCTCGGACAGGTCCGATCCCCCGGGCACCCCTGCGGCCCATTCGGGCCGACCCAGCCGCAGCTCCTGACCGTCGCGCGACCCGCTCACACCGTAGCCTGCCACTTCTGTCACCTCTGCGACCGGCACAGGCTGCACCCCGCGCGCGGCGGCGGCCGCGCAGATCGCCCGCGACAGCGGGTGCGACGATCCCTGTGCCAGCCCAGCGGCAAGGGCAAGATCCTGATCCAGCGGCAGGTTTTCCAGAACCGGTGTTCCGGTGGTCAGCGTTCCGGTCTTGTCGAAGACAACCTCGTCAATCTCGGACAGACGTTCAAGCGCGGTGCGGGATTTCACCAGCAACCCCATCTTGAACATCCGCGCCGTGGTCACCGTGGACACCGCAGGCACGGCAAGGCCCAGTGCACAGGGGCAGGTGATCACCAGCACCGAAATCGCCACTTCCAGCGCGCGGCCCGGATCCCCGGTCGCGGCCCACCAGCCGGCAAAGGCGCCAAGCCCCAGCAGATGCACGGCCGGCGCATAGATCCGCGCGGCCCGGTCAGCCAGCCCGGAATACCGTGACTTCTGCATCTCGGCGCTGGCAATCATGTCCGACAGCCGCCGCAGGGTCGTATCGGTACCCGCCCGGATACAGCGCACCAGCAGCGGCGATGTCAGGTTCATCTCACCCGCTGCAACAGCGTCCCCCACCCGGCGCAGGTCCGGCGCCGTCTCTCCGGTCAGGGCGGCGCAGTCAAGCTCGGTCCGGCCTTCCAGGATCACGCCATCGGCGGGCACCCGGCTGCCGGGGGTCACGCGGATCACGTCACCCGGCAGCAGCGAATCGGCGCGCACCACATGGTCGGCACCGCCCCGCACCAGCAGCGCCTGCGGCGAGGCGAGGGCCGCAAGGTCCGCCGCCGCCGATTTCGCCGCATAGCGCCCCAGATGGTCAAGATAGCGACCGACCAGCAGAAAAAAGGTCAGCGCCAGCGCCGCGTCGAACCAGCTTGCCCGGTCCGATCCGTTCAGCGCGCCCACCAGCGATACTGCCGCCGACAGGCCGATGGCCAGCGCGATCGGCACATCCATGTTCAGCCGACCCACCCGCAGCGCCCGCAGCGCCGACGCAAAGAAGGGCCGCGCGGAAAACGCCACCGCCGGAAGGGTAATGGCGGCGGCGACCAGGTGGAACACATGCCGTGTCGAATCCTCTGCCCCGGCCCAGACCGCGACAGACAGCAGCATGACGTTCATCATCGCAAACCCTGCCACGCCAATGCGCATCAGCAGGTCCTGACCCACCGCGCCCTGCCCGGCCAGCGCGTTTCCGTCCAGCACCTGCGCCCGGTGGCCCAGACCGGCCAGCGTGTCGATCAGCGTCGCAGCCTTTGCGCCCGCAACGGCCGAGACATAGGCCCGCTTCTGCGTGAGGTTCACCCGCACATCGCGCACGCCCCTGAGCGCGCGCAGGCCGTCCTCGACCGTTGCGATGCAGGCGGCACAGTGGATGTCGGGCAGATACAGGATGATATCGTCGGCAACCGGCGCAACATCGTTTTGGGATGGTGCGGCCACACATCCGGGACAGGCCATCGTCATTTTGCGACACTCAGGGTCAGTTGCTGCTCGAACAGGGTGCCGTCCGCCGCATGGGCGGTCACATCGACCCGCCAGAGCCCGGGCGCCAGATCAAGCGCCGCAGACAGCGCCTCGTCAAGGTGCGGGGTCACATCCCTGGCCGATTCGGTGGGACGGCCAACGGTCACGGACAGATCGCCGGGGATCGTGGCCTGCCCGTCCCGGTCGTTGATCGAAACGAACAGCCGCCCGTCGCGGTACGTGGCCGTTGCAGCCCATCCCAGCGCCTCCTGCGCGCTGCGGCGGGCATCAAAGGACTGGCTGGCAACGTAGCTGTTGGGCACTTCAAGTCCGGGAAAGGTGCGCACGGCATTGAACGCAAGGATGAGGTTCACCGAGATGATGATGCCGAAACCCGCAACGAACATCGCCATCACATGCCAGCCTGTCAGCGGGCGTCCCTGGGTCTTGACGGTCATTGATCGTCCTCCTGTCCGGTAAAGTTGGTGTCCACCGCCGCGCGTTCGCCGGAATCAAGGTCGGTGACCCAGAGCCGCAGGTCGCTGCGGTCACGGGTTGCCATGTCCGATCCCGCAGGCGCGTCGACGTAGACACGCGCCTGTCCCTGGCTGTCGGCGGGTACGGTGATCGTTTCGCTGTCGCTGCCTTCGACCGTGACGACAAGCCCGGTGCGATCCAGCGACAGGTCGAACACCTGTTCGCTGCCCAGCTTGTTGCGCACGCGCACGTCATAGGCGTTGCGGATGGTACCGTCGGCCAGGACCACATGCGTCGGATTGCGGATCGGCGCGACGGTCATCTCGACCTCGGGGCGCAGGAACAGCGCAAAGATCAGCGCGATGCCGATCCCCGACCAGAGGCCGACATAGATCAGGTTGCGCGCCCGCAACACATGCCGCCAGACGGATTGCGGCGGGTTGCCATCCGCTTCGCGCGGGGCGTCGGACAGGGCGATGTAGTCGATCAGCCCGCGCGGCTGGCCGGTCTTTTCCATCACCTCGTCGCAGGCGTCGATACACAGCGCGCAGGTGATGCAGGCCATCTGCTGCCCGTCGCGGATGTCGATGCCCATCGGGCAGACGTTCACGCAGGCGTTGCAGTCGATGCAGTCGCCCTTGGCCTGTGTGGATGGTTTCGGCGCGGCAAGTACGGTCAGCCCCGAGGGCAGGCCCGGCATCGGGATGAGCGGCGAACGCGGGCCGGTCTGCGGTCCGGCGGCGCGGGTCGAAATCTCTGCGGCCTCTGCTGCCTCTGCGGCGGCGCGGCGGCGCAGGCCCTTGCCGCGCGGCTCTCCGCGCCAGTCGCGGTAGGCCACGGTCAGCGTTTCCTCGTCCATCATCGCGGCCTGGATGCGGGGCCAGGGGCACATGTAGATGCAGACCTGTTCGCGCATGAAGCCGCCAAAGACAAAGGTGGTGGCGGTAAGGATGGCGATGGTGAACCAGGCCACCGGCGGCGCGCTGAGCGTGACCAGATCGACCAGCAGCGTGGGCGCGTCGGTGAAATAGAACACCCAGGCCCCGCCGGTCAGCAGGCCGATGATCAGCCAGACGGCCCATTTGGTGATCCGCAGGCGCCATTTGCGCGTGTTCCAGGGCGCCTCGTGCAGGCGCACGCGGGCGTTTCGGTCACCTTCGATCCAGCGTTCGACCAGGATGAAAAGGTCGGTCCAGACGGTCTGCGGGCAGGCATAGCCGCACCAGACCCGGCCCAGCGCCGCAGTGAACAGGAACAGCGCAAGCCCCGCCATCACCAGCAGGCCGGCGACGAAGTAGAATTCGTGCGGCCAGATCTCGATCATGAAGAAGTAGAACCGCCGGTTGGCAAGGTCGATCAGCACCGCCTGGTCCGGCATGTCCGGCCCCCGGTTCCAGCGCAGCCAGGGCGTCACGTAGTAGATGCCCAGTGTCACCACCAGCAGCCCCCATTTCAGGCGGCGGTAAAACCCCGAGACCCGCCGGGGAAAGATCGGCAGGCGCGGGGCATAGAGTGATGGCGTCGGGCTGGTCATGTCAGGTATCCCATTCGTTCCCCTGTCTCATGCAACCGAACGGACCGGCCGGCATTGATCTCAATCAAGGCCGCCGGGGTTTCCGGCGGCGACGCGATCCTGAAAAATGGGGCGACGGGCCAGCACCCTGGGTTCACAGGTACTGACCCGGTCCACGGGCCCGTTTGGCGGACAGGGGCGTCCGCTACACGGACTTCGTCAATCGACCGGGGTTGGCTCGCCTCCGCCAAGCTGGTGGACATAGGCGGCCAGCGCCTGCACCTCTGCCTCGTCCAGCATCAGACCCCAGGCGGGCATGACGCCATAACGCGCGTTGCGGATCGTGGTCGTAACCGATTCGGTGTCGCTGCCATACAGCCATATCGCATCGGACAGGTTCGGCGCGCCAAGGTCGGTGTTGCCCTTTGCATCCTCGCCATGGCAGGCGGCGCAGTTGTCGGCGAAAAGCTGGCCACCTTCGCCCGCCAGCGGATCGGCTCCGTCGGACAGGGACTGGACATGCGTCACCAGCGTGTCGATCTCGGCGCGTTCGAGGATGTCGCCAAAAGCCGGCATCTCGCTGTAGCGCGCATCGGGGTCATCCTCGTTGCGGATACCGTGCCGGATCGTGACGGCGATCTCCTCGATCTGCCCGCCCCAGAGCCAGTCGTCATCCAGCAGGTTGGGATAGCCCTTGGCCCCGGGCGCGCCCGCAGCCCCCGCGCCGTGGCACTGCGCACAATTGTTGGCGAACAGCGATGCACCGGCCTGCACGGCAAAGCGGTGCAGCGGTTCATTCGCGGCCAGCACGGCAAGGTCGGTCGCTTCGAGCTCAGAGCGCAGGCCCGCCTGCGCCGCGTCCACGGCGGCGATCTCGGCGGCTACTTCGCTTCGGGTGGACCAGCCCAGCACGCCCCCCGTCGCGCTGTTGACCAGCGGCCAGGCCGGGTACAGGATCACGTAGACCACGCCCCAGGCGATGGTTGCGTAAAGCGTCCAGAGCCACCAGCGCGGCAGAGGGTTGTTCAACTCCTCGATGCCGTCCCAGTTGTGTCCGGTGGTTCCGACTTTCTTGTCATCCTTATGCGTTGTCATTTGGCACATCCAGACTGGTCTTGCAGGCACAGGTGGCGCAGGCGTTGGCACAGGCCGACCGGTCCTCTTTGAAAATCATCTCGGAAGCCTGCACATGCTGGGCCCGGACCCCGGGGCGAAACACCCACAGGATGCAGCCGATGAAGAAGGCGAACATGGCAAGCAGCACCCAGCTGTCGGCGATCTGACGAAGTAACGTATAGGTGTCCATTTGGGATCTCCTTTGTGTCTCAACGACTTGGGTCGGGCTGGAAAGTCGAGAAATCGACCAGTGTGCCCAGCATCTGGAGGTATGCGACAAGCGCGTCCATCTCGGATATTCCGGGCTCGGCGTCGAAATTGCGGACCTGCGCGCCGGGGTAGCGTTCCAGCAGCCCATCGGTGTCGCCGTCGGGGTCGATCTGCACGCGGGCATCCGCGACGGCGTTCTCGATCATCTCTTCGGTATAGGGCACGCCCACGAAACGGTGCGTTTTCAGCAGCGCGGTCAGGCCCTCCGGGTCAAACCGGGTCCGCGTGAGGTAGTCGTATTTCGGCATCACGCTTTCGGGGACCAGCGATTGCGGGTCCGACAGGTGTGCCACGTGCCAGTCGTCGGAATAGCGCCCGCCGACCCGGGCCAGATCCGGCCCGGTGCGTTTGCTGCCCCACTGGAACGGATGGTCGTACATCGATTCCGCCGCCAGCGAGTAATGGCCATAGCGTTCATTCTCGTCCCGCATGGGGCGGATCATCTGGCTGTGGCAGGTATAGCAGCCTTCGCGGACGTAGATGTCGCGCCCGGCCAGTTCGAGCGGCGCATAGGGGCGCACGCCCTCGACCTCTTCGATCGTGTTTTCCAGCCAGAACAATGGCGCAATCTCGACGATGCCGCCAACGGTCACCACAAGGAACGAGGCGACCAGCAGCAGGGTGGCGTTCTTTTCCAGGATGGCGTGTCGGTCGATCAGCGCGGTGTGGTGGGGCATCTCGTTCGGGATGCCCCCATCGCCCAGCTGTGTGACGTTGGGGTCATTCTCGGCAGAGGGAATCTTGTCGTTGTGCTTGCTCATGAGACTTACTCCGCGGGAATGGCGTCATTGGGGGCGCCCTGGTGGACGGGAGATTTGCGGACGGTCATCCACATGTTCCAGACCATGATCAGCCCGCCGGCAAGGTAGAGGATGCCTCCGGTTGCGCGGACCACGTACATCGGGAACTTGGCGGCGACCGTGTCGGCAAAGGAGTTCACCAGGAACCCGTTGGCATCGACTTCGCGCCACATCAGGCCCTCCATGATGCCGGTCACCCACATCGACGAGGCGTAGAGAACGATGCCGATCGTCGCGAGCCAGAAGTGCCAGTTGATCGCGGCGACAGAATACATTTGCGCCCGGCCCCAGAGTTTCGGCGTCAGGAAGTAGAGGCAGCCAAAGGTGATCAGCCCGTTCCAGCCCAGCGCGCCAGAGTGCACATGGCCGATGGTCCAGTCAGTATAATGCGACAGCGAGTTGACCGCGCGGATCGACATCATCGGACCTTCAAACGTGCTCATCCCGTAGAACGCGAGGGAGGCCACGAACATGCGGATGATCGGATCCGTGCGGATCTTGTCCCAGGCGCCTTCCAGCGTCATCAACCCGTTGATCATCCCGCCCCAGCTTGGCATCCAGAGCACGATAGAGAACACCATGCCCAGCGTACCGGCCCAGTCGGGCAGCGCGGTGTAGTGCAGATGGTGCGGACCGGCCCAGATATAAAGAAAGATCAGCGCCCAGAAGTGGATGATCGACAGCTTGTAGGAATAGATCGGGCGGCCCGCCTGTTTCGGCACAAAATAGTACATCATCCCGAGGAACCCGGCGGTCAGGAAAAAGCCGACGGCGTTGTGTCCGTACCACCACTGCACCATGGCATCCTGCACCCCGGCGAACACCTGCACGGATTTGGAGCCGAAGATCGAAACCGGGATCGAGATGTTGTTGACCACATGCAGCATCGCCACTGTGACGATGAACGCCAGATAGAACCAGTTGGCGACATAGATGTGCGGTTCACGCCGCCTGACGATCGTGCCCATGAACACGGCGAGGTAGGCCAGCCAGACAAGGGTCAGCCAGATGTCGATGTACCATTCCGGTTCGGCGTATTCCTTGGACTGGGTGGCCCCCAGCAGATAGCCCGTGGCCGCCAGCACGATGAACAGCTGATAGCCCCAGAACACGAACCAGGCGAGGTTGCCGCCCCAGAGCCGCGCGGCGCTTGTCCGCTGCACCACGTAGAACGAGGTCGCGATCAGCGCGTTGCCGCCAAAGGCAAAGATCACCGCGCTGGTGTGCAGCGGGCGCAGGCGGCCAAAGTTCAGATAGCCTTCGGACCAGTCGAAGTTCAGCACCGGAAAGGCCAGCTGGAGCGCGATGAACACGCCCACCAGAAAGCCCACGACGCCCCAGAAGGCGGTGGCGACCACGCCGTAGCGCACCGGCCCGTCCATGTAGCCGCTGGTGTCGAATACCGGCTTTTCCTCGTCGGTCTGGCGGAGTTGCCATAAGAACATCCCCCCGGCAATCAGCATGATGATGATTGCATGGACCGAATAGGCCAGGTCATGCCCGAAATTGGCCGCGATCGCCGCAAGCAGCGCGATCACCGCAAACATGGTTAGCTTCACGTAGTCCATGTCAACTGTCCCCGATTGTTTTCAGGCCGCCGAGTAAATCCGGGAGGCCACGTTGCCGCCTGTCTATCGCGGGCGTCCGGGACGCTGCGTTGATCTGAATCAAGGTAGGGCGGGAAATTCCGGTTCAGGTTGGGAACACGCAAACGGCTTTCACAAAGGAGTGCTGCCATGGACTTTGCGACAATCTGCACGCTGCTGCCCGAAACCGGCGCTGACAGGATACTTGAAACCGCGATCGCCTGCGCGCGGCGGTTCGATTCACATCTGGATGTGACGTCCACCGCGGCGCCGCCGGTGGTCACCACCGATTTTGGCACAGGTTATGGCGCCGGGGGTGCCATGCTTGCCGATACCATCGAAGAGACCCGGGCCCGACTGCGCGAAACCGATGCGATGGCGCGCAAGCGTCTGGCCCGCGAAGATATCGGGTGGACCAGCCAGGCGCTTCTGGCCGGCGGCGGCGGTCTGGCGCAGACCGTGAAAGAGATCTGCCGGTTTGCCGATCTGGCCGTGCTGGCCCGCCCGTCCCGCGACGATTTCGAGACCGAGTCGCTGTTCGACGCCATCCTGTTCGGCACCGCTCTGCCGATCCTGCTGTGCGACGAACCGGACCTGCCCGAATTCGAACGGATCACCATCGCCTGGGACAATTCGGATCAGGCGCTTGCTGCGGCGCGCGCGGCGCTGCCCCTGCTGCGGCAGGCCAAGGCCGTGACCATCGTCATGGTCGATCCTGCGGTCGGCGACGAAAGCCGCTTTGCCCCGGGCGAAGACCTTGCCACCCTGCTGTCGCGCCACGACATCGACTCCGACATTGCGCTGCTTCCCCGGATGAAGATGCGGATCTCGGACGTGATGAAACAGCATGTGCAGGCCGATCTTCTGGTGATGGGCGCCTATGGTCATTCCAAACTGCGCGAGCAGATCCTGGGCGGTGTCACGCGCGATCTGATCCGGACCTCCGGCATGTCGCTGTTTCTTGCGCACTGATCCGGGGATGTCAGCCGGTGCCGTCATCCTCGCCCGCTTCAAGTTGCAGGCGTTCAAAATCGGGAATGGCGATGTCGCGGCTGTCGACCATGCCGATCACGCCGGTCTTGCGCAGCATGGTCAGCTGGCGGCTGACGGTTTCGATCGTCAGCCCCAGATGATCGGCGATCTCGTGTCGCGACAGGGGCAGGTGCAGCACAACCGGCGCTTTGGGCACGCTGAGCTTGGTCGCCGCCGATTGCCTGCGCGCCAGCGAGACAAGAAAGGAGGCGATCTTTTCCCGTGCGGTCCTGCGCCCCAGCGTCACGGCCATCTCGCGGGCAGCATCCAGTTCGTCCAGAGTCATCGTCAGCAACCGCGCCGCGATATGCGGGGTGTTGCGCACAAGCTTTTCGAACTGGAGCCGTTCGAATCGGCACAGGGTCACTTCGCTGACCGCTTCGATGTCATAAAGCGACACGTTGCGCCCCGGGCGTCCGATGAAATCGGCCGGCAACAACAATCCGACCGACTGTCGCCGCCCGTCTTCGAGCGTGCGCGACATGGTGGCGCAGCCCGTCACCAGCGAGGAAAGATGATCCAGCGGCTCTCCGGCTGAGGCGATGGCTTCACCGGGCGCATAGGTCCGGTAGCTTTTGACCTGTTCGAGAATCGCAAGTTCGTCCGCGTCACATTCCGCACAGACGGCAGAGTGGCGAATGGGGCAGCTTTTGCAGCTATCGTTGCGGGGGGCCATATGCATGCCGACACTATGACCCTTTCCGGGGTATTACACAATCTGCGCCTGCATCATGGCTGTGTTCCGCCCGGTGCGGGGCGGGCGGTGACCGGCCGGGCGCCTGTTTGCCGCCGACTCCTTTTCAGCTGGCCCTGCCCTGCCTATATCAAGGCGGGCTTCATGTCAGAGGATCGGATAATGGGTTACGTCAAGACAGCCATGCTGATGGCAGCGATGACCGCGCTGTTCATGGGGCTGGGGTATCTGCTGGGGGGAACGGCCGGCGTCGCCATCGCGTTTGTGGTGGCCGCGGGCATGAACGTGTTCACCTGGTGGTCGTCGGACAGGATGGTGCTGAAGATGCACAATGCGCGTCCCGTCGGCGCCCGCGACCCCAGCGGCCTGTCGCAGATGGTGCGCGACCTTGCGGACAACGCGGGCCTGCCGATGCCGGCCGTCTACATCATCGACACGCCCCAGCCCAACGCCTTCGCCACCGGGCGCAACCCCGCCAACGCCGCCGTGGCCGTGACCACCGGCCTCATGCAAAGCCTGAGCCGCGAGGAACTGGCCGGAGTCGTTGCGCACGAACTGGCGCATATCCGCAACCACGACACGGCGATCATGACTGTCACCGCGACCTTTGCCGGCGCCATTTCGATGCTGGCGAACTTTGCCTTCTTCTTTGGCGGCAGCCGGGAACGGCTGGGCATGATCGGCACCCTTGCGATGATGTTCCTTGCGCCCATGGCCGCCGCGGTCGTGCAGATGGCGATCAGCCGCACCCGCGAATATGCCGCCGACAAGGCGGGGGCCGAGATCTGCGGCCACCCGCTCTGGCTGGCCTCCGCGCTTGAGCGGATCCAGGCGGGCGCGTCCCGGATCGACAACGATACCGCCGAGCGCAATCCCGCCACCGCACATATGTTCATCATCAACCCGCTGCATGCGCACAAGCGGGACGCGCTGTTCTCGACCCATCCGGCGACCGAGAACCGCGTCGCGGCGCTGCGCGCGCTGGCCGCCGGATCCGGTGGTTCCCGGGCGGCCCCGCGCGACAGCGTGATGGCCCAGTCGCCGATCCCGCGGGTGCGTCGCGGAGACAGTCGCAGCGGTCCATGGAGCTGACGCCCGCCTGTTGATGCCCGCACCATTGCGGCGCCGTTTTGCGGGGCGCCCTGCCCGCCCGGTCCGGCAATACCGGCCGCAAACCGCCCGCGTGGGTTGAAGCGGCCTGCCAGCCAGCGCATGCTGGCCGGGAAACCGTCGCAGGAGGTACATCAGCCATGAAAGTTGTCGTAATGGGGGCTGGTGTCATCGGCGTGACGACAGCCTATTACCTTGTCAAAGGCGGGGCAGAGGTCACCGTGCTGGACCGTCAGGCCGGTCCCGGCCTTGAAACCAGCTATGCCAACGCGGGCGAGCTGAGTTATGGCATGACCTCGCCCTGGGCGGCACCCGGAATCCCGCTCAAGGCGCTGAAATGGCTGTTCATGAAGCGGCGACCGCTGTTCATCTGGCCGCTGATCAGCCCGACGATGTGGATGTGGAGCCTTAAGATGATCCGCAACTGCAACGATGAAAGCTATCGGGTGAACAAGGGCAGGATGGTGCGCGTCTCGCATTATTCGCGCGACGTGATGCCGGATCTGATCGCCGAGACCGGCATCGAATATGACGGACGCGCGCAGGGTACCCTGCAACTGTTCCGCACCGCCAAGCAGATGAAAGGGTCCAAGGCCGATCAGGAGATCCTGGCCGAATACGACAGCCCCTACGAGGTTCTGGGCCGCGATGCCTGCATCGCCGCCGAACCCGCGCTGGCCGAGGTTCGGAACAAATTCGTCGGCGGCCTGCGCCTGACCGCCGACCGCACCGGCGATTGCCGGATGTTCACCATCGCTCTGGCCGAGAAATGTGCCGAGATGGGAGTGGAATTCCAGTACGGCCAGTCGATCCGCGCCATCGCCGTCGAGAATGGCCGCGTCGCCGGTGTCGATACCGAGGTCGCAGGGCGGATCACCGGCGATGCCTATGTCTGCGCTCTGGGCAGCTATGGGCCGCGCGTGCTCAACCCCATCGGGGTCAGGTTGCCGGTCTATCCGGTCAAGGGCTATTCCGTCACCCTGCCCGTCACCGACGATGCCTATGCCCCGCAATCGACGCTGATGGATGAAACCCACAAGGTGGCGATCACGCGTCTGGGCGACCGCATCCGTGTGGCCGGCACCGCCGAAATCGCCGGATATTCCAACCGCCTAGGCCCGCATGCGACCGACACGGTAAAGCATGTGATCGGTGACCTGTTCCCCCGGGGCGGTGACATCTCCAGGGCCGAAGGCTGGACCGGTCTGCGCCCGATGACCCC
>JAGXGV010000136.1 GCA_024636635.1 Puniceibacterium sp.
GATCTGGGCGGCGCCGTGGCATTCCTGCCCGGATCGCAGGTCGATGTGCGCCCCGTGCGCGATGCCGGCCCGCTCATGGGTCTCAAGCAGCCGTTCCAGATTCTCAAGATGGACCGTCGCCGGGGCAACATCGTGGTGTCGCGTCGTGCGATCCTGGAAGAGTCCCGTGCCGAACAGCGTGCCGAAGTCATTGGCAACCTCACCGAAGGTCAGGCCGTGGACGGCGTGGTCAAGAACATCACCGAATACGGCGCATTTGTCGATCTGGGTGGCGTCGATGGTCTGCTGCACGTCACCGACATGGCCTGGCGCCGTGTGAACCACCCGTCCGAGATCCTGTCGATCGGCGAGACGGTCAAGGTTCAGGTGATCAAGATCAACAAGGAAACGCACCGAATCAGCCTGGGCATGAAGCAGCTCGAGAGCGATCCGTGGAGCGAAATCGGCGCGAAGTTCCCGATCGGCAAGAAGATCACCGGCACGGTGACCAACATTACCGATTACGGTGCATTCGTTGAGCTTGAGCCGGGCGTCGAAGGACTGGTTCACGTGTCGGAAATGTCCTGGACCAAGAAGAACGTGCATCCGGGCAAGATCGTTTCCACCTCGCAAGAGGTCGAGGTCATGGTTCTGGAAATCGACCAGGCCAAGCGCCGCGTGTCGCTCGGTCTCAAGCAGACCATGCGCAACCCGTGGGAAGTCTTTGCCGAAACCCACCCCGAAGGCACCCATGTCGAGGGCGAGGTCAAGAACATCACCGAATTCGGTCTGTTCATCGGTCTCGAGGGCGAAATCGACGGCATGGTCCACCTTTCGGACCTGTCATGGGACGAGCGCGGCGAAGAGGCCATCCAGAACTATCGCAAGGGCGACATCGTCCAGGCGGTCGTGTCCGAAACCGACATCGAGAAAGAGCGTATCTCGCTTTCGATCAAGGCTCTGGGCGGCGACAAGTTCCAGGAAGCTGTCGGCGGCACCAAGCGCGGTTCGATCGTGACCGTTGCCGTGACGGCGATCGAGGATGGCGGCATCGAGGTGGAATACGAGGGTATGAAATCCTTTATCCGCCGTTCGGATCTGTCGCGGGATCGTGCCGAACAGCGCCCCGAGCGGTTCTCGGTCGGTGACAAGGTCGATGTGCGCGTGACGAACGTGGACGCCAAGACCCGCAAGCTGGGTCTGTCGATCAAGGCGCGCGAGATCGCGGAAGAGAAAGAAGCTGTCGAACAGTTCGGATCGTCGGATTCGGGTGCTTCGCTGGGTGACATCCTTGGCGCGGCGCTCAAGCGCGACGATTGATCCATGACCAACGGTCGCAATGACAACTCAGAGGCCCCGGTGATCCCGGGGCCTTTTTTGCGGCGGCGCACGGGGGCAAATGGGCGTCGGAACGCCGAATCATGACACCTTGGGCAGGTGGTGGACCTGTCGGGCAACCCGCAGGACATGGGCGATTTCTGTGCCGATTCCCGCCTATCCCGTCCCGCTGCCCGCAAAGCGATTGCAATGACTGGATTTTCCCTTCAGATCGTGTTTCCGTTTCGGCGACTTCCACGTATAGTCGTTACCAGAAGAATTTGCCGCGAAGCGTGCACAGGGGGATGGAGACCATGATCAGGTCGGAATTGATCCAGAAGATTGCCGACGACAATCCGCATCTTTACCAGCGGGATGTCGAGCGGATCGTAAATACCATTTTCGACGAGATCACGGATGCCATGTCCCGGGGGGATCGGGTTGAACTGCGCGGCTTTGGCGCCTTTTCAGTCAAGCAGCGCGATGCGAGGGTAGGGCGCAACCCGCGCACCGGTGAATCGGTCGAAGTCGAGGAAAAACACGTACCCTTCTTCAAGACCGGCAAGCTCTTGCGTGACCGCCTGAACGGAAAGTAAAATGATGCGCTATATTCGCTATGCCTTTCTGGCCTTTCTGGCCGTTGTCCTTGTCTCGGTGGCGCTGGCCAACCGGGATGCCGTGACGCTGCAACTGCTGCCCGCGGATCTGTCGATCCTGCTGGGCATGCAGGAGCGGATGCAACTGCCGCTGTTCATCGTGATCTTCGGCAGCATCGTCGCCGGTCTGCTGGTCGGATTTGTCTGGGAATGGCTGCGCGAGCACAAGCACCGCGCCGAAGCCGCACGCCGTCAGGCCGAAGTCAAGCGGCTTGAGCGTGAACTGCGCCGGGTGCGGGGCGAGCGGGACAAGGACAAGGACGAGGTGCTGGCACTGCTGGATCAGGCAAGCTGATCCAGCCAGGGTTCCGCGGTGGCTTTGCCCCTGTGGCAGTTCACGCAAGTTCGGGTGCGGATCGGGGGCGCTGCCCCCGTCGCCTTTCAGGCGACTCCCCCGGGATATTTTTGACCCAGAGAAGCAGGGGCGTCTGTGCTCCTCCGGAGGCATTTTGTCAGAGATCAGGGTGAAGATCTGCGGGTTGACGCGGCTGGAAGATGTGATCGCGGCGGCCGAGGCCGGAGCGGCCTATGCCGGGTTCGTGTTCTTCGCGCCATCGCCGCGTGCCGTGAGCGTGGCACAAGCAAAGGCGCTGGCAATCGAGGCGCCGGTGGGTCTGGCCAAGGTCGCGCTTGTGGTGGATGCAAGTGACGCCCTGCTGGACGAGATTACAGGCACCGTGCCGCTGGACATGTTGCAGTTGCACGGGACCGAGACGCCTGAGCGCGTGGCCGGGATCAAGCGTCGCTACGGGTTGCCGGTGATGAAGGCGGTCGGGATCGCCGGGCCGGGGGATGTCGAAAAGCTGGATCAATATGTTGGCGTGGCGGACCAGATTCTGGTCGATGCCAAGCCGCCGAAAGATGCCGTGCTGCCTGGGGGCAACGGTCTGGTCTTTGACTGGCGGTTGATTGCCGCGCGCCGTTGGCCGATGCCCTGGATGCTGGCCGGCGGGCTGACGCCCGAAACGGTGGCGACCGCGATCGCGGTCACGGGGGTGCAGCAGGTTGACGTCTCGTCCGGTGTCGAAACGGCACCCGGGGTCAAGGATGCCGGACTGATCCGGGCCTTTGTGGCGGCCGCGCGGTCGGGTCGCGGGGCCGTGCCGCGACTTTAGGGCATATCGCGTTTCATTGGAGTCAGGCATTCACCGGCGTGGGCGTGGGCGTGGGCGTGGGCGTGGGCGTGGGCGCGGGCGATGCCGCGGTTGCGCAGCACAGTGCGTTCGATCCGCAATCCGGGTTTGCTGTTCTGCGCAACATGCGATGGCCCCGGGCGGTGCGTCCCTGGTTCATGACCGCGGTCATAACCAGTCGGCCCGGCCTGTCCCGACAGCCTCGCTCACATTCGCAAAACCGTCGCGGGCGAGAAGGCGGTCAAGCCCTTCGGCGATCTGCGGCACCAGCGACAGCCCGCCATAGACCAGCGCCGAATAGAGCTGAACCGCTGATGCCCCGGCGCGGATCTTGGCATAGGCCTGTTCCGCCGAACCGATGCCGCCGACGCCGATCAGGGGCAGCTTGCCCGCGGTCCATCCCGAAAGCCGGGCCAGCACCCGGGTGGATCTGTGAAACAGCGGCTGGCCTGACAGGCCGCCCGCCTCCTGGCGGTGCGGCGAAGTCAGTCCGTCGCGCGCCAGCGTCGTGTTGGTGGCGATGATGCCCGCGACGCCGCTGGCCATGGCGACCTCGGCCACGTCCCGGAGCGCGTCGGCATCAAGATCCGGCGCGATCTTGAGAAATACCGGTATGGGGGTGGCAAGTCCGTCCCGCGCCGTCATGACCCCGGCGAGAAGGGCCGCCAGCGCGTCCTTTCCCTGAAGGTCGCGCAGGCGTTCGGTGTTGGGCGAACTGACGTTTACGGTTGCGAAGTCCAGATGCGCGCCGCAATGGGCCAGGACGCGCGCGAAATCGCTTGCGCGGTCGGCGCTGTCCTTGTTTGCACCAAGGTTCAGGCCGATCACCGCATCGCGCGGGCGGTTGGCAAGGCGTGTGCGCATCGCCTCCATCCCGTTGTTGTTGAAACCGAAGCGGTTTATCACGCCCAGGTCCCCGGTCAGGCGGAACAGGCGCGGTCTGGGATTGCCTGGTTGCGGCTGTGGGGTGGTGGCGCCGACCTCGAGAAATCCGAAGCCAGCGCGCGAGAGGCCCAGAAGCGCCGCGGCATTCTTGTCAAAGCCGGCGGCCAGGCCGATCGGGTTGGCAAGCGGCAGACCTGCTATTTGCGTGCGCAACCGGTCCGATGTGACAAGCCCCGGAGAGGGCGCCGCGCCCAGCCGGAGCGCCTGCAAGGCAAGGCCATGCGCGGTTTCCGGATCGAGCCGGTGCAGCAGCGCGAGCCCAAGCCGTTCGGCAATCATGCGAGCAGCCCGTCAAAATCGTGCCGCCCGTTCACCAGCGGCAGGTCGCGGACCCAGACCACATCTTTGGCCAGTAGGGGGCGGTAGAGGTGCGGGAACAGCGCTCCGCCGCGCGACACCTCCCATTTCAGCGCCGCACCCAGCACATCGGGATCGAGCGCGAGCAGTTTGAGACCGTCCTCGCCGGCAAAATGCTTCGCGGCGGTTTGCGCAACCTGGTCGGCGGTCGAGATGTGGATATAGCCATCCGCCCGGTCGACGGGCGCGCCTTGCGTGCTGCCGTCCCGGACCAGGTCGGCATGTTCGGGCGTGCGGAAGATCTTGTATATGAGTGCCATGCAGGCGGTTTGCCCCGGCTGCGGCGCTGCGTCAAGCGGGGCCTGCCTGCAAGACGACCAGAGCGGCTTCCTACCCCTGCGTAGTCTTTGACTTGGCGCGTGCTGCGATGCAACATCCATCCTGGAACGCCAACGGGCCGCAAAGCCCGGACGCCCTGAAAAAGAGAGAGGAAGCCCCATGTGCCTTCGCCTGATGACAAGCGCCGCCGCGCTGGCCCTGACCGCAGGGGCCGCGAGCGCGGATTATTCCCTGACCATCCTGCACACCAACGATTTCCACGCACGGTTCGAACCGATCAGCGCCTATGATTCGGGCTGCTCGGCCGAGGACAATACCGCAGGCGAATGTTTCGGAGGATCGGCGCGTCTGGTATCCGCGATCGCGGCGGCGCGGGACCGCACCGACAACTCCATCCTCGTCGACGGGGGCGACCAGTTTCAGGGCACGCTGTTTTACACCTACTACAAGGGCAAGCTGGCCGCCGAGATGATGAACAAGATGGGCTATGACGGCATGACCGTCGGCAACCACGAGTTCGACGACGGCCCCGAGGTGCTGCGCGGCTTCATGGATGCGCTCGAATTTCCGATCCTGATGTCCAATGCCGATGTCTCGACCGAGCCGCTTCTGGCGGATGTGCTGATGAAATCGACGGTGATCGAAAAGGGCGGAGAAAAGATCGGCATGATCGGCCTGACGCCGGAAGACACCGATGAGCTGGCCTCGCCGGGGCCGAACATCACCTTTTCCGACCCGTCAGAGGCGGTGCAGGCCGAGGTCAACAAGATGACGGCCGAGGGCGTGAACAAGATCATCGTGCTTTCACACTCGGGCCTGAACGTCGACAGGACGGTGGCCGCGAACACCACCGGTGTCGACGTGATCGTCGGCGGGCATGACAATTCGCTGCTGTCCAACACGATCGAAGGCGCCAAGGGACCCTACCCCGTGATGGTGGGCGATACGGCCATCGTGCAGGCCTATGCCTATGGCAAGTTCCTGGGCGAGCTGAACGTGACCTTCGACGACGAGGGCGTGATAAAGGCGGCGGTGGGCGAGCCGATCCTGCTCGACGCCGCCGTGTCCGAGGACAGCGCCACCAAGGACCGCATCACCGAAGCCGCTGTCCCCCTCGACGAGATCCGCAACAGGGTGGTGGCCGAAACGGCAGAGCCGATCGTCGGCGACCGGGATCTCTGCCGGACGATGGAATGTTCCATGGGCAACCTTGTCGCCGATGCGATGCTCGCGCGGGTGGCGGATCAGGGCATCCAGATCGCCATCGCCAACTCGGGCGGCCTGCGCGCCAGCATCGACGCAGGCGAGGTCACGATGGGCGAGGTGCTGACGGTGCTGCCGTTCCAGAACACGCTCTCGACCTTTTTCGTGTCGGGCCAGACGGTGATCGACGCGCTGGAAAACGGCGTGAGCCAGATCGAGGAAGGCGCCGGCCGCTTCCCGCAGGTCGCGGGCGTGACCTTTACGGTGGATGCCTCTGCCGAGCCGGGCAGCCGGATCTCGGACGTGATGGTGGACGATGCGCCGATCGACCCCGACGCGCAGTATGGCCTGGTCTCCAACAACTACGTGCGCAACGGTGGCGACGGGTACAGCATGTTCGTCGATGCCACGGATGCCTATGACTTCGGCCCCGACCTTGCGGATGTGACGGCGGAGTTCCTGGCACAGAACGGCCCCTATCAGCCCTACACCGACGGACGCATCACGGTAAAGTAAGCGCTCTCGACACCGTACAAGGCGCGCCGGTCCCGACGGCGCGCCTTGTACGGCCAAGACAAATGTCCTTCCCCGCGCGACCGGTTCTGCCCGGTCGCGGCACGTCCGGACGCCCGGTTTCTTCTTTTCAAAAATACTCCGGGGGAGTCGCGCAGCGCGCGACGGGGGCAGCGCCCCCCGCCTCGACGTGACATCCCGCGCCACCCGTGGCAGGTTGTGCCACAACTCTGCCGCCGAACCCCGCCAAACCCGCAATTCCACAAGGACGTCTCATGGTTTCGGTCCAGGAACAGTACGATACCTATCCCTATCCGGAACGCGATCCGGCGGACGAGGCGAAGCGGCTTGTCACCGGCTCTCCCTCGCATCCGTTCGAAATCGACCATGTGCTGTTTCAGGGTAAGCGTGACTGGACCCGACCTCTGCGCGCGCTGGTGGCGGGCGGTGGCACCGGGGATGGGCTGATCCAGCTTGCGCAGGTGCTGACCTCGGCGGGGCGGCCCTATGCGATCACCTACCTTGACCTGTCCCCGACCGCCCGGGCTGTGGCGGAAGCGCGCGCAGCGGCGCGGGGTCTCACCGGCATTACCTTCGTCACCGGATCGCTGCTCGATGCGGCGGCGCTGGGAACCTTCGACTACATCGACTGCTGCGGCGTCCTGCACCATCTGCCCGACCCGGACGCAGGCTTTGCCGCCCTGCTCGCAGCGCTTGCCCCGGGCGGCGGCATGGGATTCATGGTCTATGCGCCCCATGGCCGTTCCGGTGTCTACCCCCTGCAAGAGGCGTTTGGTGCCCTGTTCGCCGACCTTGCGCCGCAAGAGCGGCTGACAGCGGCGCGTGGCCTTGTCGAGGCGCTTCCCGAAGGGCACCCGTTCCGCTGCAACCCGAACCTGAGCGACCATCTGCAAAGCGACGCGGGCTTTTACGACCTGCTGCTGCATTCGCAGGACCGCGCCTATGACATCGCGGATCTTGACGCTGTGCTGAAGCGGACCGGCTGGCGGTTGCTGTCCTTCGCGACGCCGGCGCTTTATGACCTCTCCCGCATCGCGCCGGTTCCTGCGGGCGTGGATGCGGTCACTGCCTGGGGCATCGCGGAAAAGCTGCGTGGGACCATCAAGATGCACGTGGCCTATGCCGTCCCTTTGGACGACACGCGCAGTGTTGCCCGCGGGCGCGACCGCAGCCTGATTCCGCATCTGCGCGGCGTGGGGCCGGTGGCGCTGGGCCGGGCCGTGGCGCAGGGCAAGCCTGTGCCGGTGCGCATGGGCCAGATCGCGACCGGCCTGACCCTGCCGCAGCGTTTGGGAAAGGCACTGGCGGCAGTGGACGGCCGTCGCAGCGTGGCGCAGATTGCCGCGCTGTCCGGGCTAGACCCGATTGCCTTTGGTGCCGCATGGGGGCAGGCCGAAGGTGAATTGTGCGACTGGGGGCTGATGCTGTATTCCGGGCTGGGGGACTAAGGCGATGTGCGGACGCTTTGCCGTCACCCTGCCGCCCGATGCCATGGCGCAGCTTTTTGCGGCCTCCCCGGCCAATGACCTGCCGGACGTCCCGAATTACAACGTCTGCCCGACCAATGACGTGCATGTGGTCTGGAACAATGACGGTCAGCGGCACCTTGGCGCCATGCGCTGGGGGTTTCTGCCGCATTGGTACAAGACGGTGACCGGTGGGCCGCGGCTGATCAACGCGCGGGCCGAGACGATTGCCGAAAAACCCGCCTTCAGGGCCGCCTGCCGGGAACGCCGCTGCCTGATCCCCGCCTCGGCGTTTTACGAATGGACCAGGGACGAGGATGGCAAGCGGCTGCCCTGGTACATCCATCCAACCGGGGGTGATCTGCTGGCCTTTGCGGGCGTCTGGCAGGACTGGGACCGGGACGGCGAAGCCCTGCGCACCTGCGCAATCGTGACAACGGCCGCCAACCGGACCATGTCGCAGATCCACCACCGAATGCCGGTGATTCTGGCGGCAGACGACTGGCCGATGTGGCTGGGCGAAGAAGGAAAGGGCGCCGCGGCGCTGATGACCGCGGCCCCCGAACAGTCGCTGTCCTTCTACCGCGTCGGCACGGCGGTCAATTCGAACCGCGCTTTCGGCCCCGCCCTGACGGACCCGCTGGACGTCTGATCCGGATCAGCTGTTGTCGTAGGCTTCGTCCGGCAGGCTGCTTGGCGTGCCATCCGGGTTCAGATCGACGGGAGCGGGATTGACATAGTCGACGATGCCTTCGGCAATGATCGTTGCGCCGGTGTCTTCGGTGCTTTCGATCACTTCGATCTGTCCGTCCGGCTGCGGCACGCCATTGATATATGCCATGGTCATGCCATCGGTCACCGGAAGGATGAAGGCTGCGTTCTCGGGCAACAGGCCGGTGGACCAGCTGCCATCTTCGGCGGTGGCGGCCATGGGGATGTCTGTGATGTTCACAAAGAGGATGGTATCCCCGATCACGGGGTGTACGGAGGCGGGGAAATAGCCGTGTCCCAGCATCACGACGTAATGTTCTGCGCCCGCCCCGGAGTTGGCGGGATCGCTGTCGTCGGCGTGCAGGGAACCGGCCAGACCGAAGGCGGCCAGTACGGAAAGGACGGCGGTTTTGCGCAGCATGGAATGCTCCTGAATTGATCGCGACGGCCCCACCCGTGTCGGTCAACGTTTCAGTAAGCGGGGATTCTGGCGGAAATGCGGCGCATTGGGGATATTTCCGGCCTTGGGTCGCCTTGCGGATCTCTCTTGCGCGGCGCTGGCGCATGGTCCGGTTACGGGCCGTTGCGCATGTCCTGGGGTGTGGATCCTGGAGTGCCTCAGGCCTCCGCAGCGGACAGGCTGCGCGTGGTGGCGATCCGGTCCAGATGTCGCGCAAGTTCGGCCGGGGCGGAAAAGAACGGCGAATGCGAGGTTGGCATGCGGATGACCTCGGCCGGGTCAAAATCGCGGGCCATGGTGTCCTGGAACTCGGACGGAATGGCGCTGTCCTGTTCGCACAGGATGTAGCTGCGTGGGACCGAGCGGTAGTTGGTGCCCAGTGTGACCTTGGTGGCCTGCGGCAGCGTCGGTTCCGGGCAGAGGTTTTCAAGAGCATAGGCGACCGCGGATGGCGGGCAGTCGTGATAGAAGACTTCGCGCGCATGTTCAGGCAGGATGTCGAAGCTTTGCCCGTCCGGCGCGCGGCGGATTGCCTTTAGGATGGGCTGGCGCGGGGCGCGCAGGCGCATTTCGACCAGCGTGTGATCGTCCCACGGGACATAGGCGCAGAGATAGACCAGCCCCGTCATGCCGGTCGGGTCAAGATCGGCGGCCCGGCTGATGGGAAAGCCGCCCATGGAGTGCCCGACGACGACGGTCGGGCCGTCGATGGCTTCAAGGATCGCCCGCGCGTAAAGGTCGAGCGTGGCCTCGGCGACCGGCGTGGTGTCCTGGCCATGGGCGGGCAGGTCGATGGCCCGGGACGTATGACCAAGGGCGGTCAGTTCCGGGATCACATCGCGCCAGCACCATGCCCCGTGGCAAGAGCCGTGGATCAGCAGGAAATGCGGCATCTGGAAGCTCCTATTCTGGCGGTCAGGCGCTGGCGTGGCCCTGTCGGACAAGAAAGTCCGAAAGGATGCGCGCATATTCTTCGGGCTTTTCCACGCAAGGCAGATGCCCTGCGCCGCGGATAAGCGCGAATTCGGAGCCCGGCACCAGATCCACCATCTCTTTCACCAGGTCCGGCGGGGTCGATCCGTCCTCGGACCCTGCGATTCCAAGGGTGGGCAGGCGCAGGGCGGCGGTGGTCGTCATGAAGTCGGTGCCCGCGATCGCGGCGCTGCAGCCAGTGTAGCCTTCGACCGGCTGGGCGACGAGCATGTTGCGCCAGCCGGTGAATTCGTCTGTTTCGCGGAACGGGGCCGAAAACCAGCGCTGCATAGTCGCATCGGCAAGCGATTCGATCCCGCCCGCACGGACGCCGTCGATGCGGTCCTGCCACATCTCGCGGGTGCCGATCTTGGCGCCGGTGTTGGACAGGACCAGCGCGCGGACCAGATCAAGCCGCTTGGCGGCAAGGCCCTGGGCGATCATGCCGCCGATGGAGAGCCCGACGAAGATGGCATTTTGCACACCGAGATGCTCCATCAGCTTTTCCACGTCCGACACCAGCACGCCCATACCATAGGGGGCTGGGGTGACTTCAGACAGGCCATGCCCCCGCATGTCGTAACGGATGAACCTCAGACCTCTGGGCAGCAGGGGGAGAACCTTGTCCCAAAGCCTGAGGTCGGTGCCGAGCGAGTTCGAGAACACCACGGGGGCGCCCGATGGGTCGCCGTCGATGCGGAAATGCAGGCGGATGCCGTCGAGTCTGGCGATGTGCATGGTCTAGGTCTCCTTTGGAACGGCGGTGCGGCCGCAGGACAGAGCAAAACTTTTCTGAAAAGTTTTGCAAAGAGTTTTTTCAAAACTCTTTGGGGGCGCGCCGGTGGGTCAGATCTGGAAGCGGGCCAGAGCCCGGGTGAAGACATCGGCGTCGACGTTGCCGCCCGAAGCCACGGCGATGACTGCGTCGCCCGTAACCTCGTCCGGGCGAAACAGGGCTGCGGCAAGAGCGACGGCGCCGCCGGGTTCGACGACGATTTTTAGCCGGGCGAAGGCCAGGCACATTGCGTGCAGCGCCTCGTCCTCGGTGACGACGAGGCCGGGACCGCAGAGGCGTTTCAGGATCGGAAAGGTGAGATCGCCGGGCTGGGGCGTGATGATCGCATCGCAAAGACTGCCGGAGGTGCGGGCGTTGCGTTCGATGCGCCCCGAGGTCAGGGAGCGCGCCACGTCATCGAAGCCTTCCGGCTCTGCCGGGCGGGCGCGCAGACCGGGCGCGCGGGACTCGAGCGCGAGGGCGATACCGGAGGTGAGGCCGCCGCCGCCGCAGCAGACGATCACGTCGGCGTTGGTGATGCCGAGGGCGGCGGCATCTTCGGCAATCTCGAGCCCCGTGGTGCCCTGCCCGGCAATGACCTCGGGGTCGTCGAAGGGTTTGATCAGTGTGAGGCCGCGTTCGGCGGACAGGCGGGCACCGAGTGCATCGCGGTCTTCGCCCGCGCGGTCGTAAAGTACGACTTCGGCGCCGAGTGCGCGGGTGTTGTCGATTTTCATGCGCGGAGCGTCCGCGGGCATGATGATGACGGCCGGGATAGCGTGTTCGCGGGCTGCCAGAGCGACCCCCTGGGCGTGGTTTCCCGAGGAAAAGGCGATGACGCCCCTGGCCCGGATGTCGGCGGGCAGGGCCGAGACAGCGGACCAGCCGCCGCGGAACTTGAAGCTGCCGGTATGTTGCAGGCATTCGGGTTTCACGAAGACCCGCCGTCCCGCGATCTCGTCCAGAAACGGAGAGGACAGCAGCGGCGTTCGGCGGGCGTGGCCCGCGAGGCGAAGTGCTGCGGCGTTGATCATGTCGATGTTCATGGTGGGTGCCTGTGGCGAGGGTGGGATTTGGGTATTTGGAAAAAGAAGAAGCGCAGCGTGCGGGGTTTTATCGGCTGTTGCCCGGGTCTTCACCGTATCCGGTCGAGCCAGGCGCCGAGTGCCGCAAGGGCCGACGGTTCGTCCAGAAACGGGATGTGCCCGCGGTCCGGGATTTCGGCGGCGATCATGTCGGCGTGGCGGCGCTGCATGGTGGCGAAGGTTTCACGCGAGAGCAGGTTGGAGTTGGCGCCGCGCAGGGTGCAGAGCGGCAGTCCGGCGAGCGCATCGAAGAGTGGCCACATATCCGGCGCGGGCTGGGTCCCGGACGACAGCACGGCGTCGCGCAGACGCGGATCATAGCGGATGACGAGGCCGTCCGGGGTTTCGCGGTAGAGCGTTTCGGCCTCGTGCCGCCAGCGCGAGAGGGGGACGTTGTCAAAGCCGTCGCTGGCGAGGATGCGGGCCCTGGCCGCGTCGTCCCAGGTTTTCCAGGGCGGGTTGCGGCCCAGGTAGGACTTTATGAGTTCGAGGCCCTGTGGCGCGATCTCGGGTCCGATGTCGTTCAGGGCGACGCCCAGCAGGCGGTCCCCGGCGGTGGCGGCCAGCACCATCGCGATGAGCCCGCCGCGGGAGGTGCCGAGGATGGCGGTCTTGTCC
>JAGXGV010000137.1 GCA_024636635.1 Puniceibacterium sp.
CGACAGCCGGGGGGCCAGCCCCCCGGACCCCACGACAGCCGGGGGGCCAGCCCCCCGGACCCCCCGGGGTATTTTCGAAAAGAAGAAGCCGGGGGAGATTCCCTTGGCTTTGACCTGTGTTCCGGGGGGTGACCCGGACACGAGACACGGCCGCCGAGGCCGGACGGGAGAAAGACATGTCCTTCACGCCGATCGATTACAAACCCTATGACTTTGCCAACCGGCGGCACATCGGGCCGTCCCCGGACGAGATGGCGGTGATGTTCGAGACGCTTGGTGTTGCCGATCTCGAGGCGCTGATGGAGCAGACCGTGCCCCACGCGATCCGGCAGGAAACGCCGCTGGATTTCGGCAAGGCGCTGTCGGAGCGCGAATTGCTGTTTCACATGCGCGAAGTGGCGGAAAAGAACCGGGTTCTGACGTCGCTGATCGGGATGGGGTATCACGGCACGGTGACGCCGCCCGCAATCCAGCGCAACATCTTTGAAAATCCCGCATGGTATACGGCCTATACGCCCTACCAGCCCGAAATTTCGCAAGGGCGGCTTGAGGCGCTGCTGAATTATCAGACGATGGTCTCGGATCTGACCGGGCTTGCGATCGCCAATGCGTCACTGCTGGACGAGGCGACGGCCTGCGCCGAGGCGATGACCATGGCGCAGCGCGTCGCCAAGTCCAAGGCGCGCGCCTTTTTTGTGGATGAACACTGCCACCCGCAGAACATTTCGGTGATGCGCACCCGCGCGCAGCCGCTGGGGATCGAGGTCATTGTCGGGCCTGCCGATACGCTGGACGCCAGCGCGGTGTTCGGGGCGATCTTTCAGTATCCCGGAACCCATGGCCATGTGCGCGACTTTACCCCCGAGATCGAGGCGCTGCACGGTGCGGGGGCCATCGGCATTGTCAGTGCCGATCCCATGGCGCTGTGCCTGCTCAAGGAACCGGGCGCGATGGGGGCCGACATTGCCGTTGGCTCGACCCAGCGGTTCGGGATCCCGCTGGGCTATGGCGGGCCGCACGCGGCCTACATGGCGTGCCGGGATGCCTATAAACGCAACATGCCGGGGCGGATCGTCGGCGTGTCGGTGGATTCCCACGGCAACCGCGCCTATCGCCTTGCGCTGCAAACGCGCGAGCAGCATATCCGGCGCGAAAAGGCCACATCCAACGTCTGTACCGCGCAGGCGCTGCTGGCGGTGATGGCGGGATTCTATGCAGTGTTCCACGGCCCGGACGGATTGCGTGCCATTGCGCAGCGCATCCACCGCAAGACCGAGCGGCTGGCGCGGGGGCTGGAAGAGGCGGGTTTCACCATCGAACCCGACACCTTCTTTGACACGATCACGGTGGATGTGGGCCTGTTCCAGCAGGGCGTGATGCAGGCGGCGGTGCAGCATGGCGTGAACCTGCGCGCCGTGGGCAAGACCCAGGTCGGCATCACTCTGGACGAAACCACCCGCCCCGCTGTGATCGAGGCCGTCTGGCGCGCCTTTGGTGTGGCGCGTGATGACAGTGACCGGACGGCACGTTATCGCCTGCCCGAGGCGCTGCTGCGCACCAGCCCCTATCTGCAACACGACGTGTTCCACATGAACCGGGCAGAGACCGAGATGATGCGCTATATGCGCCGCCTCGCTGACCGCGATCTGGCGCTGGACCGGGCGATGATCCCGCTGGGATCCTGTACGATGAAGCTTAATTCCGCCGCCGAGATGATGCCGGTCAGTTGGCCGGCGTTTTCGGACATGCACCCGTTTGTGCCCATGGATCAGGCGCAGGGCTATGCCGAGCTGATCGGTGACCTGAGCCAGAAGCTGTGCGAGATCACCGGTTATGACGGGCTGTCGATGCAGCCCAATTCCGGCGCGCAGGGCGAATATGCCGGTCTGCTGACCATTGCGGACTGGCACCGGGCAGAGGGGCAGGGGCATCGCAACGTCTGCCTGATCCCGGTCAATGCCCATGGCACCAACCCCGCCAGCGCCCAGATGGTCGGCTGGAAGGTTGTACCGGTGAACTGCGACGACAACGGCTCGATCGACATTGCGGATTTCACTGCCAAGGCCGAAAAACATTCCGACACGCTGGCAGGCTGCATGATCACCTATCCCAGCACCCATGGCGTGTTCGAGGAAACGGTGCGCGATGTCTGCCGCATCACCCACGAGCACGGCGGTCAGGTTTATATCGACGGGGCCAACATGAACGCCATGGTCGGGCTGTCCCGCCCCGGCGATCTGGGGGGCGATGTCAGCCACCTGAACCTGCACAAGACGTTCTGCATTCCCCATGGCGGGGGCGGTCCCGGCATGGGCCCCATCGGGGTCAAGGCGCATCTGGTGCCGCATCTGCCGTCCCATCCGCTGGAACCCGGTGTGGGGTCGGTATCGGCCGCGCCGTTCGGCTCGCCCTCGCTGTTGCCGATCAGCTGGGCCTATATCCTGATGATGGGTGGCGAGGGGCTGACCCAGGCGACGCGGGTGGCGATCCTGAACGCCAATTACATCGCCGCCCGGCTGAGCGGGGCCTACAAGGTGCTCTACAAGGGCAAGCAGGGCCGGGTCGCGCATGAATGTATCCTGGACGTGCGCCCCTTTGCCGACAGCGCGGGTGTCACGGTGGACGACATTGCCAAGCGGCTGGTCGATGCGGGTTTCCATGCGCCAACGATGAGCTGGCCGGTGGCGGGAACCCTGATGGTCGAACCGACGGAATCCGAGACCAAGGCCGAACTGGACCGGTTCTGCGATGCGATGCTGGCAATCCGCGAGGAAATCCGCGCCATCGAGGACGGCAGCATCGACCGCGACAACAACCCGCTCAAGAACGCGCCGCACACGGTCGAGGATCTGGTGGGTGACTGGGACAGACCCTACAGCCGCGAACAGGGATGTTTCCCGCCGGGGGCGTTCCGGGTGGACAAATACTGGCCGCCGGTCAACCGCGTGGACAATGTTTATGGCGACCGGCATCTGGTCTGCACCTGCCCGCCGATGTCGGATTATGCCGAGGCGGCGGAATAGGCGCAGCGTCGGGCAGGTGGGCCGGGCAGGGGGGGCACCTCTGCCCGGTCTGGTATCAGTCTTTCAACAGGAAATCGAAGGTGTCGCGGATGCGGTTCCAGGTTGCGGCGTCCGATGCCGCAAGCAGATAGCCGGTGCGCGGGGCGTCGGCCTTGTAGTCCGACCCGTCGAGCATGGCCACATGGCCGCCCGCGCGCTGAGCGACCAGCACTCCTGCGGCGTGGTCCCAGGGGGTAAGGCCCGCGGCAAAGGCGAAATCCACATGGCCCTGCGCGAGCATCCGGAATTCGTGGCACGCGCAGCGCAGCGACATGACCCGCTGGAATTTTGGAAAGGTGGCGGCCATCGCGGCCTGCTTGTCCGCCGGCAGCAGGTAGAGGGCCGCGTAGCCGGTCAGATCCTCGATGGCGCCGCCTTTCGAAACCTGTAGGCGGCGCGGCGCGCGGCGCGGTTTGATCAGCTGTGCGGGGCGGGTGTCATCCGCGACGATCACGTCATCCATCACGGGATCGTACAGCAGGCCGAACACCGGTGTGCCGAACCGTGTGGCCGACAGGATCACGCCGAATTGCGTAAGACCATGGGCAAAGTTCCAGGTTCCGTCCACCGGGTCGATGGTAAAGGCCAGGGGGGCATCGGCGATCTTGTCCACGACACCGGGGTTCGCCGCCACGTCTTCCTCGCCCACGATCAGGGCGTTGGGGAACATCTGGATCAGGCCACGGGCGATCATCTTTTCCGCAGCGCGGTCGGCTTCGGTCACCAGATCCTGCGGTCCGGTCTTCTGGTCGATCCGCAGCGAAGCCAGGTCGCGGAAGCGCGGCATGATTTCCGTGCGTGCCGCCCGGCGGATGATGTTGATGAGGCTGGTGCGCTGCGCGGGTGTGATGGCGGCGGGAACGGTCATGGGCAGGTGATCGGTCATTGGGAGGAGTCCTTTGGCCTTGGCTGGGTCGGTTTCAGCCATGCCAGCGCAGGCGCCGTTGCGCAAGGTTCTATTCCCTTGCGCGCAGCACACCGGCCGGGCGGGCCGCCAGGGGCCGCCAGGCAAAGGCGAGCCCGGCGAGCAGCGTGGCAAGGATACCGCCAAGGATGATCCCGAAGGCCGAGGACCAGATCACGGCAAACGAGGTTTCCATGATGAAGGTGCTGACCGCCCAGCCGCCAAGGATGCCGGAGCCCAGAGCGACAAGTCCCGCCCCGGCGCCCAGCAGCGCCGCGCGCAGGGCAAAGCTGCGCAGGATGCGGGCGCGGCTGGCGCCCAGTGTCTTGAGGATCGCCGCTTCGAAGGTGCGGGCCTGTTCTCCGGCGGCCGCCGCCCCGATCAGCACGAGAAAGCCGGTCAGCAGGGTGGCAGCAGCCCCCCAGCGGGTGGCCGAGGCGATGCCTTCGAGAAGCTGGGACACCCGGTCGATCGCATCGGCGACCCGGATCGCCGTGATGTTGGGGAATTCGCGCGACAGGTCGCGCAGGATCTGCGCCTCGGACTCCGGTGTGGCGTAGACGGTCGAGATGAAGGAATGTGGCGCGTCTTCCAGCGCGGCGGCGTTCAGGCTCATCACAAAGCCGATGCCGCCGGTGGCGAAGTTCACTTCGCGAAAGCTGGTCACGGTGGCGGTGATGTCGCGGCCCAGCACATTGACGGTGATGGTATCGCCCAGAACCAGGCCGATCTCTTCCGCCTCTTCGGCGGCAAAGCTGACCTGCGGCGGGCCATCGTAGCCTTCGGGCCACCATTCCCCGGCGGTGATGGTCGTATCCTCGCCCGGGCGGTCGGCATAGGTGATGCCGCGATCGCCGCGCACGACCCAGTGGTCCCCCGCGACTTCGTCAGCCGGGCGTCCGTTGATCATCGTGACGACGCCGCGCAGCATCGGGGCACTGTCGATCTTACTGACGGCAGGGTCGTTTTCCAGCCGGGCAAGGTAGCCGGGCATCTGGTCCTTCTGGATGTCCACAAAAAAGTAGGACGGCGCCACATCGGGCAGATCGCGGGTGATCGAATTGCGCAGGTTGCCGTCGATCTGGCCCACAGC
This sequence comes from Puniceibacterium sp., assembly GCA_024636635.1. Lineage (GTDB taxonomy): Bacteria > Pseudomonadota > Alphaproteobacteria > Rhodobacterales > Rhodobacteraceae > Puniceibacterium. The sequence goes on from JAGXGV010000137.1 coordinate 5,060, forward strand.
CGCCAGCACCGACAGGCCAAGTCCCAGCGACAGCACGACCGATGCCGCGCCTTCGCGCGGGCCGCCGATGGCCCCCAGCGCCCAGCGCAGCACCGGCCTGCCACGGGCGGCGGGTGCCGCCGTGCGGGCAAGCCATCGGATCAGGATCGCGGCGAGGCTGAGCAGGATCAGCGCGCCAAAGATGCCCCCGCCGTCCAGAGGGTAAGCCAGGCATTGCCGGAGAACAGCACAGCGGTACCGACGAGCGCAAGCGTCAGAAGGCACGTGGCGATAACGTAGCGCGGGGCGGGCAAGAGGCTCGCGCTATCCAGCGCGTCGCGGAACAGGGTGGCGGCGCGCACCTCTTCGGCCCGGGCAAGGGGCCAGAGGGTAAAGACAAGCGCGGTGAGCGCGCCGTATATCGCCGCCTCGATCAGCGGTTCGGGATGCAGCGCAAACAGGGCCGGCACGGGCAACGACGCGGTGATGAGCGGGGCAAAGACCAGCGGGATGATGGCACCAAGGATCAGGCCAAGGAAGATGCCGACGATGCTGAGCGCGCCGATCTGGAGAAAGTAGGTCTGAAAGATCGTGGCGCGGCTGGCGCCCAGGGTTCTGAGGGTGGCGATCACCGAGGTCTTGCGCGCAAGGTAGGACCGCACCGCGGCAGAGACGCCGACGCCGCCGACGGCAAGACCCGAGAGGCCGACGAGAACCAGAAAGGCGCCAAGGCGTTCGACGAAGCGGGCAACGCCCGGCGCTCCGTTGCGCGCATCGCGCCAGCGCAGGCCGGTGTCACGATACCGCTCTTCCGCGCGGGCCTGAAGGGCATCAAGGTCGGTGCCCGGCGGCAGATCGAGGCGGTATTCGGAATCGAACAGCGTGCCGGGGGTCAGCAGGCTGGAATTGGCCAAATCTGCGGTGCGCACCATGGTGCGCGGACCCAATGCGAAACCCGCGCCGGAATTGTCGGGTTCGCGCGCGATGGTGGCGTTCAGGGTGAAGTCCTGCGTGCCGAGGCGGAAGGTGTCGCCGGGCTCAAGCCCAAGCCGGTCGGCAAGGATCGGGGCCATCACCGCACCGGGCAGATCCCCGGTCGCGAGGGCCTGCGCCAGCGGCATCGGCGGATCAAGCAGGATCTCGCCCTTGAGCGGGTAGGCGGAATCGACGGATTTCACCTGTGTCAGGGCGCGTTCGGCTGTCCCGTCCGGATCGACCACGGCCATGGAACGGAAATCGGTGATCTCAGACACCTGCGTGGCGACAGAGTCGAGCCAGGAACGTTCCTCGGGCGTGGCAAAGCGATAGGTGAACTGCACCTCTGCGTCGCCGCCCAGCAGGATGGCACCCTGGTCCGCCAGCCCGGCCTGGATGGCCGAACGGACCGAACCGACCCCGGCAATGGCGGCCACGCCAAGCGCCAGGCAGGCGATGAAGATGCGAAAGCCCGACAGGCCGCCGCGCAGTTCCCTGCGGGCAAAGCGTGCGGCAATGCGCAGGCTCATTCCGCGGCCTGCCTGTGCTGGGGCGCGATGCGACCGTCCGACAGGCGGATCACCCGGTCACATCTGTCGGCAAGCGTGTTGGCATGGGTCACAAGGACAAGGGTGGCACCGTGGCGGTCGCGCAGGTCGAAAAGCATGCGGATGATCGCCTCGCCGTTCACGCCGTCAAGGTTGCCGGTGGGTTCGTCGGCAAGCAGGATCTGCGGGCGGGGCGCCGAGGCGCGTGCAAGCGCGACGCGCTGTTGTTCGCCGCCCGACATCTGCGCCGGGTAGTGGTCGGCCCGGTGTCCCAGACCCATGGATTCAAGCTCGGCCCGGGCGAGGTCGAAGGCATCCGCCTTTCCCGCAAGTTCCAGCGGCGTCGCGACATTTTCCAGCGCGGTCATGGTCGGGATGAGGTGGAAGGACTGGAACACCACCCCCATGTGGTCACGCCGGAACCGCGCAAGACCATCCTCGTTCAGCGCCGTCAGATCCTGCCCCAGGGCCATCACGCTGCCCCCCGACGCCCGTTCCAGCCCGCCCATGATCATCAGCAACGAGGATTTGCCCGAACCCGAGGGTCCGACGAGCCCCAGAGTCTCGCCCTTGTAGACGTCGAGCGTGATCCCGTGAAGGATCTCCACCATTCCGGCATTGCCTTTCAGGCGCAATGTGACATCCTTGAGGGCGAGAACAGCATCGTTCATATGGAAAAGGTCCAGACATAATGAGTTTAAGAACATATGGGGTTGCTGCGTTGCAGAGCAAGCTTGCATTGGCATTGTTGGTGGGCTGGGTCAGTGTGGCGCAGGCCGAACCGGTCGAGATCGTCGCGCTGGGCGACAGTCTGACGGCTGGCTACGGTTTGGCGCAAGGCGACGGGTTTGTGCCGCAGTTGCAGGCATGGTTGCAGGACCGGGGGCACGATGTGACGCTGGTGAATGCCGGTGTATCGGGGGATACGACGGCGGGCGGTCTGTCGCGCGTCGAATGGACGATCGAGGACAGCACCGATGCGATGATCGTCACGCTGGGCGGCAACGACATGTTGCGCGGGATCGATCCGGCAACGTCCCGGGCCAATCTTGAGGGTATCCTGAAAGTCGCCACCGCCGCTGATCTATCGGTCCTGTTGGTCGGTCTGCGTGCAACGGACAATTACGGGCCGGAGTTCAAGACCGCCTTTGACGCCATGTATCCGGAACTGGCCGACAGCAACGGAACGCTTTATTTCCCCGAGTTTTTCGAGGGTCTGTCTGAAGGAGATCTTGGCCCGCAGGGTGCAAGCGCCTACATGCAGGCTGACAGGCTCCATCCCAATGCCAAAGGGGTCAAACGCATCGTCGAGGCGCTGGGGCCGTCGGTCGAGCAACTGATCGTCCGGGTACAGGACTGAGCCCGCAATTGCGCTGTGACGTGCAAAACGGGCAACAGGAAGAACGCGCCGCCGGGCTACTTTTAGAACGGCACCGCTGCGGCACCGCCAGGTCACTTTGAGAACGGCGCAGCCTTGGCACCGCCAGGTCACTTTGAGAACGGCGCAGCCTTGGCACCGTCGGGTCACTTTGAGAAGGGCGCCGCTTTGGCGCCCTTACGACTTTTGGATTTCTGACCTCAGGCCAGCGAGATGTTGATCGCCGCCTCGCGGCCATCGCGACCGGGCTCGATGTCGAAGGTCACTTTCTGGTTGTCGGCCAGACCGGTGAGACCCGAGCGTTCGACCGCAGAAATGTGTACAAACACGTCATTCTTGCCGCCGTCGGGCGCAATGAAGCCGTAGCCTTTGGTGGTATTGAACCATTTGACGGTGCCAGTTGGCATCAATTTGCTCCTTTACGTGGCTGCCCGCGGTATTGCGGCAGATCGGCTAGGTCAGTGCAAGATCGAGTGACTGTGCCGTAAAGGTGCAGTGGGTCGACAGCGGTAACGTCGCACTTATTGATAGAAGAGCGTCTTGAGTCATTGCAAGAAAAAAACCGGAATCCTTCGGTCCCAGGGGGCCCGGGTCCGCTTGAAAGGTCTGTTGCTCCGGCAGTGTTATCCATTGAAACGTTTAATTTTTTCGCGCCACTTGTCAGGCTTGCGCAGCGTTCCACCATAGAGATGTTTTTTGGAAGGAAAAGAAGCATGTCTGAAACGGTAGGCCGCGCGGTTGGCGGTGTGGACCAGGAAAGTCTGGAAAAACGATATCACGCGGCACGGGCACGGCTCGAGTCGTCGCAGCGTATCGAACAGGGTCAGTCCGGTGCGCTGATGTTTGCCGCAATGGCCTATGGCGAGACACTTGAGAGCAAGCCGATGTTCGCGACCATGTCGCACCTTGCGAAACTGTTCTGCATCGCGGCGCTGTTCCTGATCCCGAACCTGCTGGTCATCTATGTTCTGCTCTGACTGCTGCGCGGGGCGGGAACAGGCATGACAGGTCACCGAAATGTGCCGGGCGTCCGGGGGTCGCGACGGTCACGTCCGGCCCCGCAGCGTCCGCGAATCGCGCCGATGCAGACGACGCCCATCCCGACGAAAAGCCCGCTGGACATGTAGAGCGCGAGCGATTTCCAGACTGAAAGGTCAAGGATGAACAGACCGAAAAGCCCGAAGAAGGCCCCGATCACGCTTCCCAATGCAAACCCGACGAATGCCATGGTTTGTTCCCTTCCTGCACCCCTTTGTACCTATGCAGGCATTTGCCTATCAACCCGTGAAGACGGGGGCGGGCGACCAGCGGTGATCCTCCGGTCAGTTCAGGACGCTTCGCGCCAGAAATCGGGGCAGCCGCGCCAGCGTGCGGCGTGTAATGGGGCCGTATTCGGTTTCTCCCGCCAGAAGGCGGAGGTATTCCGACCGAAGCGTCGACGAGTTCCGGAAGCCCGAAACGAAACTGTTGCGGAACGCAGGGTAAAAAATGAAAGGGCGGATCATCCGCGCCTGGGAAATGGCGCGGTGAATCGGTGAAAGCGCCTTGCGATACTGGTCAAGGGCGGTTTCCGGCGCCCCGGTCCGAAGGGCTGCAATGGCCGAAACCGCGGCAAGCTGCCCGCTTTTCAGCGCGTAGGCGATGCCTTCGCCGGTGATTGGGTCGACCAGTCCCGCAGCATCACCGACAAGCATCACGCGCCCGCGCCCGGGCTGACGGCGATAGGTTCCGAACGGCAGGAACTGTCCTTTGACAGGGGCATCCGTCGCCACGCCGAGGGCTGCCAGATAGGCCGACAGGTTGGCCTTCAAGTCCGTGTTGCGCCGCAACACCCCCCCCACGCCGATGGTGCGGCCGCAGGTCTTGGGAAAATCCCAGCCATAGCCCCAGTCCGCCGCTCCAAAGTCGATGCGCACCGGCGTGCCCGGCGGTGTCTCTGCGGGCAGTTCGACCTCAAGCGCAAAGCCGATGTGTTTGGGGTCGAACGCCCGCCCGAACAGGGCGCGGGCCGTGGTGCTGTTGACGCCATCCGCCCCGATGAGAAGTGGCGCGGTGACGGCTTGGCCGCCCAGGGTGACGGAAGGCTGATCTATATCGAGGGCGGTTACCTTTTGCCCGGTCAGGTCGGTGGCACCCGCCGCGACCGCGGCCCTGACCAGCGCGTGATCAAGATCGCGGCGCATGGTCATGTGAAGGGCCGGGATGCCGGTGAAATGCCCGATCTCGTGACCGAAGGCGCAGAAGCTTATGGCGTCCTGTCGCAGGACCGGTGTATCAGGCATCCCGGTGGCAAAAATCTCGCGGAAGTAGCGCATTGAGCGGCCGGTGAACCCGCCGCCGCACAGCTTGTCCCGTGGAAAGCTGTGCCTGTCGATAAGGGCGACGCGCAGACCGGCCCGGGCCGCCGTGACCGCAGCCGCACTGCCCGCCGGACCGGCCCCAAGCACCAGCAGATCGAACTCAGCCATAAGCGGCCGTCCGGTCCTGGCAGCGCAGCGTCACAGGACGGTGACAACCGTGCCCAGCGGAACCCGCTCGTAAAGATCGCGGACATGTTCGTTCAACATGCGGATGCAGCCGTTCGACACCGACCGGCCAATCGTTTCCGGCGCGGTGGTGCCATGGATGCGGAAATAGGTGTCGCGGCCGTTCTGGAACAGATAAAGCGCGCGTGCCCCAAGCGGGTTTTCCGGGCCGCCGGGCTGGACATAGTCGGTGCCCTTGAACTTGCGGTAATTGTCCGGTTCACGCTCGATCATCTCGTCGGTGGGGCGCCAGGTGGGCCACTCTTTCTTGACGCGGATCGTGGCAGTGCCAGTGAATTCAAGACCCGCCTTGCCGACTCCGACACCATAGCGCAATGCAACGCCGGGTTCGGTCACAAAATAAAGGAAATGCGCTTTGGGCACGATCAGGATCTGACCCGCACCATACGCCTTGGTAAAGGTCACCCGCTGGGGGGTAAATTTCGGCGCAACCTGAAACCCCTGTGCGAGGGCGGGACGGGACAGGGCGACAGAGGCCGCTGCGGCGGCGACAAAAGTTCGGCGAGAGATCATGGCAATGCTCTTTTCGTTTGGAACCTGTTTATGTTGTTCAACACCACGCGGAATTCAATGCCACGATGTGCATCCGACCGGGAATGTGTGGCATCTTTCGCGCGGTATGCTGTCACGTTGTAGTCTTGACCCGACTTTCGGTTGCCGCAAACGAAAACGACCGCCCCTGGGGGCGGTCGAAGCCTGTCGCTGGGACAGATCTCAGGCGAGGGCGAGGTTGATCGCGCTCTCGCGGCCATCACGGCCGGATTCGATGTCGAAGGTGACCTTCTGGTCGTCCTTCAGGCCGGACAGACCCGAACGTTCCACTGCGGAGATGTGCACGAACACGTCCTTGGAGCCGCCATCGGGCTGAATGAAGCCGAAGCCTTTGGTTGCGTTGAACCATTTCACTGTGCCAGTAGCCATGTGAATATTCCTTTAGCGTAGTATGCTGTCCACGGTATGCGACAGCCCGGCGAGGTCACGTTCGGATCGATAGCCTGCAAGCCGGTTAGGGAAGACAAGGTGGTCGAAGAGAAGATCGTCAGCAGGGCCTTTATGACAGATGCGCCAGAGTCTGGCAACAGTTTTCCGGAAGATGTTTGCCATTGTGCGGCCGGAAAGTGATCCGGCTTCGCGTCTGTTTGCAGTATGGCCTTGGCCGGGCGTGCAGAGCGGGATCGGGGCCGCTCAGAGTTTGTCGAGCAGGTCCAGCAAGCGCTCGACCTCGCGCGGGGTCAGGTTGGTGACGGTCTGCCGCGAAATTTCCCGCGCGGTGGTCAACGATTCGGTGGCAAAGGCTCGACCCTCTTCGGTCAGGGAGATTTCGAGGCGGCGCATGTCGGTCCGGGATGGCGTGCTTTTCAGCAGACCTTTCTTGCGCAGGCGGTCCACCACGCCTTTGGTCGTGGCGGCGTCCATGCCCACGAGTCGGCCAAGGTGGTTCTGGCTGATCGTGCCTTCGTCGCGCAGTTTGGCCAGAACGGCGAACTGGGTCGGTGTGAGGTCGGGCATGAGGCGCGCGAACACTTCGAGATGCTTCTGGTTGGCCAGGCGCAGCTTGAAGCCGATCTGTTCCTCAAGGCGATAGGCCTCGGATTCGTTCTGGGGTGTGGGGTCTTTCAGCACCGGATGTTCCATGTCTGCCTGGGTCGGGGCCATCTGTCCGAAAAGACGCTGCCCGAGCTGTGAGGAATGCCCGGCCTTTGCAAACTGCACGGGAATTGTGCAGCATCTTTCCATGAAAGGCAGGCCGGGTCCACCTGTTGATTGATGTCAAATATTGTTTGACAACTAACAAGTTTTCGATGCCGTATGGGCCGGTAAACCGTGTCCGCTCCGGCGGATGCACCGGCAAAGATGCACCGTGTACGATGTACAGGGGATGAAGGGAGCGCAGATCATGTCATTCGTGAAAAATGCCTGGTATGTGGCCGGCTGGTCGTCGGATTTTGGCGAGTCTCTGGTACCGCTCACGATGCTGAACCAGAACCTTGTGATGTTCCGGGCCGCGGACGGTCGAATCGCCGCGCTTGAGGATCGCTGCCCGCACCGGCAGTTGCCGCTGAGCCGGGGCAAACGCATCGGGGACACGATCCAGTGTGGCTATCATGGCATGACCTTCGACACGGGCGGCAAATGCGTGCGTGTGCCCGGGCAGGACAACCTGCCGGGCTCGGCCTATGTGGATGCCTTTCCGGTGCACGAGGCCCATGGCATCGTCTGGGTCTGGATGGGCGATCCGGCGCTGGCGGAGGTGGACAAGATCTTTCACCTTGACGAACTGGGCCATCCGGACTGGCACCTGCACCACGGCGACAAGCTGCACATCCGGGCGCATTACCTCAACGTGGCCGAGAACCTTGTGGACCCGGCGCATGTGAGTTTTGTGCATCCCACGACACTGGGGAATGCGGCCTCCGAAAACGTGCCGGTGCATGTCCGGACCAGTGGCGAGGCGATCGTGGCCTGGCGCTGGATCCGCGACGCCGAACCGATCGGGTTCTTCAAGGCGTTCGGCGGCTTTACCGGCAACGTGGACCGCTGGCATTATTACTACCTGCATCTGCCCAGCACGGCGGTGATCGACTTTGGCAGCGTCGCGGCAGATCGCAAGCTGGCCGAAGAGGACCGCAATCAGGGTGTTCGGATCTTTGCGCTGCATTTTGTGACGCCGGTCACCGAAGATTACACCATCGACCACTGGGCGCATCTGCGCAACACGGCGGTGGGCGACGAGGCGGCATCGGCCCAGATGGACAAGATGTTCCGCGTTGCCTTTGCCGAGGACAAGGAAATCCTTGAGGCCGTGCACCAGGAGGAACAGCGTCCGCACAAGCGCAAACCCATCCGCATCGCCATCGACAAGGGGCCGAACGTCTATCGCAAGCGAATCCGCGATCTGGTCGAGACCGAAGCAACCGAAGACCTGGGAGAGCCGGTGCACCCGGTCTTCGTGCAGCACGACTGAACTTAGCCCTTCCCATTAAAGCCCCGTGAGCCAATAAAAAGGGGCGTCTGACAGAGAGGAACCACTATGCAACGCAAGACATTCCTGAACGGCCTGATGCTGGCCGCCTTGCTGGGCAGCACCGCGCCCATGGCATTTGCGCAGGACGGCGAACCGATCCTGATCGGTGAGATCAACCACTACAAGCGCATGGCGGCCTTTGCCGAACCCTACAAGAAAGGCATCGAACTGGCGCTGGAAGAGATCAACGCCGACGGCGGAGTGATCGACCGTCCGCTGGAGTTCATCTTCCGCGACGATCAGGGCGACCCCGGCGAGGCGATCAAGATCGCCGAAGAGCTGATGACACGGGACGGGACGGTGATGCTGACCGGGTCGATCCTGTCCAACGTCGGCCTTGCCATCGCGTCGCTTGCCGCGGAAAAGCAGTGGGTCTACCTTGCGTCAGAACCGCTGGCCGATGCGGTCACATGGGGCGCGGGCAATCCCTACACGTTCCGGTTGCGCTCTTCGACCTACATGCAGGCCGCGATGCTGGCCGAGGCCGCGGCCAAGACCGATGCAGTGAAATACGCGACGATCGCGCCGAACTATGCCTATGGCAAGGATGCGGTCGCAGCCTTCAAGGAAGTGCTGACCGAGCTGAAGCCGGACGTGGAATTCGTGGCTGAACAATGGCCCGCCCTGTTCAAGATCGATTCCGGCGCCGAAGTACAGGCGCTGGAACGGTCCAAACCCGATGCGATCTACAATGTGACCTTCGGCACCGACCTTGCCAAGTTCGTGCGCGATGGCAACACCCGCGGCCTGTTTGAGGGGCGCGAGGTCTATGGCCTGCTGTCGGGCGAGCCCGAGTATCTGGAACCGCTTGGGGGCGAGGCGCCCGAGGGCTGGGTCGTGACTGGCTATCCGTGGTATGACTTCACCGAAGAGGACGGCGCCAACAAGACCTTTGTCGATGCCTATCAGGCCCGTTGGGACGAGACGCCCAAGCTCGGCTCGCTGGTCGGCTACATGACGGCACAATCCATTGCCGCCGCGCTCGACCGGGCCGGGTCCACCGAAACCGAAGCGATCCGTCAGGCGTTCGAGGGGCTGACATTCGACTCTCCGGTGGGCGAGATCCTCTACCGCGAGATCGACAACCAGGCGACGATGGGTGCCTTCGTTGGCACCACGGCGCTGAAGGATGGCGCGGGGGTCATGGTAGACTGGTCCTATCTGGACGGCGCCGACTACCTGCCGTCGGACGAGGAAGTGAAAAAGCTGCGTCCGTCCGAATAAGTCTGCGAACGGCCCGGGCACCCTGTCCGGGCCGCGTCCGCATGTCTTTTTCCCCGATCTACATTTCTTTTTTTCCGATCTAAAGGAGACCTGCGATGGGTCTGTTTCTTGCACAGCTTCTGACCGGGCTGGCCAATGCGGGGGCCTTGTTCATGGTCGCCTCTGGCCTGTCGCTGATCTTTGGCGTCACCCGGATCGTGAACTTTGCACACGGGTCCTTTTACATGCTGGGCGCCTATGTCGGCTATTCGCTGATGCAGGTACTGCCCGGCGCCTTCGGTTTCTGGGGGGCGGTGCTGCTGGCCGGGATCATCGTCGGGCTGATCGGGGTGATCGTCGAAATCTGCGTGCTGCGCCCGGTCTATTCCGCGCCTGAACTGTTCCAGCTGGTCGCAACTTTTGGTGTCATCCTGGTCATTCAGGATCTGACCCTGATGGTCTGGGGGGCCGAGGATCTGCTGGGCCCACGTGCGCCGGGGCTGACCGGCATCATCCGCGTCATGGACGAACCGGTGCCGCAATATGACCTTGCGCTGATCGCCATCACACCCTTTGTGGCGCTGGCCCTGTGGTATCTGATCACCAAGACGCGTGTGGGCATCCTTGTGCGCGCCGCGACCCAGGACCGCGAGATGGTGGGCGCGTTGGGTGTCAACCAAAGCTGGCTGTTCACCGGCGTGTTCTTTCTGGGCTGCGCGCTGGCGGGGCTGGGCGGCGCGGTGCAACTGCCCAAGGGCGGCGCGGACCTGCTGATGGACTTCAACATTCTCACCTCGGTCTTTGTGGTGGCCGTCATTGGCGGCATGGGATCGCTGCCGGGGGCCTATCTGGCCGCGGTCATCATCTCGGTCGTGAACGTCTACGGCGTGTCCTACCTGCCGCAATCGACGCTTGTGCTGATCTTTGTGGTCATGGTGGTCGTGCTCATCTTCCGCCCCTTCGGCCCTGTCTCTTATACACATCTCCGAGCCCACGAGACGCTCA
>JAGXGV010000138.1 GCA_024636635.1 Puniceibacterium sp.
ACACCGTCCAGCGACACCAATACTTGATCAAGCCGCGGCAATGCGGCAATCTCCAAATACGTCATCGACATTCACCAGCGATGTCGCGCGATCCCACCGACGATGTCGCGCTACAGCGAAAACGCCGGTTCCGCAGCAGTATCTGCCACAAATGGCAGCGGCGGGCTGACCGAACCACTGCCGGACATCTCGTTCGTGTCCCTGCCGCAACTCGTCGTATCTCTGGGTGCCGGATCGCAGAGCGACCACTTGATTTTCCGCGCCGATCTCGAGGTGCCGAGAACCATGGTGCAAGAGGTCGAATCGATCCTGCCGCGCGTCGTGGATGTGCTTAACAGTTATCTCAGGGCCCTCGAACCTCGTGACATCGAGGGGCCGTCGTCACTGGTCAAGCTGAGGGCACAGATGCTGCGGCGCATTCAGCTGGTCGCCGGGCAGGACCGCGTGCGCGACCTGCTGGTCATGGAATTCGTCCTAAACTGAAAGGGGGGCACGGATGGAACTTGTCGCAGATATGCTTCTGGTCGCCGGCGCCTTGGGGGCGGGGTTCTATTGTTTTATCCTGGCGCGCCGCCTGACCCGCTTCAACGATCTGGAATCCGGGGTTGGCGGCGCCGTTGCGGTCCTGTCGGCCCAGGTCGATGACCTGACAAGGACGCTTGTCGCGGCCCAAAAAGCCGCAGGGGCATCGACCGTGTCACTCGGCGACCTGACAGCGCGGGCCGAGGATGCGGCCAAACGACTGGAATTGATGCTGGCATCGATGCACGATCTGCCTCCGACCGAGGTCAAGGTTGACCCGCCGCCAATGGCTGAGCCGATGTTTTCCAGAAGGATTCAGTCGGGATCGACACGATGAGAATCAGCAAACCAGCGAATGCGGCACCGGAAAAAGCACCCAAGCCGCGGCGGCGGCGCATGAAGGGCTCGTTGGCCGTGATCGGCGGGCTGCTCGTCGCCTCGGCCGTCCTCAGGATCGGTGGTGATGCCGGTCAGGCCTTTGCCCGCGAAAGCGCGCCGACACCAGCCCTGGCAGAGAGCGTGACAGACCAACCGCAGGGCTGCACCTCCGAGGCGGACATCGCGCCAATTCTCGACGCACTGAACCAGCGAGAGGAGCGCATCAAGAAACGAGAGACAGACATGCGCACGCGGATGCAGGCGCTTTCTGTCGCCGAGACCGAGATCGATCGCAAAATGGCCGCCCTGATACAGGCCGAAGAAATGCTGCGCAGCACTTTATCGGTGGCAGATTCCGCGGCGGAGGAGGATCTTACCCGGCTGACCGACGTCTATGCTACGATGAAGCCGAGGCAAGCTGCCGCGCTGTTCGAAGAGATGGACCCACAGTTTGCCGCCGGTTTCCTGGGGCGGATGCGTCCGGAATCGGCTGCGGCGATCATGGCCGGTCTCACCCCAAAGGCCGCCTATACGATCTCGGTGATGCTGGCAGGGCGCAACGCCGACGTGCCCAAGGAGTAGAAATGCGGCACCGCTGGCCATTCAACGGTACGGGCCAGAGAAGTAGTCCGTCCCGCAGGTGTAAAATCCGCCCCTACTGAAAGACCGCAAGGACAGGTCAGGTTGACTTTGGCACGCAACCCGATAGGCACGGAAGGGTTGCCTTGTGCCGCCACGGAATCGGAACGCCTTGACCAAGAGCCACTGGATATCAGACGTGACCTGGATGCGCGCCGGTCAGCAGACGCGCGGCCACAGGACCAGGGCCGCCTTGATGGACGTGGCCGAAACCCTGTTTGCGGAACGCGGCCTTGATGCCACCCCGGTTGCCGAGATCGCGTCTCTTGCCGGATGCTCGGTCGGATCGGTCTATCACCATTTCCGCGACAAGACCGCGCTGCTGCACGCCATCCTCGAGCGGCTGAGCCTCGAAATGCAGGCCACCACCCAGGCCATCCTGGACCCCGGGCGCTGGAAAGGCGCCCCGATCTGCGCCATCCTCCAGGGGTATTTGCAGTTCCTGATGGAGGTTGGCCGGACGCGACCATGCCTCAGGGTGCTCGATATGCCGGAGGTTCGGCAGGGAGGACTGATGTGCGAGCACCTGACCGCTGTGAAACGCGAAGGGCTGGACGCGCTCTACAGGCTATTGCACGACAGACGGGACGAAATCGGCCATCCCGTCCCGGATGTGGCCATCCGCCTTGTGCTGGATCTGATAGTCGGCATACTCAAGGGCCGCAGGGACCCGTTTCCCTATCCGTCGCTCCTCGCCGACCTTCCCGACGACCTTTTCGTAGACGAGGTGGTGCGGGCGGCAGCGTCCTACCTTCAGCTGTCATCAACGAAAGCGGAACCTTGAGGGCCGTCCGGACGCTGATTCCTCCCGAGAACAGCCCGGTTGACAATTTTACTTTGGGCAGAGAAACTGAACCCGAGTTCGGGTTATGTTTTCTTCAACCTTAAAGAGAGCGAAACTTGGAACACGAAGGCTGTTTCAGCTGCAAAACATAGCCAGAACAGGGGGTCCAAGGTGACAAACTTCACGATAAACGGCAAGGACGTCACCGTCGATGTCGAAGAGGACACGCCGCTTTTGTGGGTTGTTCGGGATGAATTGCGCCTGACCGGCAGCAAGTTCGGCTGCGGCGTCGCGCAATGCGGGGCCTGCACCATGATGGTCGACGGCATGCCGCGCCGCACCTGCGTCACGCCAGTAGGGTCGGTCAACGGCGCCATGATCGAAACGATCGAGGGACTCGAAGGCCCCGAAGCCGAGGCGGTGACCGCCGCCTGGCAGGGACTGGACGTGCCGCAATGCGGCTGGTGCCAGTCTGGACAGATCGTCAGCGCGACCGCGTTGTTGCGCGAAGTGCCCAAGCCGACGGATGACGATATCGACGCGGCAATGGCGGGCAACATTTGTCGCTGCGCCACCTACGTGCGGATCCGGAAGGCCATCCACGATGCCGCAGACGCGATGGAGGGCTGAGCCATGACGATACAGAGCCGCAGACAGTTTCTGGCCACCGGCGCCGGCCTTGTGATCGGCCTTGCCTTGCCGATGCAGGGCCGCGCCCAGTCCGGTGCCGCCGCCGTCCTGACCCGGGACGGCGTTGGTCCGGGTACCTTCGCGCCCAATGCCTTTGTCCGCATCGCGCCGGACAACACTGTGACCGTGATCTGCAAGCACATCGAATTCGGCCAGGGCCCCTTTACCGGCCTTGCCACCTTGGTGGCCGAGGAACTGGATGCCAGCTGGGACCAGATGCGCGCCGAATCCGCTCCCGCCAACGATGAACTCTACAAGAACCTGTTCTTCGGCTTGCAGGCCACGGGCGGGTCAACCGCGATCGCCAATTCATATACCCAGATGCGTCAGGCTGGCGCGGCCGCGCGATACATGCTCGTCGCTGCCGCAGCCAGGGAATGGGGCGTTTCTGCCGAAGAGATCATCGTCGAGGATGGCGTGATTACCCACGCGGCCAGCGGTCAGGCGGCTACGTTCGGTGACCTGGCCGAGGCCGCCGCGCAGCAGCAGGTGCCGGTTGAACCTGCGCTGAAGAACCCCAGCGAATTCAAGCTGATCGGCACGGATCGGCCAAAACTCGACACTGTCGGCAAGACCGATGGCACGGCGATGTTCACGATGGACGTTTACCGGGATGACATGCAGACCGTGGTGGTCCGCCACCCCGAGGTGGTCGGCGCCACAGTTGCGACGTTCGACGACTCCGAGGCTCTCAAGGTGAAGGGTGTGCAGGCCGTCCGCCAGATTCCGCAGGGCATCGCGGTCTATGCCACCTCGACCGGCGCGGCGCTGAAAGGGCGCAGCCTGCTGACCGTCGAATGGGACACGTCCAAGGCCGAAACCCGGTCCAGCGAGACGATCTACGCCGACTTTTCCAAGGCTGCGACCCGAGATGCCGGGGTCGTCGTCGAAGAAATCGGAGATTCCGGCGCGGCCATCGACGGCGCCGAGACCGTGCACGAAGTCGAATTCCGCTTTCCCTATCTTGCCCACGCTCCGATGGAGCCGCTCGATGCGGTGCTTGAGGTCAGGGATGGCAAGGCTGAGATGTGGATGGGTGCCCAGTTTCCTGGCGTCGACAAGGGCGCCGTGGCACAGACCCTTGGCATCGGTGGCGAAAACGTCACGCTCAACGTGATGCTCGCCGGCGGCAGTTTTGGTCGGCGGGCGCAAACCTCGGCCCAGATCGGCCTTGAGATTGCCGAGATCGCCAAGGCAGCGGGCGGCGACGGCGCATGGAAACTGGTCTGGACCCGAGAGGATGACCTGACCGGCGGCTATTACCGCCCGCTGACTGTGCACAGGATGCGCGCGGGGCTTGACGCGGATGGCTCCATCGTCGGCTGGGAAAACACCGTGGTGAACCAGTCGATCATGCTCGATACCTTCATGGATCAGGGTAATTCCGAAGGGAAGGACCCGACTTCTTATGAAGGATCGACCAAGATGCCTTACGATTTGCCGACGATCCGGGTTAACTGGGTCCGTCAGCAAAGCCCGCTGTCGGTCCTCTGGTGGCGGTCGGTAGGGCACTCCCACACCGGCTATGCGACCGAGGTGTTCCTCGACGAACTTCTGGAAATGGCGGGCAAGGATCCGGTGCAGGGGCGGCTCGACCTGATGAAGTCCGAGGCGGGGCGCGACCGCGCCGTGCTGGAAAAGGTGGCCGAAATTGCGGGCTGGGATGGCACGAAGGTCAAGGGCGACCGGGCCTATGGTGTGGCGGTGCACGAAAGCTTCAACACCTACGTGGCGCAGATTGCCGAAGTGTCGGATGTCGGCGGCTTTCCACGGGTGCACAAGGTGTGGGTTGCGGTGGATTGCGGCGTCGCGGTGAACCCCAACGTGATCCGCGCGCAGATCGAAGGCGGTGTGGGTTACGGACTTGGCACTGTTCTGTTCAACGACCTGACTCTGCTGGAGGGCGGTATCGTGTCGCAGAAGAATTTCGACACCTACCGCATGCTGCGCATCCACGAGATGCCAGAAGTCGATGTTGCAATCATCAACAGCGTCGCGGAACCGACCGGCGTCGGCGAACCCGGCACACCGCCCATCGGCCCAGCCGTCGCCAACGCCTGGCGGGCGCTGACCGGACAGGCCGTGCGCCACCTTCCCTTTGAAACGACAGGTGTCTGAATGAAACGAATGATCCTGGCTCTGGGCCTTGCGCTTACCGGCCCCGCCATGGCCGAAACGGTGAACGGTCTCAAGACTGCGGACGAATTCGAGGGGATCGAGAACGAGGCCGAACGGTCCGTCGCAGTCTTTCAAGAGGTTTTCAAGGTTATCGAAAGCCCCCGCTGCCTGAACTGTCACCCAAAGGGCGACACGCCGCTGCAAGGCGATGACATGCAGCAGCACATGCCGCCGGTCCAGCGCGGCGCCGCCGATTTCGGGGCGCCTGGCATGTATTGCACCACCTGCCACGGGTCCGCGAATGTGGCCTATACCAGCGGCAAAGGCTCGATCCCCGGACATTCGCCCTGGCAGCTTGCGCCTGTGGAAATGGCTTGGGTCGGGCTGAGCGTCGGTGAAGTCTGCGAACAGTTGAAAGACCCCGCGCGGAACGGTGACCGCGACCTCGACGAGATCCATGAACACATGGCCGAAGACGGTCTGGTCGGCTGGGGATGGCACCCCGGCGACGGACGCACCCCCGCCCCAGGTACCCAAGAGGTGCTGGGCGATCTGGTGCAGGCCTGGATCGACACCGGCGCCATCTGCCCACAGGGCTGAAACGGGGCTTTTGCAGGGAGCAATCGCAGACTGGCGTTCGAACCTCGGGTTTCGGACCCCTTCTTATTTGCGATGTCCCGCGCACCACTCTTCGGCAACGGCCCGGTCCGGCGGCCTGCCCGTTCATCGGGCAGGTGACTGGCAAACGGGCAACCGCACCCGGGAAAGTGATTGACAGCGCCAGCAGATGAACCAATCCTGAAAAGGTTCACGGGATTTTTCAGATCGCCCCGCGGGCATGGCACTTCAAAGGAGCTTCCTGCCCTTGTCGTTGGATGAACGCAAAGACCGGAACGCCTCTCAGGTGCTTGCCCAGGTTCGCAACCTGATCGACAGCTGCGGTCTCGAAGTGGACGGGAGGCTGCCGACAGAGCGTGATCTGTCGGTTCGGCTGAACGTAGGACCCGGGCGACGATGCACGATCATCTGACCCACTTGTCACATAGCCTTCTGACCCTGCGCGCCGGTGATAGCCGATGACGGACGCCCCGCTGCTCGAGGTACGCGATCTTTCGATCCGCGTTGCCGGGGTCGCACCGGCCCTGGTGGACGGCATATCCTTTGCCGTGCCGCGCGGCAGGACCCTGTGCATCGTGGGCGAAAGCGGCTGCGGCAAGAGCCTGACCTCGCTCGCGCTGATGGGGCTGCTGCAATCCCCGCCACTGTCGTCGCAGGGCTCCGCACATCTGTCCGGTCAGGATCTGCTGAAAATGACGCCACGCCAGTTGGGGCATGTGCGCGGCGACCGCATGGCGATGATCTTTCAGGAGCCGATGTCTTCGCTCAACCCCGCGCTCAAGATCGGCGAACAGATCGCCGAGGCGGTCCGCCGTCACAGGGACGTGGGACGCGACGCCGCCCGCGCGCGGGCGCTTGAAATGCTGGAACGTGTGCGCATCCCGGCCGCCGCGCGGCGGCTTGACGCCTATCCGCACGAACTTTCCGGCGGGATGCGGCAGCGGGCGATGATCGCCATGGCGCTGGCCAACGATCCGGAATTGCTGATCGCGGACGAACCGACAACCGCGCTCGACGTCACGATCCAGGCAGAGATCCTCGCCCTGATCAATCGCCTGAAACGTGAGAACGACATGGCGGTGCTGTTCATCACTCATGAC
>JAGXGV010000139.1 GCA_024636635.1 Puniceibacterium sp.
ATCCTTCGCCATGCCGGCGATCTGGCGGCGGACCCCGAGATTTCGCGCCACTTCATGCCGGGGGGTACGCCTGTGGCGGCGGGGCATCACCTGGTGATGTCCGACTATGCCGAAAGCCTGAGGCTGATCCGCGATCAGGGCGCTGCCGCGCTGCATGGCGGCGCGCTGGGGCGGGCGTTGGTGGACCGGCTGGCCACGGGTGACGTGGATGCCGGGTCGGTGACGCTGGCCGATCTTGAGGGCTACGTGCCGCGCGAACGCGAGGCGATCTTTTCGAGCTATCGCGGCTATGAGGTTGCGGGGCCGCCGCCACCTGCGTCGTCGGGAGTGCATGTGGCGCAAATGCTCAACATGCTGGAGGGATACGATCTGGCGGCCATGGGCTTTGATTCCACCGAGCGGCTGCACCTGCTGATGGAGGTGATCCGTGTGGGGTTCGAGGACCGGTGCGCGGCCTCAGGCGACCCGGATTTTGTCGATATTCCGGTGGAGCGCTTCACATCCAAGGAGTATGCCAGCGACTGCCGGGCAAGGCTGCGCGATGTGGGCGGCGCTATGGCCACGCCGCTGGGGTATGAGAGCAACACCACCACGCATATTACCGTGGCCGACACGGACGGCATGATCGTATCGGCGACGCACACCATCAACGGGCTGTTCGGGGCGCGGTTCATGGTGCCGGGGACGGGGGTCATCCCCAACAACTACATGTATAATTTCGACCCGCATCCGGGCAAGGCGCTTTCGGTTGCTCCGGGCAAGCGGGTGCCGACCTCGATGGCGCCGATGATCGTGATGAAGGATGGCCGACCGGCCTTTGCGCTGGGTTTGCCGGGGGCCTTGCGGATCTTTCCGTCAGCCCTGCAGGCGATTGTCAACCTCATCGACCACGGCATGACCCCACAGCAGGCGGTCGAGGCGCCAAGGGTCTGGACCGAGGGCGGTCATGTAGAGGTTGAGCCCGGCTTTGCCCATCATGTCGAAGCGTTGCAGGGCAAGGGGCACGAGGTGCGGATTGTTCCGCATATCGGCGGCGGGATGAATGCAATTGCCTTTGGGCCGGACGGAGAGATGACCGGCGCGGCCTGCTGGCGCGCGGACGGGACGGTCTCGGCTCTGGGCGGGGGGCTGGCGGAAGAGGGTGTGGCGTTTCACATTTGAGACGGCGGGGCAGGGCGGGCGGCTGCAGCCTGCTCTCCTGCCCTGTTTCCGGCCCCACCAAAGCGGGGCCGGCAAGGGATCAGTAGCCGCGCACGGCGTCGGCCAGATCGGCGCAGGTGCCGGTCGATTCAAAGGTCTCGAGGTTGGCGGCGATGATCCGCCCGCCGGTGCCCGCGTCGATCTGCGAGGCGACATGCGGCGTCACGGTGATGGCAGGATTGCGCCAGAAGGCATGATCGGCGGGCAGGGGTTCAACATGAAACACATCGAGGGTCGCCTGTTTGATCGTCCCGCTTTCCAGAGCGGCCAGCAGGTCATCGTCCACCAGATGCCCGCCACGGGCGCAGTTGATTATGCAGGCATCCTTGGCAAGTTTGCCGAACAGGTCGGCATTCAGGATGCCGCTGGTCTGGCTGGTCATCGGCAGCAGGTTTACCAAAATCTCGCAGCCCGAGAGAAAGGCATCGAACTGATCGGGTCCGGCAAAGGTTGTGACCCCTTCGATGGTCTTGGCGGATTTCGACCAGCCGCGGGTGGCAAAGCCCAGATCCGCAAGCGTGCGCGCCGCCGCCGCGCCCAGATTGCCAAGCCCCATGACACCGACGGTGCGCTGCGGTGCGACGGGGACCACGATGGCATGCCAGTCGGATTCGTTTTGCGCGCGCAGCTGGCGCGGCATGTCGCGGTGGTGGCGCAGCACATGCAGTGCCACGTATTCACGCATCCGCTGAGTCAGGTCGTCACCCACAGTGCGGATGATCGGCACCCCGGCGGGCAGCTGTTCATCCGACAGAACATGGTCGATTCCGGCACCGATGGACACGATTGCCTTAAGGTTGGGAAACCGTGCCATGTCGCCGGTGCGCGGGCGCCAGACCACGGCGTATTCCACAGCAGCAGGGTCGGTGACGGCGTTCATCGCCTCAACGCTCCAGCCCGGCAGCAGGGATTGCAACATATCCACCCACCATTGGGTCTTGTCGTCGAGAGGAAGGTATACTGCGACGGTCATTCGGGTTCCTTTGGCTTTGAAAAGAGGTTGGAAAAGACTATGAACTTCAAACAGCTTGAAGCGTTCTACTGGCTGAGCCAGCTTGGCAACTATCGGCTGACGGCCACGCATCTGGGGCTGACCCAGCCAGCGGTTTCGGCGCGCATCCAGTCGCTGGAAAGTGACCTGGGCAAGACTCTGATCGACCGCGAGGCTCCGGCCTTCCGGCTGACCGATCAGGGCATGGAAGTGGCGGAATTCGCGCTTCAGTTCCTGAACCTGCGCGAGACGATGAACGCCCGGCTGCTGGACAAGAAGATGCAGCGGCTGTCGCTGGGGCTGGCCGGGATGGTGGCCTTCAGCTGGGGGCCTGCGCTGCGCGAGCGGCTGCGGCAGGCCTTTCCCGAGACCCATTTCGACATCTACGCCGGCTCGGACGTGCAGCTGCGCCGCTTTGTCGAGGCGGGAACGCTGGACCTGGCCTTTACCGCCAGCGGCGACCCGGCAGCGGGGGCCAATTTTGTCACCCTGTTCGAGGTCGGCTGGGCCGCGCGCCCCGATGTGATCGAGGGCCATGCACTGCCCCTTACCCCCGAGGCGCTGCGTCGGTTGCCGCTGGTGCTCTATCCACGCACCTCGCCGCTGTTCAACCCGGTGGCGGACTACATCGACGAGATAGGCTCGCAACCAGCACCGCGGCATTACGGCAATTCGCTGGCGACGATCTGCGAGATGGTGCGGCAGGGCTACGGCGCCTCGGCGCTGGCGCTGATGCCGCTGGAGCAGGACATAGCCGCCGGTCGGCTGGTGCGGATTCCGGTGACCGAAACCATCGCACCTCTGAGCGTCACTTGCACCCACGTCAACCGCGCCCGCAAAAAGCAGGTGGGAGCGGTGCTTGAGCTGGCACGCGAGACGGCGCGGGACTGGTGTGCGACGCATCCGACCTACAGTTCCTTTTCCGACGGGGGCTGAGGCGGGGTTTAGCCGCCCGATTTGGCCTGCACCATCTTTGTCGCCCCGGACATTGCGCCCAGATGAGTGCCTTCGGTGATCTTAGCCTCGTTGATGAGGCCGCGTTCGGTCTTGAACTCGGCCTGTTCGATGACTTCGTCCAGATCCTCGGGGGCGATGAACAGCACGCCAGAGTCGTCCGCCAGCACCGCATAGCCCGGCAGCACTGCTGCACCGCCGATGCAGACCGGCACGTTAAAGCCGCCGCCCGAGTCGTAAAGCCGGGTGGTGACCGGAGAGGCCCCGCGCGACCACATCGGGAAACCCTGTTCAGCGATTTCTGCGGTGTCGGTATGGGGGCCGTCGACGCAGCCGCCCGCAAGGCCGATCATCGTCGCCATGCGGGTCACGCCACCGCCCCAGCAGGCGTATTTGGTATCGCCCAGGCGATCTACGGCCAGAAAGTAGCCCGGTCCGCACTGGCTCAGGCAGTGGTGCAGCAGAGTGGAATCCAGGCCGGGAATGGCAAGGGTGGCGACGGTCGCGGCAATGACCTTGCCCGGCAGCACGGGCTGGATCGCGGGGGCGGCAAAGCCGAAGTGGTAGAAATGGCCGATGGTGGCGGTTTCCAGTTTCGCGAGCCGGTCGAGCTTGTCCTGCGGGATCGGCGCGGGCATCGGGTTCATTTTATAGGTGAGATTTGACATGGGTTGTCCTTATTGTTTTCCGAGTATGAGGTCGGGCAGGAAGGTCACGGTGAGCGGCACATAGGTCAGCAGGATCAGCACCGCGAAGAGCGGCAGCAGCATTGGCAGCACTGCCATCGTTACCTTTTCAAAGCGCACGCGGCCGACTTCGGCGACGATATAAAGGCCGATGCCCATCGGCGGCGTGGCGATGCCGATCAGCAGGCCCAGCTGGATGATGATGCCGAAGTGCACCCGGTCGATACCATAGGCGTCGATCAGCGGCAGCAGGGTGGGCACGAGGATCAATTTGGCCGGAACGCCCTCGACCACGCAGCCGACGAGGACGATGAAGACCAGCAGCAGGGCAAGAAAGGTGTTCTTGTCCTCGGTCAGGGCGAAGGTCCATTCAGCGAGCTTTTGCGGCGTCTGGTCTATAGCCAGAAGCCAGCCCATCGCGATGGAGAAAGCGATGATGATCATGATCACCGAGGTCATCATGGCGGTGTCGCTAAGAGCGGAAAAGAACGATTTGACCGTCAGTTCGCGGTACCAGATGCCCAGAAGGATGCAGTAGAGGCAGGCCAGTACACCGGCCTCGGTGGCGGTGACGATGCCGAACATGATCGAGCCGAGGATGATCGCCGGGGCCATGAGCGCGGCAAAGCCGTGGCGCGCGCTGCCGCCGACTTCGCGCATGGTGGCGCGGCGCTGGGTCGGAAACTCCTCGAAACTGGCACGGATGCGGACATATATCATCAGCGCAAGGCCGACGAGGATGCCGGGGATCAGCCCCGCAAGGAACATCCGTTCAATGGATTGCTGCGCGAGGAAGGCATAGATCACCAGCCCGATGGAGGGCGGGATCAGCGGGCCGATGACGGAAGAGGCGACGGTGATCGCGGCGGCAAAATCGGCCTTGTAGCCGCTTTCGCGCATCGCCTTGATCTCGATCGCGCCAAGGCCCGCGCAATCGGCGACAGCCGCGCCCGAGATGCCCGCGAAGATCATCGAGGACAGCACGTTGACCTGCGCGAGGCCACCCTTGAGATGGCCGACAAGCGCATTCGCGAAGGCAAAGATCCGGTGCGTGACGCCGGTCACGTTCATCAGGTTCCCGGCCATGATAAAAAACGGCACGGCGGTCAGCGACGCCTTGTTGACCCCCTCAAGCATCTGCTGGGGGATGATCTGCAGGGCGTTCGAGAAATCCGAGGTGAGAAAGGTCAGAACGGTCGCGGTGCCGATGGCAATCGCGATGGGCACCCGCAGCAGGATCAGTGCGATGAAGGTGCCAAAGAGGATCCATGCCACGTGTCAGATCTCCGGGTAGGTGTCGGTGACGTTCTCGGGCATCCCGGCGACCATCTTGGCAAGGTCGAGCAGGGCCGCAAGCGCGACAAGGAAGGTTGAGGCAAAGAGCGGCACCGACAGGGCGATGCGCGGGAGTTCGAACCCGGCTGGCAGGATCGCTCCGTCATAGACCCCGCGTGAGGTGGCCAGTACCACGGGCAGTTGCCAAATCAGCACGCCAGTCACCAGCAGTGCCGCCGCATCGGCCAGAAGGCGGGTAAAGGCCATGCCTTTCGGCCCCATCAGGCCGGCGATGAAATCGACACGCACATCCTTGAGCCGGGCAAAGAGCGCGAAGAAGCCGAAGAACGACAGCCAGATGAAGAACACCATCGTCCAGGGCCACATCCAGTAGGGCGCAAACCCCAGGGGGCGCAGGATGAATGTGGCCGCCGTCAGGCCCAGCATGATCAGCAGGCAAATGTTGGACAGCCACAGGAAGACGCCGCCCAGCGACCAGCTGAGCCGGTCGATGCGGTTGAGGGTCCGCTGCAGCGGACCCCCCCCCGTGTAGTCGTAGGGCGTCATTGGGTTTGCGCCCGCGCGGCTTCGATGGCCGCCATGAAGCCTCCGGGCAGTTCACCGGACTCTTCCATCGCGGTGTAATAAGCCTGCATCTTGGCGACCAGCGGCGCGGTGTCGATCACCGTGTAGGTGGCCCCGGCGGCCTCCATGCGGGCGATGCTTTCGTCAGCAACCGCAAACATCACCTCTTGGGAATAGTCGCCCGCCTCGGCATAGGCCTTCATCAGGCCGGCGCGGGTGTCTTCGGACAGATCCGCGAGCGCCTGTTCGTTAACCATGAAACCGATGGACTGCCAGTATTCGTCATGGCGCGCGATATAGGGCGCGACTTCGTTGAAGCGCATGGATTCGACCAGGGCGATGGGTGAGTTCACCGCCTGCACGATGCCCTTGGAGATGCCCTGATAGACTTCGGTCCAGGGCAGGGTGACGATTTCGGCGCCGAGGGTGTCCCAGGTTTCGATGGCGACCTTGTTTTCGTGCATCCTCAGCTTGATGCCTTCCATGTCCGCCGCCGTGTCGACCGGGACGTTGGACACCATCACGCGGAAGGGGCCGCGCAGGATCAGTGTCGGATCGCCCAGGGGGCGCACACCGGATTCAGCGGCGGCATTGTCGAACCAGCCCGAAACGGTGTCAGAGACCATGAAGCGCTGCCAGTGGTCGTAATCATCAAAGGCAAAAGGCCCGGCGACCCACGCCAGCGCCGGTTCCCATTTCTTGAGATAGCCAAAGCCCTCGGCATAGATCTGCACGATATTGGCCTGAAGCTGTTCCAGAACGGCGTCTTCCTTGCCGAGCTGTTCGTTGGGGTAGACGTCGATCTTGAGCTCACCGCCGGTGTATTCCTCGGTCAGGTCCGAGAATTTCTCGAATACTTTGCCCTCGGGGCTGTCGACCGGCATCTTGGTGGCCATGCGCCAGGTGGTTTCCGCCTGTGCCGTGCCGCCCAAGGCCAGCGCGATGGCTGTGCCAAGGGTAAGGGATTTCAGATAGGTCATTTCAGTTCTCCTTGTCGGTTGCGATGTGCCGGTATGCCCGGCTTTGGTTATGTCGTCAGTCGTGCAGGCCCTTGGCGACGTGATCGCGCACCAGCCCGGCTCCGATGGCGGCTAGGCGCGCGGTCAGTGCGGCGCCGGTTTCCGCTGAACACAGGCTCGGATCGCAGCCGTAGGCGCCGGTCTCGGTAGCTTCCAGCGCCTCAATCGGGACCTGGATTTTGGCGCCGTCATAGGCTGTCTCTTATACACATCTGACGCTGCC
>JAGXGV010000140.1 GCA_024636635.1 Puniceibacterium sp.
GCCAGCCGCTGGAAGGTGTTCCGCTTCATCGAGCTTCCCAAGATGATGGGCGTGCTGATGATCGCGGTCCTGCTGCGCTTCATGGACAGTTTCATGATCTATACCGAGCCTTTTGTCGTCACCGGCGGCGGCCCGGGCAACGCCACGACCTTTCTGTCCATCGACCTGGTCAAGATGGCGCTGGGACAGTTCGACCTTGGCCCCGCCGCCGCCTTCAGCCTGATGTATTTCCTTGTGATCATGTTGATTTCATGGGTGTTCTACACGGTGATGGTCAACCTCGACAAACGGGACGGAGCGTAACCATGACTGACGCAACCACCAACGCCATCCCCGGAAACCTGTCGGCGCAGGGCGCGAAACGGCGGGTCAAGGTCAAGGGTTCGGCCATCGTCATGGCGCTGTATCTGCTGTTCCTGCTGCTGCCGATCTACTGGCTGCTGAACATGAGCCTCAAGACCAACACCGAGATCCTGGGGGCGTTTTCGCTATATCCGCGCAACCTGACATTTGCCAATTACGTCACCATCCTGACCGATGAGACCTGGTACATGGGATATGTCAATTCGCTGATCTATGTGGTGATGAACACGGCGATCAGTCTGGCGGTGGCGCTGCCTGCGGCCTATGCGTTCAGCCGCTACAGCTTTATGGGCGACAAGCATCTGTTTTTCTGGCTGCTGACCAACCGCATGGCGCCGCCGGCCGTCTTTGCCCTGCCGTTTTTCCAGCTGTATTCCAGCGTCGGGTTGTTCGACACGCACATCGCCGTCGCGCTGGCACATTGCCTGTTCAACGTGCCGCTGGCGGTCTGGATCCTCGAGGGCTTCATGCGCGGCGTGCCGAAAGAGATCGACGAAACGGCCTATATCGACGGTTATTCCTTTCCGCGCTTTTTCATCAAGATTTTTGTGCCGCTGATCGCCAGCGGAATCGGCGTCGCGGCCTTCTTCTGCTTCATGTTCTCCTGGGTCGAACTGCTTTTGTCGCGTACGCTGACATCGGTGGATGCCAAACCCATTGCCGCCACGATGACCCGCACCGTGGGCGCGGCGGGCGTTGACTGGGGTGTGCTGGCCGCCGCCGGGGTGCTGACCATCGTGCCCGGCGCGCTCGTGATTTATTTTGTCCGCAACTACATTGCCAAGGGGTTTGCCCTTGGGAGGGTTTAGAGATCATGAAAGCCCAATTTTTGCGTCGAAGCATCGCCTGCATTGCGCTTGCCGTTCTGCCTACACTGATCACCGCCCAGGCTGCCGAACCGTGGGAAGCCGGGTGCATGATCCGCGGTCTTGACCCGAATGGCGACGGGTTCCTGTCGATCCGGCGCGGTCCGGGTACGCAGCATCCAGAAGTGGCCCGGGCCCGAAATGATGACGCGCTCTTTCTCGATATGCGCAAGTGCAGGGGAAAATGGTGTTTCGCCGAAGGCGGCGTGATCGGGAAGCGCCAGACCAACGTCACAGGCTGGTTTTACACCGCCTGGTGTGAATTTTATCCCTGAACGGAGGACACGACATGGCATGGATGGCATGGACCTGGCCAACGGCGGCCTTTTTCGGAGTGATCGCGCTGCTGCTGGTCACCTTCACCATACTCGCCCTCAAATTCCCTGAAACGCCCCGCACGGGCATCCTCAGGATCGAAACGACAAGGGGCGACCGCCTCTTCATCACCCTTCTGGGCTCGGCCTTTATCAATCTGGCCTGGCTCGGGATCGTCGGCGCGAACCAACCTTATGCGCTGATCGTCTGCCTGATCTATGCCGTCGCGGTCTTTCGCTTCGTATAGAAAAAACGGCGCATCCGGGGCGCGAGGAGATCTCGGATACTAAAAAGAACGGTTCAATAACGGGAGGAACCAAATGAACCTCAATCTCAGATCCACCACGGCGCTTGCCGCGGCGCTGGCGTGTTTCGCCAGTCCGTCCTTTGCCGACATGGAGGCCGCGCAGGCCTTTCTGGACGCCGAAATCGGCGAT
Organism: Puniceibacterium sp.; assembly: GCA_024636635.1. GTDB lineage: Bacteria > Pseudomonadota > Alphaproteobacteria > Rhodobacterales > Rhodobacteraceae > Puniceibacterium. Next base: position 1,982 of record JAGXGV010000140.1, read on the forward strand.
ATGTCCACGCTGACCCGCGAAGAACAAGAAACGGAAATGCAGTGGTTCATCGACGCCGCCGAGCCCTTTGCCGGCATGGATATCCGCGTCGTGTCGGAAACCATCACCACACATGAATACGAATCCCGCGTACTGGCTGCGGAATTCAGCAAGATCACCGGGATCAACCTGACCCACGATCTGATCGGCGAAGGCGATGTTGTCGAAAAGCTGCAAACGCAGATGCAGTCGGGCGAAAATATCTATGACGCCTATGTCAACGATTCCGACCTGATCGGCACCCACTGGCGCTATCAGCAGGCGCGCAGCCTGACCGACTGGATGGCAAACGATGGCGCGGACGTGACCTTGCCCACGCTCGACCTCGAGGATTTCATCGGGTTGCAATTCACGACGGCCCCCGATGGTGAACTCTATCAGCTGCCCGACCAGCAGTTCGCGAACCTGTACTGGTTCCGGTACGACTGGTTCAACGACGACAAGAACAAGGCCGATTTCCGCGAGGCCTATGGCTATGACCTTGGCGTGCCGGTCAACTGGTCCGCTTACGAGGATATCGCCGAGTTCTTTACCGGACGCGATCTGTCGCACATGGACGTGTCCGGCGAAGTCTATGGCAACATGGACTACGGCAAGAAGGATCCCAGCCTGGGCTGGCGGTACACCGATGCGTGGATGTCCATGGCCGGTATGGGCGACGTGGGTGAACCCAACGGCCTGCCGGTCGATGAATGGGGCATCCGGGTGAATGAAAACTCGCAGCCCGTCGGTGCCTGCATGGCGCGCGGTGGCGCCACAAACTCGCCCGCTGCCGTCTACGCCGTGGACAAGGCGGTGAAGTGGCTGCAGGAATATTCGCCCCCCGCGGCAATGGGTATGACCTTTTCCGAGGCCGGTCCGGTCCCCGGGCAGGGCAATGTCGCGCAGCAGATGTTCCTTTACACCACGTTCGTCGCGTCACTGGTCGATCCCGGCCTGCCGGTGATGAACGAGGATGGAACGCCGAAATGGCGCCTCGCCCCCAGCCCGCACGGCGCCTATTGGGAAGAGGGCATGAAGGTCGGTTATCAGGACGTGGGATCCTGGACGATCCTGAAATCGACGCCCGACGAGCGCGCCAAGGCGGCCTGGCTCTACGCCCAGTTCGTCACCTCCAAGACGGTGGACGTGAAAAAGTCGCACGAGGGTCTGACCTTCATCCGCGAATCCAGCATCCAGCACGAATCGTTCACCGAGCGGGCGCCCAAGCTGGGCGGTCTGGTGGAATTCTACCGCTCGCCGGCCCGTATCCAGTGGTCGCCGACCGGGACGAACGTGCCCGACTACCCCAAGTTGGCACAGCTGTGGTGGCAGAACATCGGTGATGCCATGTCTGGCGCCAAGACGTCGCAGGACGCTCTGGATAAACTCTGCGCCGACATGGAATCGGTGATGGAGCGGCTGGAGCGCGCGGGCATTCAGGGTGATATCGGCCCGATGCTGAACGACGAGGAAAGCGCCGAATACTGGCTGGAACAGCCCGGCGCGCCCAAGCCCAAGCTGGAAGAGGAACGCGAAGAACCCCAGACCGTCAGCTATGACGAACTGATCGCGTCCTGGAAGTAGGACACCACGGCCGGGGCCCCAGCTTGGGGCCCCGGCTTTTTTGTGTTTAGCTTCTGCCGGACGGCCCGCGTGTTGTGTCGAATGGCCCACAAGGGACTGTTCCGCACAGGACGCAGACAACGAAAGGACAAGGCCATGCGCTATATCCTAGCCATAGACCAGGGAACCACCTCCAGCCGGGCGATCCTGTTCGACGAAGACATGAAGGTCGCCGCAAGCGCGCAGGAAGAATTTGAACAGCATTATCCCGCCTCGGGCTGGATCGAACACGAGGTGTCCGATCTGTGGTCCACGGTCGCGGGCACCTGTCGGCAAGTGATCGAACGGGCCAGCATCTCTGCAACTGACATTGCCGGGATCGGAATTACCAACCAGCGTGAAACCACCATCGTCTGGGACAAGGACACCGGGCAGGCGATCCACAAGGCGATCGTCTGGCAGGACCGCCGCACATCCGACATCTGCGCCGAACTGCGCGATGCGGGTCACGAGGCAATGTTCACCGACCGCACCGGCCTGCTGCTTGATCCGTATTTCTCGGGGACGAAACTCAAGTGGATTCTCGACCATGTGGATGGCGCCCGCGAAAAGGCCCGCGAGGGCAAGCTGCTGTTCGGCACGGTGGACAGCTATCTGATCTGGAAACTGACCGGCGGGGCCGAGCATGTCACCGATGCCACCAATGCCGCGCGCACGCTGCTCTATGACATCCGCAAGGGGCGCTGGTCACAGACGATCTGCGATCTGTTCGACATTCCGATCCAGATGCTGCCGCAGGTCAAGGATTGTGCCGCCGATTTCGGCATGACCCGGCCTGATCTGTTCGGGCGCGAGATCCCCATTCTTGGCGTCGCCGGCGATCAGCAGGCGGCCACGCTGGGGCAGGCCTGTTTCAAACCCGGCATGCTGAAATCGACCTATGGCACGGGCTGTTTTGCGCTGCTCAACACCGGCGACACGCCGGTCACGTCAAAGAACCGCCTGCTGACCACCATCGCCTACCAGCTGGACGGCAAGCCGACCTATGCGCTGGAAGGGTCAATCTTTGTTGCCGGGGCCGTGGTGCAATGGCTGCGCGACGGGCTGAAGATCATCCGCGATGCGAAGGAAACGCAACCCCTGGCCGAGGGCGCGGATGAAAAGCAGAATGTCGTTCTGGTTCCGGCATTCACTGGCCTGGGTGCCCCCTACTGGAACGCCGAATGTCGCGGCGCGATCTTCGGTCTCACCCGCAACTCTGGCCCGAACGAATTTGCCAAGGCGGCACTGGAATCGGTCGGTTACCAGACTCGCGATCTGCTCGAGGCGATGCATGCCGACTGGACGCCTGCAGGCGGCGACCAGACCCTGCGCGTCGATGGCGGCATGTCTGCCAGCGATTATGCGATGCAGTTCCTGTCGGACATCATCGGGGCGCCTGTGGATCGACCACAGGTGCTGGAAACCACGGCAATGGGCGCGGCCTGGCTTGCCGGGCAACGCGCCGGCGTGTACCCGGACATGGACGGATTTGCGCAGATGTGGCGGCTTGACCGCAGCTTTGATCCTGCCATGTCCGACGACGACCGCGCCACGAAATACGATGCCTGGAAGCGTGCCGTTTCCGCCGCCATGACATTTTGAATGCTTGATCCGAAAGGCCGACCATGACCGCCATCACCCTGCGCCGCCATCTGACCGATGCCGGTCATGACTCCGATCTGATCTTCCTGCTTGAAGATATCGCCAGCGCCTGTCGCGCCACCGCTTACGAGGTGCGCAACGGGCCGCTCAAGGGCAACCTTGGCGTCGCAGGCAGCACCAATGTGCAGGGCGAGGATCAGAAGCCGCTGGATATCATCGCCAACGATATCTTCGTGTCCACCTGCGCAAACTCGCCGCGCCTTGCCGCGCTGGTGTCCGAAGAGATCGAAGAGGTCGTCTGGCTGAAAGAGCCGAAAAAAGGCGATTACATGCTGTTCTTCGATCCGCTCGACGGGTCGTCGAACCTTGACACGAACCTGTCGGTCGGCACGATCTTTTCCATCATGCAGGTTGAAATCGATGGCGACAGGAACGTGCTGCGAAAGGGCGCCGATCAGCTTGTTGCCGGCTATGCGCTTTACGGCCCGGCCACGATGATGGTGCTGGCCGCGGGCAAGGGCGTGCAGGGATTCACGCTGCATCAGGGCACCGGCATCTTCCGGCTGACCCATCCGCTGATGTCCGTGGCGGAAACGACAACCGAATTCGCAATCAATGCCGCGCGTCGCCGGTTCTGGGACCAGCCGGTGCGCGATTACGTCGACGATTGTCTTGCAGGCAAGGACGGACCGCGAGGCAAGGATTACAATATGCGCTGGGTGGCGTCGATGGTTGCCGAGGTGCATCGCCTTCTGATGCGCGGCGGCGTGTTTCTCTATCCGCTGGATGACAAGAACCGTGCCGAAGGGGGCAGGTTGCGCCTGCTCTACGAGGTCGCGCCGATGGCCAAGATCATCGAGGCTGCCGGGGGGCTCGGCTCGACCGGAACCGAACGTATCCTGGATCTGATACCGACCGAGCCGCACCAGCGTACTGCGACAATCCTGGGGTCGCGCGAAGAGGTGGAATTGCTTGAACGGATGCACAATCAGCCCACCGCGGACTGACGCCGGATCATCGGAACTGTGACCTTGGCGGCCGTCGGTTTACGGGTTTTCCGGACCGGGCGTCTGGTGGTTTGTGCACCGGCTGGCCCCGTCGCCCTTTCGGCGGCGACGGCCCCGCGCGGAACGCGGGGCCGCTTTCGGCTTACCCGAGGACGGTCTTCACGGCGATGGCGGTCTTGTCCGCTACCTCGTCCGCCTCTGCGTGGGTCAGGCAGAACGGCGGCGCAAAGCCCAGTATATCGCCCTGCGGCATGGCCCGCGCGATGACACCCTGATCCAGCAGCGCCGCCGCAAGCTGCGGACCGACCTTTTCAGACGCGTCAAAGAATGTCCGGCTGTCGCGGTCCTTGACGAATTCGACGGCACACAGCATGCCGGTCCCGCGCACTTCGCCGACATGGGCGTGCGCGCCGACAGCTTCGGCCATGATCTTGTTCAGGTATGTGCCCACCTCGCCGGCGTTCTGCACCAGGTTCAGCTCGTCGATAAGGCGCAGGTTGGCAACCCCGGCGGCGGCCCCGATGGGATGCGCCGAATAGGTCCAGCCATGGCCGATCGCGCCGTTCTCGTCCGTGCCCTGTTCGAGCACTTTCCACATCTTTTCGCTGACGATGGAGCCGGACAGCGGCGCATAGGCGCTGGTCAGGCCCTTGGCGATGGTGATGAGGTCGGGCTTCAACCCATAATGGTCCGATCCGAACATGCTGCCCAGACGGCCAAAGCCGGTCACGACCTCGTCCGCGATCAGCAGGATGTCGTGCTTTTCCAGAACCTTCTGGATCGCTTCCCAATACCCTTCGGGTGGCGGCACGATGCCCCCGGTGCCCAGCACAGGTTCGCCGATGAAGGCCGCGATTGTATCCGCGCCCTCATCCTCGATCATCTGCTCAAGCTCGGACACGCAATGCGCGACAAAATCAGCTTCGGTCATGGCAAGGTCGGGACGGCGGAAGTAATACGGTGCCTCGGTATGGATCACCTGGCTCAGCGGCAGGTCGAACTTGTTGTGAAACAGATGCAGACCGGTCAGCGACCCGGTCATCAGTCCCGAACCGTGATAGCCGCGCCAGCGCGAAATGATCTTTTTCTTCTCGGGACGACCGAGGATGTTGTTATAGTACCAGACCAGCTTGATGTTGGTTTCGTTCGCGTCCGAGCCTGACATGCCGAAATAGACTTTGGACATGTGGGCGGGCGCGCGCTCCATGATCATCTTCGCCAGGGTGATCGACGCCTCGGTGCCATGTCCGGCATAGGAATGGTAATAGGCCAGTTCCTTGGCCTGCGCCGCAATAGCCTCGGCGATGTCCTGGCGGCCATAGCCGACGTTGACGCAGTAAAGCCCGGCAAAGGCGTCCAGCAGGCGGTTGCCGTCGCGATCCTCGATATGGCAATTGGTGCCACCGGTGATGATACGCTGCGCGACATTCCCGCGCGCGAATTCTGCAAGATGTGTCGAGGGGTGGAAAAAGCTTTCGCGGTCCCACTGTTCCAGCAAATCGTTCTTCAGCATCTCGTGTCCTTTTCTGAAAGTTCCGGGGGATGCAGCGCCAAGAATTTTCGTACGAAAATTCTTGGCGCCCGCACCCTGCGTTTGTGGTCATGCCCAATCGCGGCAGACATATTTGATCTCGGTGAACGCCTCGAGCCCCTGACGCGCCCCTTCGCGCCCCAGCCCCGACTGCTTCATCCCGCCGAACGGGATCGGAGCACCGGTCACCTTGGTGCGGTTCACCGCCACCATGCCGAACTGAAGCGCCTTGGCCAGACGGTAGATGCGGCGCGGGTCCATCGTGTGGACATAGGCCACCAGCCCGTATTCGGTGTCATTGGCGCGGGTGATGACCTCGTCTTCGGTATCGAAGGGTACGATGGCGGCCACCGGGCCAAAGGTCTCCTCGTGCAGGATCAGCGCATCCGCAGGCACATCGGCCAGGACAGTCGGCTGATAGAACAGCGGACCAAGGTCGGACCTCTTGCCGCCGCAGACCAGGCGCGCGCCTTTCGCCAGAGCATCGGCCACGTGCTCTTCTTGCTTGGTGACGGCTTTTTCGTTCATCAGCGGGCCCATGTCCGGATCATCCATGCCGATCCCGAGGGTCAACTTACCGGTCGCCGCAGTGAACTTTTCGACGAAAGCATCGTAGACCGGGCGTTCCACAAAGATCCGGTTGGCGCCAAGGCAGTCCTGTCCGGAGGTGGCGAACTTGGCCTTGATGGATTCCTCGACCGCTTGGTCGATGTCGGTGTCCGCGAACACCAGCACCGGTGCGTGACCGCCCAGTTCCATGATCAGCGTCTTGATCGTGCCGGCGCACTGGCGATAGAGCAGCCGCCCCACTTCGGTCGATCCTGTGAAGGACAGCACCCGCACGCGGGGATCCTGTGTCCAGGGCTCGACGATCACCGGCGCCTGGCCGGTCACGACGTTGAACACTCCGGCAGGGAAACCGGCGCGTTCGGCCAGTTCGGCCAGCGCCAGCGCGGAAAACGGAGTTTCTGCCGACGGATGCGAAACAACCGTGCAGCCGGCCGCCAGCGCGGCCGCCGCCTTGCGGGTCAGCATTGCGGCGGGAAAGTTCCACGGCGTGATCAGTGCCGCGACACCCACCGGTTCGCGCCACAGCTCGACTTCGGCATCTGGTAGATGCGACGTCACGCCTTCGATGTTCGGGCGGCGGGTTTCCTCGGCATAAAATTCGACAAAGTCTGCGGCATAGCTGATTTCACCCAGCACCTCCGAGATGGGCTTGCCCTGTTCCAGCACCATGATCCGCGCAAGGTCGTCGCGGTGTTCGATCATCAGCTCGTACCAGCGGCGCAGCAGTCTGGCCCGGTCCTGGGGCAGCGTAGCCGACCAGGAGGCAAAGGCATCCTGCGCTGCATCTACGGCCTGGCGGGATTCGGCTGCTGACAGGCTGGCCACCTCACCCAGCCACTGGCCATCCGCCGGGTTGGTCACGTCGAAGGCGGCGCCATCCTCGGCGCGGCACCATTTTCCGCCGATATAAGAGAAGCTGCGCACGAGCCGGGGGTCCGACACCTGGCTCAGGGGCGATTTCGGCAGTGTCTGATGGACGGTCATGTTTCTCATTCCTCTGACTTGGATCAAGGACAGGGTAACGCTGCATTGCCAGAGAGAGAGACCATAGTCGCCGCCCCGGGCAGAGGATTCCACTGCTATCCGGGGCAAGGGCAGAGCAGAACACCTGTCAGTCCGTCCCGACGGCGCCGGGGCATATTTTTTTCGCAGAAAAAAATCGCGCGCGGCGTCCTGGCCAGGTCAATCGCCGAGCAGAAGTCCCAAGGGTAGGCCGACAGATGATTTTACCGGCTTTGTGACGATGTAGGTGTAATACCGGGCGAGGCCAACGCGGGCCTCGAGCAGGGAGTCGATCAGGCGCTGGTATGCGTCGATGTCGCGGGTCACCACCTGCAACAGGTAGTCGAATCCTCCGCCCAGCGCCCAGCACCACGTCACCTCGTCATGCAACTGCACCGCGCGTTCGAACGCCTGGAAATGCTCGGTCTTGTGGCCTTCGAGTTCGGCGGCGACGAAGACCACCACATGCGGTCCAAAGGCCCTGAGCGACAGGCGCGCCCCATAACCTTCGATGATTCCCGCCGTTTCGAGCTTATTCAGACGCTCCCAGCAGGGGGTCGGGGACAGGCCGACCTGTTCGGCCAATTCGGCTTTGGTGATTCGACCCCGGTGGCTCAGCACCCGCAGGATTTCCATGTCGCGAGCGTCCAGCCGCATCATGGCAGGCCCAGCACATGGGTCGCGATGGCCGTATCCTGCGCACCGGTGCCGGTCAGATCCGCGATGGTGATGTCGCCCTGCGACCGCCGCCCGGCCTGTGCGCCGGTGATCACATCGCCCAGTTCCGGCGGTGTGCCGCGCGTCCAGATCCCGGCGTCCAGCGCCGCGCGCAATTCGCCCAGGAGTTTGACTTGGGACACCCGGTCGGCCACATAAAGATCGGCCCGCATCAGCGCGGCGGGCGCAAGTTCGCATTTGCCCGGCGCGTCCGATCCCATTGCCGTGACATGCAGTTCGGGGTGCAGCCAGTCGGCCTGCAACACCGGCGTTCGCGCAGGCGTTGTCGTGACCACAAGCTGGGACCGCTTCACCAGAATGGCGGGGTCGCTTACCACCTCGGCTTCGATCCCCAGGGCCTCTGCCAGATCGGCGGCACACACAGTCGCCTTTTGCAGGTCGCGGCCCCAGACCAGCACACGCTGGAAGGGGCGCACCAGATGCGCCGCGCGGATCTGAAGCCGGGCCTGCAACCCGGTGCCGATCACACCTGCCGTTGTCACTTCGGCCGGGGCAAGATGGCGGGCCGCCACTGCGCCGGCCGCCGCCGTGCGCATGTCGGTAAGAAAGCCATTGTCCAGCAGGACGGCCTGCACCTGGCCGGTGGTGGCGGAAAACACCGTCATCAGCCCGCCAAGGCTGGGCAGGCCCCGCGCGGCATTGTCAAAGAATCCAGTGCTGACCTTCAGCGCGAAGCTGTCCAGCCCGGGGATATAGGCGGTCTTTACATCGACTTCGCCGTGAACCGCCGCAAGGTCCATCGACAGGATCGGGGGCATGATCACCCCGCCCCCCGCCAGCGCGACAAAGGCCGCTTCGACCACGTCGATCAGTGCCAGATCCAGAGGTACCATGTCGCGCAGTTCGTTTTCGGTCAGGATGCGGATGTCATGCGCCATAAGGCATCCCCTTGATGGTCGTGTCGCCCAGCACCACGTCCTGCCCGGTCACGATCCGCGTGAACACCGACATGTCGAGATTGCGTCCGGTGATGATGGTTGCGGTCGGGCCAGTCAATTCCAGTTTCCCGGCCTGAAGGGCTGCGATGCCGACGACGCAGCCGCCTTCGGCCACGATGCGGTCCTCATAATAGAGCGTCTGCATGGCGCGGTAGATCTGCTCTTCGGTGACCAGAACCACATCGTCGAGCAGGTCGCGGCACATGGCATAGCTCAGCCGGTTGTCGATGCCGATGCCGCCGCCCAGCGAATCCGCGAGGCTGGCATATTCCTCGACCTCGACGGGGTGGCCCGCGCGCAGGGACTCATACATCGCCGCTCCCCGGTCCATGCTGATCCCGATGACCCTGACCGAGGGTTTCAGTGCCTTCGCCGCCAGAGCGACCCCTGCCGCAAGCCCGCCGCCCGACAGGGGGACCAGCAGGGTTTCGATCTCGGCGCGGCTTTCGAGGATTTCGAGCCCGATCGTGCCCTGCCCTGCGATCACGAAAGGATCGTCGAAGGGCGAGATTTCGGCCAGCCCCTCCTGTTCCACCAGTCGGCGGCTTTCGGCAAAGGCGTCGTCCTGTGAACGTCCGACGATGCGCACCTCGGCACCAAGGGCGCGGATGCCGTCAACCTTTGCCTGCGGCACCAGTTCGGACATGCAGACCACGGCGCGGATACCCTTTTCGGCGGCGGCATAGGCCACGCCACGCCCGTGGTTGCCGGTGGAACAGCAAGTGACGCCCCGTGTGCCGACGGGCAGGTTGGCAACGGCGTTCAGCGCGCCTCGCAGCTTGAACGCGCCGATGGGCTGCATGTTCTCGAGCTTGAGCCAGAAGGGATGGCCGAACCGCGACCCAAGATAGGGGGACGGGACCAGCGGCGTGGCATCCGCAATGCCAAGGAGCGTTTCGGCGGCGGCCCGGATGTGATCCAGGGTCAGGGGGGATGTATCAGTCATGCCGCAACTATAGGGGCGCGGGCGCGTGCTTGGAAGATCCGGCGGGGTTCACGGCGCGATCTCTATGCTCAGGCGCTGCCGGTACGGGTGATCCGGAGTGCAGAGGATCGAGCCAAAGTGCGGATGGCTGAGTGCGCCCGGCAGGTTCTGCGCCTCGAGGCAGAGGCCGGCAAAGGGCGCATGCGCGGCGCTGTCGTTGGGGTCGGCGTGTGGACCCAGGGTGTTGGAGGTGTAAAGCTGGAGGCCCCGCTGGTCGGTCCACATCCGCAGGCGCAGGCCGTTGGGGGCGGTCACCTCGGCCTGAGGGCCGTCAGTGCGGTCGAGCACCAGGTTGCCGTCCCAGCCGATGCGGTCGGGGTCAGCCCCGGCCAGCAGGTGGGGTGTGCGGAAATCGTGACGCGTGCCGGCCACGTCGGCGATTTCCCCGGTGGGCATGAGGTCGGGGCCGTTGGGGGTGTACCGCGACGCGGCAAGTTGCAGACTGTGGTTCAGGATGTCGCCAGCCCCCATGAGGTTGAAATAGAGGTGTTGCGCCAGATTTATCGGCGTTGCCCGGTCGGTTCGGACGGTCATGTCATAGCTCAGGCGGTGGCCGTCCAGGGTCATGCGCACTTCGGCATCCACAGCGCCGGGATAGCCTTGGTCGAGATGCGGCGAATGCAGGCGCAGCGTGACGGCGCGGTCCCCGATAGGGGTGAGGGACCAGTGCGACAGGCCGAAACCATTCGTGCCGCCATGGATGTGATGATTGTCCGCATTGGCATCCAGCAGCCAGTTCTGACCGTCCAACGTGAATTCGGCATTGCGGATGCGGTTGACGACGCGGCCGCAGAGCGCGCCCATGGCGACTGGATTGGTGCGGTAGGCATCCGGATCGGCATAGCCCAGCGTGACGGGAACACCCGCCACGTGCCAGTGCTGCACCACGCAACCGATGGACAGGACGGTGATGGCAACATCGCCATCGCGCAACGTGTGGCTCTGGATCGGATCGGGGGGGATCATGGGATGCTCCTGCGGTTCGGCACCACTCTGACCGGTTAGGCGGTCGTGTCAAATGTGGGCTGATCGGAGCGGGCCACCGAGGACGCTGTGGGGCGGCGGCGGCTGTATCACCCAGCGTGTGACGGAAATCCGGCGGGCAGCGGCGGCTTTCCAAAGCTGTGCGGAATCTGGCACTGTCAGTGGCGGTTTCTGGCTATACCGCTGCGCGCAAAGCGGCATAGGGTGCGGCGCATGAGCCCTGCACATCCCCATCCCGACACATCGCCCTTTGACAGCCGCTATTCCTGGATGCGGCTGGGTATTACGCTGCTGATCGCCGTGATGGGCAATGTCGGCATGTGGGCGATCATCGTCATCATGCCCGAGGTCGGGGCCGAATTCGGCGCCGGGCGGGCCGAGGCGTCGCTGCCCTATGCCACGACGATGATCGGTTTCGCGCTGGGTAACATGGTGATTGGCCGCGCGGTCGACCGATGGGGCATGACCACGGCGCTGTCGGGCGCGGCGGTGCTGATCGCGATCGGCTACGCGCTGGCCGCGCTCAGCCCGACCATCATGGTGCTGAGCCTCGTGCAGCTTGTCGTGGGGTTCGGCACGGCATCCTGTTTCGGGCCGCTGATCGCCGACATCTCGCAATGGTTCGACCGCAGGCGGGGCATTGCAGTGGCGGTCGCGGCGTCGGGGAACTATCTTTCGGGCGCCATCTGGCCGGTGCTGCTGGGCTGGCTGGCGGCAGATGCGGGATGGCGCTGGATCTACATGGTGCTTGCGGTGCTGACCCTGGTGATTGTCCTGCCGCTGGCGCAGTTGCTGCGGCGTCGGCTGCCGGTCGAGGCCACCGCCCAGGCCGAGGCGAAATCGGCGTCGCGGGCGATGGCAACAGGGTTCACACCGCGCCAGTTGCAATGGATGCTGGGGCTGGCCGGGATTGGCTGCTGCGTCGCCATGTCGATGCCGCAGGTGCATATCGTGGCGCTGTGCGTCGACATGGGGTTCGGCCCGGCGGTTGGGGCCGAGATGCTGTCGCTGATGCTGCTGGGCGGAGTGGTGTCGCGCCTGCTGTCAGGTCTGCTGGCCGACCGGCTGGGGGGCGTGCGCACGTTGCTGATCGGCTCGGCCCTGCAATGCCTTGCGCTGTTCCTCTATTTGCCTGCGGGGGGGCTCGTGTCGCTGTACCTGGTCAGCCTGGTCTTTGGGCTGAGCCAGGGCGGAATCGTGCCGAGCTATGCCGTGATCGTGCGGGAATACCTGCCCGCGCGCGAAGCAGGCGCACGGGTCGGGTTCGTGCTGATGATGACGATCCTCGGCATGGCGCTGGGCGGCTGGATGTCGGGCTGGATCTATGATGTGACCGGCAGCTATCAGTGGGCCTTCCTGAACGGCATCATCTGGAACGGTCTGAACCTCGGGATCATGCTGATCATCCTGTTGCGCGGCCGTCGCGGACAGCGCATGCAGGCCGTTCCCGTCTGAGAACTTGCAGGGGGGCGCTGCCCCCGTCCTGCGGACTCCCCCGGGGTATTTGGAAAAAGAAGAAGCGGGTCTGGCGGGATTGCGTTTCAGGGATCGCCGGGGATGTCCTGGTGCAGGTGGCGTTCGCCACGGGCCCGGGCGAGCGCGATCTGTTTCTGGCGTTCGCGGAACCGGGCCTTGTCGTTCGGGCTGGTTTGGCCGGAGCAGAGGTGGCAGGCAACGCCTTCCTCGTATTCGGGCCGCGCACGGTCGCCGGGCAGGATCGGGCGGCGGCAGGCATGGCAGAGATCGTGCGGACCTTCGGTCAGGCCGTGGCCGACCGAGACACGTCCGTCGAAGACGAAGCAGTCACCGTGCCATCTGCTTTGTGCCTCGGGAACCTCTTCGAGATACTTCAGGATGCCACCCTTGAGGTGGTAGACCTCTTCCACGCCCTGGCCCAGCAGGTAGTTGGTGGATTTTTCGCAGCGGATGCCGCCAGTGCAGAACATGGCGATCCGCTTGTTGTGAAAACGGTCCCTGTTGGCGTCCCACCAGGCAGGGAAGTCGCGAAAGCTGGCGGTCTGCGGGTCCACCGCGCCGTCAAAGCTGCCGATGGCGACCTCGTAATCGTTGCGGGTGTCGATGACCGCCACATCCGGGGCCGAGATCAGCGCGTTCCAGTCGGAGGGATCGACATAGTGGCCGGTGCGGGCGCGCGGATCGACGTCCGGCTGGCCCATGGTCACGATTTCCTTTTTCAGCCGTACTTTCATGCGGACAAAGGGACGCCGGGTGGCCGTAGAGCGTTTCCAGTCCAGTTCGGCGCAACCGGGCAGGGCGCGGATCATATCGAGGATGGTGGCGATCCCGGCGTCCGGTCCGGCGATGGTTCCGTTGATGCCTTCGGGCGCGAGCAACAGCGTTCCGGTCACGCCGTTGCGCAGGCAGGCGTCGTGCAGCGCGACCCGGTAGGCATCGGGGTCGGGCAGGCGGGTGAAATGGTAGAGCGCGGCAACGGTGAACATGGCGGCGATGTACGCCCGACGCGCCAACAGATCAAGAGAGCCGGTTCCCGCGATCTTGAGGCTGCGACGCTGGCGTCCTAGTCTGCACGGGACATATACCGGGAGTTTTGCCATGTCCGCCCTGATCGTGATCGATGTCCAGAACGATTTCTGCCCCGGCGGCGCCTTGGCCGTACCCGAGGGAGACGCGGTCGTAGCGCCCATCAACGCCATGATGTCCGAGTTTGATTCGGTGATCCTGACACAGGACTGGCACCCGGCCGGGCATTCGTCCTTTGCCAGCGAGCATCCGGGCAAGGCGCAGATGGCGACGGTAGAGATGCGCTATGGGACGCAGGTGCTCTGGCCCGACCACTGCATCCAGGGCACCCATGGCGCCGCTTTTCACCCCGGCCTGAACCTCGATCCAGCCGATCTGATCCTGCGCAAGGGGTACAGGCGCAGCATCGACAGCTATTCCGCCTTTTTCGAGAACGACCATGCGACGCCAACCGGGCTTGACGGTTATCTGCGCACGCGCGGGATCGGAACACTGACTCTCGTCGGGCTTGCGTACGATTTCTGCGTCTTCTATTCGGCGCTGGACGCGGCACGGCTGGGTTATGCAGTCACGGTCGTTGGCGGCGCCACCCGGGGAATCGACCTTGACGGTTCGGTCGGTGCGGCGGGCAATGCCATGCAGGCGGCCGGTGTCATGCTGCGCTGAGCGGGGCGTTCGGGATACGATCCTTCTTGCCGCTTTGTTAACTGGACTGGCGCTACACCTGACGAAACAGTTTGGTGGACATGCCTTTTATGGTGCAGACCCTTTCCAGTTCCGAGGCTCAGTTGGCTGCTTTCGAGCTGCGCCAGACTCCGGCAGGATTGCTTGCGCGCTATGCCCGCGGTCGCATCGGATATTTCTGGGCACGCCAGTCGCTGACGCTGATCGGGGCGCTGTCGCTGGCGCTGATGGAGACCGCCGTGGTGGGGTTGGTCGCGGCAGGGTTGGCCTTGCTGGGTGAAGGCGTCGATTGCGCGACGCTGAGAATGGTGCCCCGCTGGCAGCGGCAGGGGCACAGCCCTGGCCGCATCCGGGCGATCACCACCCTGTCCGCCGGTTTTCAGGCTCTGACCATCGCGGGCTGCATCTTTCTGACCCTTGGAAATGGGGTGGTGGGCGAAGCGGACTTCTTTGCCTTCGCCTTTCTGACCGGCGCCGCCATGAACGCGGGCGTTGTCCTGCCCTATCATCCGTCGGCGGCCAAAGCGCGGCTGGCGATCTACATGGCGACGGGCACAGGGTATCTGGGGGCGGATGTGGCGCTGGCGGGTCGGCTTGAAACATGGCATGGCTACGAGATCATGGCCGTGCTGCTGGTGGCTTACAATGTGCGGATCTTCTTGCAGATGGTCGTCGGTTCCCAGCGCAACCATGTGCGGTCGCGCCGGGAACTGCTGCTTGGGGCGCGGGCGTTGGCGCAGAGCAATCAGGACCTGCACGACACTCAGCGCGAGGCGCGACAGCTTGATCTTGTCGCGAGGCATGCCAACGACAGCGTGGTCATGACGGATAAAATTGGCCGCATCGTCTGGGTCAACGAGGCATTCGAGAAGCTGACAGGCAACAATCTTACAGAGGCTGAGGGACAGGAAATTGCGGCACTGTTGAACGGTCCCGAAACCAGTCGGAATACCGTTGACGCCATTGCTCGTGCCGTTCGCGAAGGGCATGCGCTCCGGTCGGAAATCCTGAACTATACCAAGGACGGACGGAGGATCTGGGTGGACACGAACCTTGTTCCGATCTGTGACGATGAGGGACGCACGGAAATGGCCATCGCAATCGAGCGGGACATCACCTCTGCCCGGGCCCATGCCGAGGAACTGACACGGGCCACATTACGCGCCGAGGACGGCGCGCGGGCCAAGGCGGCGTTTCTGGTCACCATGAGTCATGAGATCCGCACGCCGATGAATGGCATTGTCGGCATGGCCGACCTTCTGTCGCAAACACCGCTTGGGCCGCAGCAGCGCGAATATGTCGGCGCGATCAACTCTTCGGGCGAGGCGCTGCTGAGGATCATCAACGACATTCTGGACTATTCCAAGCTGGACGCGGGCAAGATGGCGACAGTGGAAGAACCGTTCAACCTTGGCCGTTGCATCCGGATGTCCGCGGATCTGCTGCGGGGAACCGCCCACGAAAAAGGTCTTTATCTTGATATCTGCCACGACGTCGCGATGCCCGAAACCGTGTTGGGTGACGAGGGTCGCGTGCGTCAGGTGCTGCTGAACCTTCTGGGCAATGCGATCAAGTTCACCGAAGTCGGCGGCGTGACCCTGCGCGTGTCAGTCGAGCGCAGGGGACAGGCGCATGCCGTCTGCATCCAGGTAAAAGACACGGGTATCGGTGTTACCGCAGCCCAGGAGGACCGTATCTTCGACCAGTTCGAACAGGCGGATGTTGCCACCACGCGAAAATTCGGCGGGACGGGGCTGGGCCTGACCATATCGCGACAACTAGCCCGGCGCATGGGCGGCGATCTGGTGCTGGCCCCCCGGGAAGGGCCGGGTTCGGTCTTTGAGTTCACTTTTTGCGCGGGCGTCAAGCAGGACGCGCCGCAGACGCAGCCGACAGAGGGCGCGCCCGCCCTCATGCCGGATCTGACGGGTGCACGAATCCTTGTCGCCGAGGACAACCGCACCAACAGCCTGCTGATCGCCCGGTATCTGTCGGATCTGGATGTGACGCTTTGGTTTGCGGGCAATGGAAACGAGGCGCTGGACATGGTGCGTCAGCACGCGCCCGACATCGTGCTGATGGACGTGTCGATGCCGGAACTGGACGGCATTGCGGCGACGGTCCAGATCCGGAACCGCGACGGGCCGCAGCCGCATATCATTGCGCTGACTGCCAATGTCTTTGTCTCGGATCGGTCGGCCTGCCTGGCCGCCGGGATGAACGATTTCCTGTCGAAACCTATCGGCAAGGCCGATCTACTGGCGGCGCTCATGCGTGGCCGGGGCGCGCACAAATCGCTTGGAACGTCCCCGCCGCTTCGCGTATCACGAGAAGACAAAGCAAGTGAGGCACCGAATTGGACATCGCAACCCGCGTCTGGAACCACAAGTGGAAGATCGACCCGATTGTCCGGTCGCTGATCGACAACGACTTTTACAAGCTTCTGATGTGTCAGTCGGTCTTTCGAAACAAGCGTGATACGCAGGTCCGTTTCAGCCTTATCAACCGGTCGACCCATATCCCGCTGGCGGATCTTATCGACGAAGGCGAACTGCGCGAACAGCTTGACCACATCCGGTCGCTGTCCCTGCGGCGGGGGGAGTCGACATGGATGCGAGGCAATACATTCTATGGCAAGCGCCAGATGTTCCGCCCGGATTTCATGGACTGGTTCGAAAATCTGCGGCTGCCGCCCTATCACCTGGAACGTGTCGGTGATCAGTACGAACTGACGTTCGAGGGCAGTTGGCCCGAGGTGATGCTGTGGGAAATCCCGGCGCTTGCAGTGCTGATGGAATTGCGCGGACGGGCGGTGCTGAACACCATGGGCCGGTTCGAGCTTCAGGTGCTTTATGCCCGGGCCATGACGAAGCTTTGGGAAAAGGTCGAACACCTGCGCACGGTGCCCGATTTGCGGATCGCCGATTTTGGCACCCGGCGGCGGCATTCCTTTCTCTGGCAGGACTGGTGCGTGCAGGCGATGCAGGAGGGACTGGGAGAGAGCTTCACCGGGACATCGAATTGCCTTATCGCCAAGAACCGCGATCTTCAGGCGATCGGCACCAATGCCCACGAACTGCCCATGGTCTATGCCGCGCTTGCGCCCGATGACGCCGCGCTGGCCAGCGCGCCCTATGACGTGCTGGCCGACTGGCACGAGGAACACGACGGCAACCTGCGGATCATCCTGCCCGACACCTACGGCACCAACGGGTTCCTGCGCAACGCGCCTGACTGGCTGGCCGGCTGGACCGGCATCCGCATCGACAGCGGCGATCCCGCCACAGGTGCCGAAACCGCGATCCGCTGGTGGCAGGAGCGTGGCGAGGATCCGCGTACAAAGCTGGTGATCTTTTCCGACGGGTTGGACGAAGCCAAGATTGTCGAACTGCACAAGCAGTTTCTGGGCCGGGTCCGGGTAAGCTTTGGCTGGGGCACGCTTCTGACCAACGATTTCCGCGGCCTCACGGCGGATGACGGCCTTGCTCCGTTCAGCGTGGTGTGTAAGGCGGTGTCGGCCAACGGGCGGCCCACGGTCAAACTGTCGGACAACCCGAACAAGGCGATGGGCCCCCAGGATCAGATCGACCGTTATAAGCGCGTGTTCGACGTGGGCGTGCAGAAACCGTTCGAAGTGGTGGTCTGACCCTCAGTCCCGCAGATGCGGTCCGTCCACTGGCCCGATGATCCGTTGCAGCGTTTCGGGTGGTTCGCCGTCAATGCGGCGCAGAAGCATCTCGCCCATCGCCTGGCCGGTCTTCTCCACATCCTCAAAGATCGACCGGAACTTGGGCCGCATCAGGTCGAACACCGGCGAGGCCTGCTTGATAAGCATGTCCACATGGTCACCCGCGACAAGGCCAACGTCGTCGATCGCGGCCAGCGCCGCGAGGGCCATGACCTCGCCGACGCAAACGATCCCATCAGGCGGCGCGTCCGAACGCAGGATGTCGGCCAGCTTTTGCGCAAGCTCGCCGGGGGGGGTGTCGATGGTCAGGTCCTCGGGGATGATATGTTCGATCCCGGCCTCGCGCACTTCGGACAAGAAGCCGAACCGCAGGTGCTGGGAAAAGGTGAACTGCGCCTGTGGCAGGACGATCATCAGCCGCTTGCGCCCGGCCTTGTGCAGCCAGCGGACCGCCTGGCGGGCAAAGGATTCGTTGTCGAAATCAACATAGGCGTGTGGGGTCGTGAATTCAGTGCGCCCGTGGCTGACAAAGGGGAAATCCTGTTCAAGCAACAGTCGCACGCGAAGGTCGAAACATTCGGTGCGCGACAGGATGATGCCGTCGGCAAGGTTGTTGCGCAGGATGTTCTGGATCACCGACACCCGGTCCGAATCGATGAAATCCGGAGTGATCGTGACCGAATAGCCGGTGCCCCGCAGCGCCGCCGTTATCCCGTTCAGCAGAACATGGGTAAAACCGAGGTATTCGTGCCCGGGGTTGATCAGAAGCGAGATCACCTTGGTGCGTCCGGTTCGCAGCCTCTGCGCCGCACGGTCCGGTACATATCCCAGCGATTTCGCGGCCCTGGACACCGTGTCCCGTGTCTTCTGTGCAATCTTGGGATCATTCGCCAGGGCGCGCGAGACCGTCGTGACTGCAAATCCCGTCGCCTGCGCGACGGTCTTCAGCGTCGGCTTGCCGGTCGATCCGTTCGAAGGCGGTTCGTTGTTCACGCTTGGGACCATTCCGTAGGGTCAGATCAAAGCCATCTGACGAATATATATCGTTACAAACCTGCATGGCCTGTCAATGACTTTTACTTGTGTCGCTATTTTCCCGATTTTTCTGCGTCTGCAAACAAAACAAGGATGCAAAAACCTGTTGACACACCCCGGATTTAAAACGTTACAATACGGCTGGACGAGAAACAGTCGTACCATTCTGGGAGGATAAACATGACACTCATCAAACAACTCAAGCTGTCTGCGGCCGTTCTGGCTCTGACCGCGACAACGGCCGCTGCGGCGGATGTCGAGGTTCTGCACTGGTGGACCTCGGGCGGCGAGGCGGCGGCGCTGAACGTGCTCAAGGGCGATCTGGAATCGCAGAATATCGGCTGGATGGACATGCCGGTGGCTGGCGGCGGCGGCGAGGCGGCGATGACCGTCCTGCGCGCGCGCGTGACATCTGGCAATGCCCCGACCGCGGTGCAGATGCTGGGATTCGACATTCAGGACTGGGCCAAGGAAGGCGCGCTTGCCAACCTCAACGACGTCGCCAGCGAAGGCGGTTGGGATGCGGTGGTGCCCGCTGCGCTTCAGCGCTTCTCGAAATACGAAGATCAGTGGGTCGCGGCCCCGGTCAACGTCCATTCGGTGAACTGGGTCTGGGCCAACAAGAAGCTGTTCGACGATAATAACATTTCGGTCCCCACCACCTGGGAAGAGTTCGAGGCCGCCATGCAGACCCTCCAGGATGCAGGCGTGACCCCGATCGCGCAGGGCGGTCAGCCCTGGCAGGAAGCGACGCTGTTTGATTCCGTCGTGATGGCGACAGGCGGCCCCGAGTTCTACCAGAAGGCGCTGATCGACCTTGATCCCGAGGCGCTGGGATCGGACACGATGAAGCAGGCTTTTGACCGTCTGGGTGTGATCCGTGAAAACGTGGATGACAACTTTTCGGGCCGCGACTGGAACCTTGCAACGGCGATGGTCATCAACGGCGAGGCCGGGATGCAGATCATGGGCGACTGGGCCAAAGGCGAATTCGTTGCGGCCGGCCAGGTCCCGGACGAGGATTTCCTGTGCTTCCGCTTCCCCGGCACACAGGATCAGGTGATGTTCAACGCCGACCAGTTCGCCATGTTCGACCAGGGCGGCACCGTGTCCGAAGAACAGGCCGCGCTGGCGTCCGCGATCATGTCGCCGTCGTTCCAGGCTGCCTTCAACGTGGTCAAGGGCTCGGTTCCCGCCCGCACCGACGTGCCGGACACCGACTTTGACGCCTGCGGCAAGAAGGGTATGGCCGATCTGGCGCAAGCTGCCGAAGCGGACATGCTGTTTGGTTCGCTTGCCCAGGGTCACGGCGCTCCGGCATCGATCAAGAACGCCTACTATGACGTGGTGACGGCCTTCTTCAACGGCTCCTTCGACAGTGAGACGGCAACCGAAGAACTGGTGACCGCCATCGAGATCGCGCAGTAAGCGTGATCCCGGGGTCCGGCGCAGATTGCCGGACCCCAAATCACAGCCCCTGACAGACAGGACAGAGCCATGGCATCTGCACCCGCGCAGGCGGACCTCAGGACCCGTTTGCAGAACTTCATCCCGAAACTGGTGCTCGCGCCCTCGGTGGCGGTGATCTTCCTGTTCGTTTACGGCTTCATCATCTTCACGCTGTACCTGTCCTTCACCGACAGCCGCATCCTGCCAAGTTACAACCTTGTCGGGTTCGAAAATTACTCGAAACTCTTCCGTCTGTCGCACTGGACCACTTCGATCACCAATCTGGCGATCTTTGCCAGCCTCTATATCGGCATCTCGACCCTGATCGGTCTGGCACTGGCGACCTTCCTCGACCAGAAAATCCGCGGAGAGGGGCTTTTGCGCCCGATCTACCTTTATCCCATGGCGCTAAGCTTCATCGTGACGGGGACGGCGTGGAAATGGCTGCTGGACCCCGGTATCGGGCTGGAACACACCATGCACCTTTGGGGGTGGGAATCATTCCAGTTCGGCTGGATCAAGAATTCCGATTACGCGATCTACACCGTGGTGCTGGCCGCCGTCTGGCAGTCGAGCGGGTTCGTGATGGCGATGTTCCTTGCCGGATTGCGCGGCATCGACAACGAAATCCTGAAGGCCGCGCAGATGGACGGGGCAAGCAATTTCCAGATGTACCGCCGAATCATCCTGCCACAGTTGCGCCCCGCATTCCTGTCGGCCTTTGTCATCCTGAGCCACCTTGCGGTCAAATCCTATGACCTGGTCATAGCGCTTACGGGCGGCGGGCCGGGGCGGGCGACCGAACTGCCCGCAACCTTCATGTATTCCTACACCTTCACGCGCAACCAGATGGGCATTGGTGCCTCGTCGGCGGTGATCATGCTGATGACCATCGCGGCGATCATGGTGCCCTATCTTTATGCCGAATTGCGGGAGAAGAAATAATGTCTGTCGCAACTCAGGACACCGCCTTGCGCACAGGCCGGGTCAGCCGTGCCTTCATCTATCTGTTCCTGCTGCTGATGGCGCTGTTCTACCTGCTGCCATTCGGCATCATGGTCATCAACTCGCTCAAGCCGCTGTCCGAGATCACGGGCGGCAACATGATGTCCCTGCCACAGGTCTGGACGTTGGACGCCTGGCGGTCTACCTGGTCCACCGCGCAGATCGGCGTCGAACCTACGGGCATGCGCCCCTATTTCTGGAATTCGATCAAGATGGTCGTGCCTGCGGTGGCAATTTCCACGGTGCTGGGGGCGCTGAACGGCTATGTGCTGACAAAATGGCGGTTCAGGGGCGATACCATCCTCTTTGGCCTCATGTTGTTTTCCTGCTTCATCCCGTTTCAGATCGTGCTGATCCCGATGGCGCGCGTTCTGGGCCTGACCGGGCTGGCCGGATCCACCACCGGTTTGATTCTGGTCCACGTCGTCTACGGCATCGGGTTTTCGACGCTGTATTTCCGCAATTACTACGCCGTGTTCCCTACGGAACTGGTCAGGGCCGCGATGATGGACGGGGCGGGGTTCTTTCGCATCTTCTGGCGCATCCTCATGCCGTCGTCGGGGCCGATTACCGTGGTTTGCATCATCTGGCAGTTCACCAACATCTGGAACGACTTCCTGTTCGGTGCCAGTTTTGCGGATTTCGACAGCCAGCCGATCACCGTGGCGCTGAACAACCTCGTGAACTCGTCCACGGGGGTCAAGGAATACAACGTCCATTTCGCCGGTGCGATCTACGCCGCTTTGCCCACACTGCTCGTCTATATCGTGGCGGGGCGGTATTTCGTGCGCGGGCTTATGTCCGGTTCGGTCAAGGGGTGAGGAACATGGCCTGCACCCTGATTCACTTTCCAACCGAAGGGTTGCCCACATGAGCTTTCTCAAGATCGACAACGTCACCAAACGCTATGGCGCCGTCGAGGTGCTGCACAGGGTCGACATCGACGTGCAGCAAGGCGAATTCCTGGTGCTTGTCGGGCCTTCGGGCTGTGGCAAGTCCACGCTGCTGAACATGATTGCGGGACTCGAGGAGATTTCGTCGGGCACCATCGCCATCAAGGACAAGCCGATGAACGGTGTGCACCCGTCACAGCGCAACATCGCGATGGTGTTCCAGTCCTACGCGCTTTACCCCAACATGACCGTGGGCAAGAACATCACCTTTGGTCTGGAAATGCATGGCGTTCCCAAGGCAGAACGTGACGCCAAACTGGGGAAAGTGGCCGACATGCTCCAGATCACGCCGCTGCTGGACCGCAAGCCCGGGCAACTTTCGGGGGGCCAGCGCCAGCGGGTCGCCATGGGTCGTGCGCTTGTCCGCGACCCCGATGTGTTCCTGTTCGACGAACCGTTGTCGAACCTTGACGCCAAGCTGCGCGTCGACATGCGCACCGAGATCAAGAAACTGCACCAGCGTCTTGGCACGACAATCGTCTACGTGACCCATGACCAGATCGAGGCGATGACCCTGTCCACGCGCATTGCGGTGATGAACGGCGGCTATATCCAGCAGCTGGGCACGCCGCGGGAAATCTACGACACGCCGAACAATATCTTTGTCGCCGCCTTCATGGGCTCGCCCTCGATGAACCTGCTTGACGCGGTGATCCGCCTGGACGGTGACGATGCGGCGGTCGAGATTGCGGATGGCGACGGTGCGCCGGTCACCCTGCCGCTGCCGATCCCGGCGGCGCGTCTTCAGGGGCGTGATGGAACGAAGGTTGTCCTTGGCATCCGGCCCGAGGCGATCACTGATCCCGATGGTGCGGACAAATCCGCCAATACGGTTGTCGCGCTGAAGAACGTAATCGACGTGACCGAGCCCGCGGGTTCCGACACCTTCGTAACGACGACGATGGCGGGCAAGGACGTGATTGGCCGGATGCGCGCGGATGCCCATGTCCATGCCGGTGACAACGCCGATCTGGCCATCAACATGGACAAGGCGGTGATCTTTGACCCCAAGACCGAGGACCGCATCGTCTGAAGCAAAGAGGCGTTCATTATCCGGGTATTCGCCGTTTCCCTTCGTGGCTGTACGGGTTAGGTAGTCTTCCGAACACGCTCAGGAGGTATCCGGATGACGCAGGACTTTCCCGTTTACGGTCGCATCGACGGCCCTGTCGTGATGATCGGCTTCGGCTCGATCGGGAAAGGCACCTGGCCGCTGATCCAACGGCATTTCGACTTTGATGCCGACAAGCTGACAGTGATCGAACCGGACAAGGCGCAGGCCAATTTCCTCAAACAGCATGGCCTGAAACATATTCAGACTGCCTTGACCCGGGACAATTACCGCGAGGTGCTGGGCGATCTGTTTGCAGAGGGCCGCGGGTTCTGCGTCAATCTGTCGGTCGACACCTCGTCGCTGGACCTGATGAAATTCTGCCGCGAACTGGGCGTGCTTTATATCGACACGGTGGTCGAACCCTGGGCGGGGTTCTATTTCGACACGCAGAACAATGCCGAACGGACCAACTATGCCCTGCGCCAGAAAGTGCGGGATGAGGCGGCCGCCAATCCCGGCGGGCCCACCGCGGTCAGCTGCTGCGGCGCCAACCCCGGCATGGTCAGCTGGTTCGTCAAGGAGGCGTTGCTGACCCTTGCCCGCGATACTGGCAAGGACGCTGCCGCGCCGACGGATCGCACGGGCTGGGCCAAGCTCATGCAGACGCTCGGGGTCAAGGGGGTTCACATCGCGGAACGTGATACGCAGGCGCGGCGCGTTCCGCGTCCGCGCGGCACCTTCGTCAACACATGGTCGGTCGAGGGCTTCATTTCCGAGGGATTTCAGCCCGCCGAATTGGGCTGGGGTACACACGAAACCTGGTTTCCCGACAACGGCCACAGCCACGACACCGGCTGTCAGGCCGGGATCTGGATTGAACGCCCCGGCGCGATCACCCGTGTCCATACCTGGTGCCCGACGC
This sequence comes from Puniceibacterium sp., assembly GCA_024636635.1. GTDB lineage: Bacteria > Pseudomonadota > Alphaproteobacteria > Rhodobacterales > Rhodobacteraceae > Puniceibacterium. The sequence continues at coordinate 26,257 of JAGXGV010000140.1, forward strand.
CGGGTCCGCAGTTCGGCTATCTTGTCACCCACAACGAGGCGATTTCGATCTCGGACTACTACACTGTCGGCGATGCGGCCCAGCCCGAGTATCGTCCGACCTGCCACTATGCCTACCATCCCTCTGACGACGCGGTGCTGTCCCTGCACGAGATGTTCGGGTCGGGACGGCAGCAGACCAAACACCACATCCTGACCGAGGACGAAATTGTCGAGGGCATCGACGAACTGGGTGTGCTGTTGTTCGGCCACGAAAGGAACGCGCTTTGGTACGGTTCGCGCCTGTCCACCGCGGAAACCCGTGACCTCGCACCCTATCAGAACGCCACCGGCCTTCAGGTCAGTTCCGCCGTGCTGGCCGGCATGGTCTGGGCGCTGGAAAACCCGCAGGCCGGAATCGTCGAAACGGACGAAATGGACCACGCCCGATGTCTTGAGGTGCAGCGCCCCTATCTTGGCCCGGTCGAGGCGCATTACACCGACTGGACGCCGCTTCAGGATCGGTGGGAACACTTCCCCGAGGATATCGATGATTCCGACCCCTGGCAGTTCCGCAACGTGCTGGCAAGCTGACCGTCAACCGGGACGGCCTGTGCCGTACGCCGGGGACCGGGCGGGTTGCAACATCCGCGTGAACTTGCCGCTTTTCTTGGGCAACCCTGCCCGCTAAAGACATCACGGCAAGGAGACCGCAGATGACACAGATCACGCCCCAGCCCGGTATCATGGACATTGCCCTGTATCAGGGCGGGATCGCGCATGTGGACGGGGTGTCCAACGTCGTCAAGCTCAGCTCGAACGAGAATCCGTTTGGCCCCAGCCCCGCCGCGATGGAGGCCGTGCGCCGGTCTGCGCATGAACTGCACCGCTATCCTAGCACCGACCATGCCAGCCTGCGACAGGCGATTGCCGAGGTACACGGGCTGAACCCCGAACGCATGATCTGCGGCGTCGGAAGTGACGAGATCATCCATTTCCTGTGCCAGTGTTATGCCGGGCCGGGCGACGAGGTGGTTCATTCCGTCCACGGTTTCGGCATGTACCGGATCAGCGCGCTGGCGGCCGGTGCGACCCCGGTCGAAGTTCCCGAAAGCGAACGCGTGACCGATGTCGATGCCTTTCTTGCCGGCTGTTCGGACCGGACGAAACTGGTCTTTGTCGCCAACCCGAACAACCCTACCGGCACCATGATCGGCATGGCCGAGGTCGAGCGGCTGGCCGAAGGCATCCCGCCGCAGGCCATTCTGGTGCTCGACGGCGCCTATGCCGAATATGTCGAAGGCTACGATGGCGGCGCCAAGCTGACGCAGGCGCGTGACAATGTCGTCATGACGCGCACCTTTTCCAAACTCTACGGTCTTGGCGGGCTGCGCGTCGGCTGGGGCTATGGACCGCAAGCGATCATTGACGTGCTGAACCGCATCCGCGGTCCGTTCAACCTGTCCACGACCGCACTGGTCGCGGCCGAGGCGGCGGTGCGCGACCGGGCCTATGCCGACAAGTGCCGGGCAGAAAACGCGCGGATGCGGTCCTGGCTGTCCGAGGCGCTGGCCGAACATGGCGTGGCATCCGACACCTCGACCGCGAATTTTGTGCTCGCCCGGTTCGGCAGCCAGGACGAGGCCGAGGCCTGTGATCTCTACCTGCAAAGCCAGGGCCTGATCGTGCGGCGCGTGGCGGGCTACAAGCTGCCCAACGCGCTGCGCATCACGGTGGGCGACGAATCCTCGTGCCGCCGGGTGGCCCATGCCGTCGGGCTGTTCAAGGCAGGCCAGAGATGAGCACCGGGAACAGTCCGCTTTACCCCCGCGTCGCCCTGATCGGGCTTGGCCTCATTGCGTCGTCGATGTTCTGGGCGATGAAGCGGCGCAATGTGGCGGGCCATGTCACCGGCTATGCCCGGTCCGGCGCGACCCGCGACACGGCGCGGCGTATCGGCCTGTGCGATACGGTCTGCGACAGCGCGGCCGACGCGGTAAAGGACGCCGATCTGGTCGTGCTTTGCGTCCCGGTGGGTGCGATGGGTGATGTGGCCCGCGAAATCGGCCCGCATCTAAAGCCCGGTTGCACGGTGACGGATGTGGGTTCAGTCAAGAAGACGGTGATCGAGGCGGTCGCGCCGCACCTGCCAGCGGGCGTGCATTTCGTGCCCGGGCACCCGCTGGCCGGCACGGAACACTCCGGCCCCGAATCCGGCTTTGCAAGCCTGTTCGACAACCGCTGGTGCCTGCTGGTCCCGGTCGAAGGAACCGATCCCGAGGCGGTCGGCACGCTCAGCCGCTATTGGCAGGCGCTGGGCGCGAATGTCGAAGTGATGGATGCCGACCATCACGACCTTGTCCTGGCCGTCACCAGCCACACGCCGCACCTGATCGCTTACACGATGGTCGGTGTGGCCGACGACCTGCGCCGCGTCACCGACAGCGAGGTGATCAAGTATTCCGCCGCCGGCTTCCGCGACTTTACCCGCATCGCGGCCTCTGATCCGACCATGTGGCGCGACGTGTTCCTGAACAACAAGGACGCCACGCTTGAGATCCTCGGGCGCTTTACCGAAGAGCTGTTTGCCTTGCAGCGGGCCATCCGCACCGGCGATGGCGACCACCTTCACGCCTATTTTACGCGCACGCGCGCCATCCGTCGTGGTATCATCGAAGCCGGACAGGACACGGACGCTCCGGATTTCGGGCGGGCCAAGACGGAGCGCTAATGCGGTTTCTTATCAACAGCTTGCTGATCATCTCTCTTGCCTCACCTGTCGCCGCGCAGGCCCCTGCATCCTCTCTTCGGCCCGTGGCCCGGATGACATCCGGTGCCGAGCCGGTCACCCAGGCGCAAACCGACGCCACCCAGACCCGCCTGTCGGCAGAAAGCCGCCCAGCCGTCCGGCCCGAAATCTCTGAACCGGCGCTGGCGGACCGGCTGCTGACACGGATGCAGGGGTTGGAACCGGTAGAGCGCAGCGCACTGCTGCCCGAACTGGAACAGGTCCGCGCCTTTGCCGCGGCCTCGTCGCTTGCGATCCGCAAGGCGCTGCGCCCGACCTTGCGCCCCGGCGCGATCGTGCGGAAGGCTATGGCCCAGCGTCAGGACGAGGCGCGCGGCGCAATCTGCGGCGACCCCAGGCTTCAGGGCAAACGCATCGGTTTTGTGCCTGGACGGATCAGCGGCTGCGGCATCGACGATGCGGTCCGGTTGCGGTCGGTGAACGGCATCGCGCTGAGCCAGCAGGCGACGATCGACTGCGTGACCGCGAGGACGCTCAAACGCTGGGTGGACACGGCGCTTGCCCCTGCGGTCGGATCCCGTGGCGGTGGCGTCGCGCAGATCAATGTTGCGGCACATTATGCCTGCCGGGGGCGCAACAACCAGCGCGGCGCGAAGATATCGGAACACGGCAAGGGCCGCGCCATCGACATATCGGGCATACGCCTGCGCGACGGGACAGAGATCACCGTTCTGGACGGCTGGAACTCACGCAGGGACGGTCCCCTGCTCAAGAAACTACACCGCGCGGCCTGCGGTCCGTTCGGCACGGTGCTGGGCCCGGGATCCGACGGGTTCCACGAAGATCATTTCCATTTCGACACGGCCCGCCACCGCAACGGATCGTATTGCCGCTGACCGCGCCTTGACACTTGCCGCCTGCCGACCGAAGACGGTCAGCGGGCGTGCGCATACGCCATAACGAGAGAAGAGGTGAGCATGGCCCGCTTGGCCCGGCACGGATCACCGGCTCTGCCCGCATGGTAGTTGCCAGAAACAGGGACACCCAGCTTCGCACGCTGACGCGCCGCGCCCTTTGGGGCCATATCGCCACAGCATTGGCGCTGGGCCTGGCAGGGGGCCTGTTGTTCAACTGGCTGGGGGCGCCGCTGCCCTGGATGCTGGGGCCGATGATCCTGAACACCATCGCTGCGGTCCTGAACGCACCCATACGCCCGCCGATCCGGGTGCGCCCCTATGTGGTCGTCGTGATCGGCGTCATGCTGGGCGCGGGATTCAAACCCGAGGTGATATCGCAGGCAGGCGACTGGGTGTTGTCCTTTACCTTTCTGGGCCTCTATCTGGCGGTGTCCTGCGTGCTTGTGGTGCCGTTCTACCGCCGTTTCGGAGGTTTCGACACGGTCACCGCCTATTTCGCGGGTATGCCCGGTGGCCTGAATGAAATGATCCTGATCGGGCGCGATTTTGGCGGTGACGACGCAAGGATCGCTTTGGCCCATGCGGCGCGCATCGTGATTGTCGTCTCGCTGATCGCGGTCTGGTTCCGTCTGGTCGCAGGCTATGATCTGGGGGACCGGTCGCAGTTCGGAGTTGCCTTTTCGGACATTCCCGCGCTCGATCTGGCCGTTCTGCTGGCTTGCGGGGTCGTCGGCTTTTACCTCGGACCGCTGTTGCGTCTGCCTGCGCCGACGCTGATCGGCCCGATGCTGGTCAGCGCCGTGGCGCATCTGGCGGGTCTGGCCAGCAATCCGCCGCCGTCGGAACTCGTGCTGGTGGCGCAGTTGATACTGGGCACGATCATCGGCTGCCGCTTTGTCGGTTCAAAGGCGCGTGACATCGGCCATGCGCTGCTGCTGAGCCTTGGGGCGACCCTGATCATGCTGACGGTCACCGTGGTCTTTGCCGTGCTGTTCCACGAGCTGTTCGGCCAGACTACCGAACAGGTGCTGCTGGCCTATTCCCCCGGCGGTCTGGCCGCGATGAGCCTTGTCGCGCTCGCCATGAATGCCGAGGTCGCCTATGTGGCCAGCCATCATGTGGTGCGCATCACGATGGTGATCCTGGTGGCGCCGCTGGTCTTTCGCTGGCTTCAGGCGCGGGCGGCGCGCAAGTAATGCCCGCGTCGCGGGGCCTCTGGCGGCGGATTGCCCTGTGCCGATCAGGCCGCAGGCACTGGCATCCGGTGTCGGCGCAGACAGACGATCCGGTCAGCGGTTATGCGTTCAGCGGGGACACGATCTTTGTGTTGCCACCACAAAGCACGCAAAATCCCGATATGGTGGTGAATGGCAGGATACTGACGGTCTGATCCGTCAGCACGGCGCGTGGGGGCACGCGGTCCGGAGGTGGGGCAGGGGGCTGTCCCGCCTCAGCTGTTGGGGATCAGCGCCCGCAGCATCGCCTTTGCGCTGTCGGAATTCCACTCTGCATCGCCCTGAAGCCTGCCGACCTCCTGGCCTTCGGGGTCAAGGATCAGAGTGATGGGCAAGCCCAGCACCGACATCTCGCGCGCCAGCGCCGATTTTGGATCGCGGTGCAGCGGCAGGTTGGTGACGCCGATCTCTTCAAAGAACTTTTCCATGGCGGCGGGCGGGTTGCGCCCGGTGGCAATGGTCACGACCTCGAACTCTTCACCGCCCAGTTCCGTCTGAAGTTCTGCCAGCATGGGCATTTCCTTGCGGCAGGGTGCGCACCATGTCGCCCAGAAATTCACCAGCACCCATTTGCCCTGATAGTCCGCAAGCGTCAGAGGCTCACCCTCGAAAGTCGTGAACTCCGACGTTCCGGCCGCCTGCGGTTCGGCGTGGAAGTTCATCTTCTTCATGTCGCCTTCGCGCAGCGCGGCGGCGGCGTCCAGATCAGCAAGGGCCGGGTTTGCAAGAACCACAAGGCCGGTATAGACGAGCGCGTGAAGAAACCGTTTCATTTTGCCTCCGAAGGGCTTTGCTTATGTCTGATACAACCTCGAACCAGATGTGGGGTGGCCGTTTCGCCGCGGGCCCGGACGCGATCATGGAGGCGATCAATGCCTCGATCGGATACGATCAGCGGATGGCGGCGCAGGATATTGCCGGGTCGAGAGCCCATGCCGCGATGCTGGCCGCGACCGGTATCCTGAGTGATAGCGATGCGGCGGCCATTCGGGAAGGCCTGCTCACGGTGTTGTCAGAGATTGAAACGGGGCAGTTCGCCTTTTCCACGGCGCTGGAAGACATCCACATGAATGTCGAGGCGCGGCTGAAAGAGGTGATCGGCGCGCCTGCGGGGCGGTTGCACACAGCACGCTCGCGCAATGATCAGGTGGCAACGGATTTCCGGCTGTGGGTGCGCGATCAGATCGATGCGGCGATGGCGGGGATCACGGCGCTGCAGCGCGCCTTTCTGACGCAGGCCGAGGCGGGGGCGGATTGGGTGATGCCAGGGTTTACCCATCTGCAGACAGCACAGCCCGTGACATGGGGCCATCACATGATGGCCTATGTCGAGATGCTGGGCCGGGATGCGTCGCGTTTTGCCGATGCGCGGGTGCGGATGAATGAATGCCCGCTGGGTGCCGCAGCAC
>JAGXGV010000141.1 GCA_024636635.1 Puniceibacterium sp.
ACTCTCGCCCGCGTGAACGACAATCCCAACGTCAGGTTGCCCGCTGTGGCGTCCTGATCAGAACCTGGGCCTTTCCGAAGGTCGGCGTTCTTACACCATGCCGTGGGACACTATCAGAATCCTCGGCAGCGCGCTTGCCGTTGCGCTGTTTTATCACTCGCGGATAGGGACACCCGCTCTGCAGTGGTCGAGATATCCACGACGCTCTATGCCTTGGCTTTGCCTGAAAATGCCTCTGGCTGATGAGAACAGCTTTCCAAGCCGTTGAGAAGATCTGCAAAGGCGTCTGGCGGAAATCCACATTAGCACCTAGGTTCTCCTGATGATGAAACTCAGAGCCTTTTGCAGGGGCGAGCTGCCACTGAACGAAGCATTCTGGACGTGGACGGTCACCATTGGCTTGATCGTCAACATTCCCTCCACCATCCTGTTTCTGGCGCTTGTCACGCGCGATCAGCCATGGGCGGCGCTGCTCTTCGGCTACGCCTTGTCGGTGCCCTATAACCTTGTGGCTGTCGTTGGAGTTTGGCGCTCGGCTGGGCGCTATCGGGGCGCGAGCATTCACGCTGATCTTGCGCGCATTGCTAGCCTGATTCTGATGGTCCTGTTGAGTTTGACCTGATCACGCCAAGATTAGCATCGGTCCGCCACCAGGCGTCGATCATGGTCAGCCATGTCGCGTGCCGAACATTTCGCCCAGTATCCTTCTTTCCGCGCACGTTTTCCTGGCTGTATATCGTTCGACACCCGGCCCAGCCCGGCTGAGGTACTGAATGAACACGAAGGCAAGGAAGATCTGGCTTCCTGCTGTTCCTGTCAGCTTTTCCCGGCCTCGTGCGGGTTGTCGCCGACGGTGCTAGGCGCGGGATCTGCGCTCCAGGGCGAAGCATATCGATCAACGAGAAAACTGGTTGCGCCATGAAGGAGAGCGGACGCAAAGATCGTGTAGGCCACCAGGGCCCAGAGCTGATCCTCATTCACGAATTCCATGTGCCCGGTCGCATAACCCACATAGTAGACGGACCCAATTCCGCGCACACCGAAAAACCCGACAATCAATCGGTCGCCCGAGGTCATCCCGGTTCCAAGCAAGGCCAGCCAACCGACCAGCGGCCGGATGAACAGAAGCAGGCCGAACCCGATCAACGTGTGCCACCAGTCCAGTACGTGCCATAGAGCAGGTAGGATGCTGCCCAGCATGATCAGCAGGATTGCTGTCAGCGCATGTTCGAGCGCTTCGCTGAAGGCGTGCAGTCGTTTGTGAAAGTTATGCTTTTCCTGGACCCGCCGACACATGAGACCCGCTGTGAACGCACCGATGAATCCATACCCTTCGGCCAGTTCGACAATGCCATAGCAAAGAAGGACCGCACCGAGTGCCAGAACGCCGGGCCCGCCGGTTTCAATGGCGTGGCTTCCCCAGCTGGAAAAGAGGCTCCTGCCCAGGATCCATCCGACCAATGCCCCGACCACCGCACCGACCACGATGCGGTAAATGACGTCGCGCGCGATCCACTCGACCAGCCATGCCGAAGGATCGGCGCCCTGGGCCGCGATGATAAGCCCGAGATAGACGAACGGAAAGGCAAGCCCGTCGTTCAGCCCGGCTTCGGCCGTCAGGGTAAAGCGCACCGGATGCTCGCCGCCCTCCCCCGGAGGACCGACTTGCACGTCTCCGGCAAGCACCGGATCCGTCGGTGACAGGACAGCTCCCAAAAGGACCGCTCCGGCAACTGTCATACCTGCCAGCGCCCAACCAAGCAGAGCGACTGCGGCAATCGTGAGTGGCATCGCGATCAAAAGCAGACGCACAGTCGGGCGCCATCGGCTCCAGTTGCTGATGTTGTCGATCCGCAGCCCGGTGGCGAAAAGCACCACGATCACCACGAACTCGCTGATCATCTCCCAGATCCGGGGTGAGACCGTCGGATCAAGCGCCGACGGCATGCCGGGAATGAACGTGAAGGTCACCAGCCCGAGGATCATCAGAACGGCGGATGAGGAAGCCGCGCGCATGAAATTGATGCGCGGAAGCAGGTGGGACACGAATACTGCCGCGCCCACCACTGCCATGAGAAGGTGTGTCGGCGACAAGCCGAAGAACGGATCGGCTTCAGACATCTGCCTTATCGACTTTCTGTTGTTGGGCGTCCCATGATGCACATCGTCGGACGGTCTTGCGGGGAATGATATGGATACACGGTTGGTTGCTTCGCAGCCAGTGCCATTTATTGATGGCCCGGATGCCACCGGGGGTCTCCGGGAGAAGCCTGAACCCGGCCGCGAACGGGCTCGTGCTGATGGCCGGTGCAGCCGCAAGGGTTCAGACGAAACTCGACGCCTTGTCGCCCGCCGCCGAAGAGTTGCTGCTGGGGTTTGCCTTCGCCGACCTGTCTCGCGGGGCGATCAATCTGCGTACCGCCGAGATGCTGACTGTGGCGATACTGGCCGTCATGGGGACCGCACCGCATCCAGCTGGAGTTCGATATCCGCGCCGCGCCGAATACGGGCTTGACGCGCAAGCAGATTCTGGAGATCGCTCTTCAGGTGGCGGTCTACGCCGACGTTCCCGCTTGCATGAATGTCATCACTGCAGCGAAGGCGGCGTTGGGAACGTTGCAACAGGGGGTTTCCTCGCGCAACTTTCATCGACCTCCATATGGGTCGAGATCGCCTTCGATAATAGGGACGGGGAGCCTGTCTGTGGCTCTCCTCCTCGAACTTCTTGCGGAAAACGAGTGTTAAGTCTACCTCACCTGGACACCTACACTCTGGAACAACGGTGTTTCAATGCCCCTGGACTTGACCAATTTGACCCTGCATTCGGTGCTCGGCGCGTTCTCCCCCGACCTCGTTGCGTCAGTGCTCCTCTTCCTTGTGTTTTGGGTTGCACGAATAATCGTGGTAAGACTCATCCGGATCAGGAGCGACCTGCCGCCCCATGTCCTGCGCCGCTGGATCGCTACAAGCCGGAATGTCTTCCTCTTCCTGCTGCTCCTTGGGCTGGTTCTGATCTGGGCCCCACAATTGCGGACCTTCGCCCTCTCGCTCGCAGCTGTCGCCGTGGCCATCGTCGTCGCGACAAAGGAGATGATCCTCTGCATCTCTGGTTCGCTGATGCGCGCCTCGACGCGGGCTTTCGCGGTCGGCGACTGGATCGAGGTGTCGGGCGTCCGCGGCGAGGTGGTGGACCACACGCTGCTCGCCACCACGATCCAGGAGTTTCTGTCGAACTCCTTCCACTATACCGGCCGCACGGCTGTCGTGCCGAACAGCGTCTTCTTCTCCTCCCCGATCCGCAACCTGACCGTGGTGCGCGACTACACCTTTCACAGCTTTGCCATCACGACAGAGGCCGACGTCGATCTGCCGGGCCGGGAGTCCGATCTGGTCGCCATCGTCGAGCGTCACTACGGCACGCACCGGGAAGAGGCCGCGCGCGCCAACGCCGGGATCGAGCGGCGCAGCGGTGTCGACATCCTCGACCCCGAAAGCCGCATCCGCTTCTCGACGACCGACCTCGGCAAGGCCCGGGTCACGGTCAGCCTCTTCTGTCCCACGCATCTTGCCGAGGGGCTTGAGGACGCGGTCACACTTGAGGTCATGGCGCTGTTCCATGCCGCACGGAAAGAGGAACCGGCCCGCGACGCAATGCATTGACCCCGCAAGCGGCCGCATCGCCGGTGCAGTTCCGGCATTGACATCCGAGGGGTAGAGACATGGCATTCCTGACAACGATTCTCGACGCGTTCGGCCTCGTCACCGCGGCAGCGGCAGCTTGGTTCTGGTACCTTTCCGGGAAGAGCAGGTTGCGCCGGATCTCGCGTTTCGAGGAGTTGAACTACGCCGACCTCAATCGGATCGTGACCGCCTTCAACCGCGCGTCGACACTCAACCGGCAGGCCGCCAAGGCCGCCGCGGCTTCCGCCGCCGCGCTCGCGCTGAGGTTCGCGGCCGACCTCGCGGCGCAATTCTGAAGGGTCGTCGATGCAAGAGAGTTCACGCCAGCAGACGTCGTCGAAAGCGGAGAATCGCCCCAAGGCAGAGATCGGCTGGCTTCTCGAGGGAGGGCAAGTCGCTTGATGTACTTGACGTTGTTGACGACGGGATAGCGCTCGGCCACCCCTTCGATCTCGACCTTCCAGCGTCTTGAAGGAACACGGGCGTCACCGGAAGCGAGGCGCCGGTCGCCCCAAGCAGGGCGGTTCCTCCGGCGCTGACAAGGAAATGGCGACGCTTCAGTCTCAGGTGCTCTGTCATGATGGTTCTCTCGTAAACGCGTTTTGCTACGTTCCTCATATTGCCTTCGCCGTGGGGTGGTGATCGGCACAGGGCGTCGGCTGAGCAAGTCGTTTCTCTGCCAGGCCCGGTTTGCGCCCGCCGGGAATCTTCGGATTTGGGTGGGAATGAAAGCGCATCTTGCCTGAAACTGGGGTGATCTGGAACATTGACGCGGCTCGCCGGTTTTTCCTTTATAATCCAGAGCAAACAAAGGAGATCGACATGAAGACGATCACGATTGTTAAAACCTCTGCCGCAATCTTTGGCATGATGGCCTCGACTGCGATGGCGCAGGATAACGTCGATGTGTTTACAACCTGGTCCTACGATCCGCTCTACGCCGAAGGCTGGAGCGTTGAAAACATGTTCGACCGGACCGAGATTATCGACGCCAACGGCGACGACATCGGAGATGTCGAGAACGTCATCTTCAGCAACGACGGTCAGGTTCTCGGCATCATCGCTCAAGTGGGTGGCTTCTGGGATATCGGCGACACGCATGTGCTGGTTCCGTGGGACGAAGTCACTGTGGATGGGGAGATCGGACAGGTTCGGATCCCGGTCACGGAAGAAACCATCGATGACTATGACGTGTTCGGCGACGGCTGGTTCGATGAAGAGGTGATCACGTCTGACGGTACCGATGCGACACAGCCTGTCGATGACGACCTTGCGGCCGGTGCCGGGGTGTTCAAGGCGACCGACCTGATCGGTGATTACACGTATCTTCAGGAAAACATCCGCTACGGATACGTCGCGGACCTCATCGTCCAGGACGGGGCACTTGGCGCTGTCGTGATGGATGGCGGAGCGAACGGACGTCGCGGCTACTATGGCTATCCCTATGCAGAACAGGCCGACATGAATGCCGGACGATACAACATGCCTTACGACACGGAGCAAATCGACACCATCGAGAATTTCGATTACGAACGGATGCGATCAAACACACGCCAATAATCCGGCATACTTTAAGTAACATCTGGCAGATCTTTCGCGTCTTCGGATGCGAAAGATCCGGTCGTGGACTGATCCATCTATGACTCGCGACCACTCTGTGTTGAACACCAGCCCTTGACAGACTTTTAAGAAAAATTGAGGTTTTTGCGCCGATCTTCGAACGTCTCGACCGCGAAGTGAAAACCGCAGAGTCGGTGGATCTGACTGATCCGATCAAACGTGCCAGAGCTATCTGTGCAGCTCAAATGGCAACGGCTTGAATAAGATCAGCCAGATGTTCCAGACTTCCAGCCCAAGACTTGCACCCTTCCCATACCTTTCACGATTGAGACGATGCCCGAACAGATCACGCCGAATCCGATGGCCACTTCCTGCGGCAAGCATCCGATCTTCGAAGGCGTGGCGCAATCCGTACAAGCTGTGCTGCGGGGGCTCCATCAATCCGGTGCCGCGCATGAACTTGTTCACGGTTGCTGACAGTCCCGCCGAACTGGTCCGATAGCGCGCGAACCCGTCCGGGCATTCTCGAAAGGCGGCAAGACTCACTCCGACCAACGGAATCACGCGCCGCGCATGAACGCTTTTCAACTGCCGACCATCCGGTTCGCTGAGTCTCGCCAATCAATTTTGCGCAGCGATTTGTGCAGCAAATTTGGAGTGCATCACGAAGTAAGTAGGAATTTATTATTGATTCACAGAGGCTTAAAGGGAATCATTGTCGGCTTTTTTGGCGGAGGCTCAGGGATTCGAACCCTGGGGACGCTCTCACGCCCAACGGTTTTCAAGACCGCCGCATTCGACCACTCTGCCAAACCTCCGGTGGCGGTCGTTTAGAACGCTTCGCGCGATTCTGGAAGCGGATGCGCGGAAAATCCGCGCTGGCCGTGCTGTGGTCTTTTCTTGTCATCGGCAAGCGCGTAAGCTGCGCGCACGCAGGGTGGGGTAATCGAGTCCCGAACCATGATGCATGAAAGACCGGAACAACCGGCGACAGGGCGCAGATGCGTGGCGCATGACAGGCTGAGGGGCACAAGATGAGCGGTGAAACAATCTCACCACAGTTTCGCGGGCGGCTGCTGCGTGGCACAGCACTGGGTGTCGCGCTGCTGGCCTTAGGGGCCTGTGACGGCGCAAAGATGCCCGGCTTCCTGCAATCCAACGACAGGGGCGCGGACACCGGCGGGGCACGGTCGGCGCAACTGGTCGAGCGCGACATAGAGGCGCCCGAGGTCTTTCAGGCCAGCGAGGCCGGTCTCTGGGACGGGCGTCCGTCGCTGGGCGGCGTCTGGGTCGCGCATCCCGACGTGAAGGAGCCCGAGCGGGTGATCCTGCGCAACGAGGCGAACGGGCAATTCGTCATCGGCGCCCTGTTCCGGCGCGAACTGGAATCCCCCGGGCCGAAACTCCAGGTGTCGTCCGATGCTGCGGCGGCGCTGGGCATGCTGGCCGGTCAGCCGGCGAACCTCAACGTCGTTGCCCTGCGGCGCGAAGAGGCACCGTCCGAACCGGAGGCCGCCGTGACGCCCCCGGCGGCCGGTGCCGCACAGCTCGATGCGCCGTCCGACGTGACCGAAGGCTCGCTCGATCCGGTGATTGCCGAAACCCCGGCGCCGGAAGCGACGGCAGAGGTTGCGCCCGTCGCGCCGCCGACAGCCGCGCCTGCGCCCGTTCAGGCAAGTGTCAATGCCCAGGGGTCGGCAAAGCCCTTCATCCAGATCGGCATCTTCAGCGTCGAGGAGAACGCCAACAACACGGCGACGGCGATGCGTCAGGCCGGGATGGTGCCCATGGTCAAGAAACAGACTTCCAGCGGCAAAACCTTCTGGCGCGTCCTTGTCGGGCCGGCCCGGAACGCGTCCGAGCTTGATGCCATATTGCAGAAGATCAAGGACAAGGGCTTTAACGATGCCTATGCCGTCGGCAGCTGATGGTTGCCGTGCCGGGTGGCCGGTCGACTTTGGCGGACCGGTATCACAGAACGGGTATCACAGAACGGGTATCACAAGTCCGGTATCACAGGACCGGCATTACAGAACCGGCGCGACAAAAGGTGATCGCCCGCAGGTTCAACCCGAGGGCGAAAGCCTGTAGGTTCAGGCACCGAGTATCAGCATGAGGAAATGCCGTGATGATTCCGATCCTTCGCACCGCCATTGGCGGGCTTGCCATTGCGGGACTGCTGGCCAGCGCCGCATCGGCATTTGACACCAGCGCCCGCGCGGCCTTTGTGCTGGACCAGTCCACCGGTACCGTGCTGCTGGCCAAGAACGCGGACGAGGCGCTGCCGCCCGCGTCGATGTCCAAGCTGATGACGCTCTACATGGCGTTCGAGGCGATCAGGGACGGCCGACTGAAACTCGATGAACGCCTGCCGGTGTCCAGCCACGCCATGTCCTATGGCGGCTCGACCATGTTCCTTGACACCACCGACCGCGTCCGGGTCGAGGATCTACTGCGTGGCATCATCGTCCTGTCGGGCAACGATGCCTGCGCCGTGATTGCCGAGGCGCTGAGCCCGGACGGCACCGAACGCGGCTTTGCCGAGCTGATGACGCGACGGGCGCAGCAGATGGGCCTGACCAGTTCGGTGTTCAAGAATTCCAACGGCTGGCCCGCCGAGGGGCATGTGATGTCAATGCGCGACCTCACCCTGCTTTCCAGTCATATCATCCGCGATTATCCGGAGTTCTACAAGATCTTCGCAGAACAGCGCTTTGAATTCGACGGCCGTGCGCCGCAGAATTCGACCAACCGCAATCCGCTTCTGGGTCTTGATATCGGCGCCGACGGGCTCAAGACCGGGCACACGTCCGAGGCGGGTTACGGCCTTGTCGGATCGGCAGAACAGAACGGACGGCGGGTCATCTTCTCGATGACCGGGATGGACACAACCCGCGCCCGCGCCGAAGAAGCCGAGGCGGTGGTCAACTGGGCGTTCCGGCAGTTTGCAGAAAAGCAGATCACCACCGCCGGAAAGACCGTCGCCATGGCGCAGGTCTGGAACGGGGCAGAGGACAGCGTCGGCCTCGTGACGAAAGAAGATGTGAGGCTCCTGCTGCCGACGCTCACCGGTGCCCCGCTCGAGGCCGAGGTGGTCTATACCGGTCCGTTGCAGGCGCCCATCGCCGAGGGCGCGCAACTGGCCGAACTCATCATCCGCCCCGAAGGTCTGCCGGAACATCGCGTGCAGCTTGTGGCCGAAACCGCCGTGGCGCGGGGGGGCTTTGTCAACCGCATGCTGACCGTGGGCAGGGCGCTGGCCGCCCGCGTGAACGCCGCGCCTGACGGGCAGGCCGCCGACACCCCCGCCACAGCGGAGACGATGTGACAGCCACAGGACTTTTCGTCAGTTTCGAAGGGATCGACGGCTCGGGCAAATCCACCCAGTCGCGCCGCCTTGCCACGGCCCTGCGCGCCATGGGTCACGAGGTGGTGCTGACGCGCGAACCCGGCGGTTCGCCCGGGGCGGAAGAAATACGCGCGCTCGTGCTTCAGGGTGACCCGGACCGCTGGTCGGCCGAAACCGAACTGCTGCTGTTCACCGCCGCGCGCCGCGACCATCTTGAACGCACCATCCGTCCGGCCCTTGCCGCGGGGCAGATCGTGATCTGCGACCGCTTTGCCGACAGCACGCGGATGTATCAGGGCCTGTCGCGCGGCGACCTGCGCGGCGCGGTGGACACGCTGCACACGCTGATGATCGGGCAGGAGCCGGACCTGACCCTTCTGGTCGACATGGACCCTGTCGCAGCACTCGCACGGGCGAGGGCGCGCGCCACCCACGAAGAACGGTTCGAGGATTTCGGCCAGGATTTGCAGGACCGGATGCGCGCCGGGTTTCTGGCGCTCGCGCAGGAATTTCCCGCGCGGATCCGCGTGATCGACGGCAACCGCACCGAAAGCGACGTTGCGGACCAGGTGCTGGCCACCGTGATCCCGGCGCTGTCCCCGGCGTTTTCCCCGGCGGCAGAGCAGCGGTCATGACCGACGATATCCTGCCCGAACCCGACCGCGTCGAAGGGGCCCCGCACCCGCGTGAAACACCCGAACTGATCGGGCAGGGGGCCGCAGAGCAGGCGTTTCTGTCCGCCTTCGCCGCCGGGCGGCTGCACCACGGCTGGCTGATCACCGGACAGCGCGGGCTGGGCAAGGCGACGCTGGCCTGGCGCATCGCCCGCTTTCTTCTGGCCACGCCCATTGCCGGCGATGACGGCGGCCTGTTCGGCGCCCCGCCTCCGCCTGAAACGCTGGCGATCCCGCGCGATCATCCGGTGATGCACCGCACGCTGGCCCTGTCCGAACCGGGTCTGTTCCTGCTGCGGCGCGGCGGTGCCGGCACCACCGACGCCGACCGTGACAAGGCGCAGCGCGAGGGCCGGTTTTCGGCGGTGATCCGCGTCGACGAGATCCGGGGCCTCAGATCCTTCTTTGCCCATTCCGTCATCGACGGCGGGCGGCGCGTGGTGATCGTGGACAGCGCCGACGAGATGAACCCGAACGCAGCCAACGCCCTGCTCAAGCTGCTCGAGGAACCGCCCGCCCGCACCGTGCTGCTGCTGATCAGCCACCAGCCTTCGGGGTTGCTGTCGACGATCCGCTCGCGGTGCCGGGAACTGCGCCTGTCGCCGCTGGGCGCGCCGGACATGGCGACAGCCCTTGCGCAGGCGGGCGCCCATGTGGCACCGCAGGATGCCGACGCGCTTGCCGCGCTGTCCGCCGGATCGGTCGGTGCGGCGCTGCGGCTGCTCAATCTCGACGGGCTGAAGCTTTATGCCGATCTGATCGCGCTGCTGGACAGCCTTCCTGATCTTGACCGGCCAAGGGCCATCGCGCTGGCCGAAAGCGTGGCGGCCCGTGGCCGCGAGGACCGGCTGGACCTGCTGTTTTCCCTGCTGGATGTTGCGGTTGCGCGGCTTGCCCGCACCGGGGTCACCGGCGCGCCGCCCCAGACCGAGGCCGCGCGGTCCGAGGCGCGGGTTCTGGCCCGTCTGGCGCCCACACCGGCGTCGGGCCGGGTCTGGGCCGCGCTGGCCCAAAGCTCGGGTGACCGCGCGCGGCACGGTCGGGCGGTCAATATCGACCCTGCGGCGCTGGTGCTCGATTCACTGTTGCGGCTGCGGGACTGTGCGGCCGACCAGCTTCGCGCTGCTACCGGAGCCTGAAGCCGACACCGGCTCGTTCAGCCTTGGGCGGCATCTCGTTGCTGTTCTGCCGCCCGACCCGGGCCGATGTCGTCCCGCGCACCCCCTTTGCCGGGCCTCCTGAACTCTGACACAGCGCCGGATCTATGACCGCGGTCATAAAACTCTGACCCGGGCTTGCAAGGACACGCCCCGGGGCGTGTTGCGTCCCGAAAGCCTGAAACCTGCTGACCGCGACAGGCCCTAGTCGGGTAGCTCTTCGGGATCCACGCCCCAGACCGCGCGCTTGACCGCCCAGCCGGAATAGCCGCCCGCGCTCAGCTCGCACCATTCCTTTTCGCAATCGCCCAGATGGGCGATCACCCCCAGCGCCAGCTTGGCGGTCACCGGGGCCGAGTCGACGGGACGCGCATGCAAATCGAGCATGTCCTTTTCGACCAGCACCGTGCGCACGCCCGAGATCAGCGAATAATGCACCCAGCCGCCGGCCCCGTCGCGGTCGCGCACCCGGCGCCAGTGCCCGTATTCGGCCGTCACCTCGAGCGGCATGTCGCGGCGGGTGTAGACCCAGTCGATGCGGTGGGTCAGCGACGGACCCCGCCGCACGTTGCCCTCGATCGCCTTCATCGACACAAAGCGCGGTATCGGCAGGTTCGTCACCGCGCCGCGCTCTTCGGCGGCCTGAACGGCGACCGCAGCCCCCGAAATGACCGCGCCCAGAGCCGCCGCCGCGATCCAACCCCTCAATGTCCCAATCATTCTGTCGTCCTGCCCAGAGTTTTTCCGGCGGGGTTCTTGTGACCCGTCCTGATATGACGCAGTGTGACCGCAAAAGGTCGGCAGGGAAAGCACGGGGAGGCACGGCATGCCATCAAAACGTCTGAGTGTTGTCGTGACGCGACGCTTGCCCGACGCGGTCGAGAGCCGTCTGAGCGAATTGTTCGACACCCGCCTGCGCAGCGACGACACGCCGATGACCCGGGCCGAGCTGGCGCAGGCGATGCAGGGCGCAGATGTTCTTGTGCCCACGGTTACGGATGCGCTGGACGCCGGCATGATCGGACAGGCGGGCGAACAGCTGCGCCTGATCGCCAATTTCGGCGCCGGGGTTGATCACATCGACGTCGCCACCGCCCGGCAGCGCGGCATCCTCGTGTCCAACACGCCCGGTGTAGTGACCGAGGACACCGCCGACATGGCCATGGCCCTGATGCTGGCCGTGACGCGCCGAATCCCCGAAGGGCTCGCGGTGATGCAGTCCGGCACATGGCAGGGCTGGGCCCCGACCGCCCACCTCGGCGGGCGGCTGGGGGGGCGACGGCTGGGCATCCTTGGCATGGGACGCATCGGACTGGCCGTGGCGCGGCGCGCGCGGGCCTTCGGCATGCAGATCCACTATCACAACCGCCGCCGCCTGCGCCCCGATGTCGAGGGCCCGATCGAGGCGACATACTGGGAAAGCCTGGATCAGATGATGGCGCGGATGGACGTGATTTCGGTCAACTGTCCGCACACGCCGTCGACGTTCCATCTGCTGAACGCCCGCCGACTGAAGCTGATGAAGCCGACGGCGGTGATCGTTAACACCTCGCGCGGCGAGGTTATTGACGTAAATGCCCTGGCGCGGATGCTCAAGGCGGGCGAACTGGCGGGGGCGGGGCTGGATGTCTACGAAAAGGGCGTCGATGTGAACCCGGATCTGCGGACTCTGCCCAATGTCGTGTTGCTGCCGCATATGGGGTCTGCCACCGTGGAGGGGCGGCTCGAGATGGGCGAAAAGGTGCTTTTGAACGTCAAGACTTTTGCCGACGGGCATCGCCCGCCGGACCAGGTCGTTCCGTCCATGCTCTGACCCGGCCTGCGGCACCGGATGGCGTGCATTTCACGCGCCGGTCACCGCCTGTCCGAAATTGTGTCACGCAGACTCGGCCGGGCGGCGTCCCTTTTCGGTTTCGGAATGCCGAGGGGTGATTATTTTGACGGATGGATGGCAAAAGCCGTGTTAGGATACCGCGGTATGCGGACTTTGGAGAGCTGATTATCATGCTGAACCTTAGACTTGGCGGCCTTCTTGCAGTTGTCCTTGCCGGACCCATGGCAGCTCAGCAGGCCGCTGATGCCGTTGCGCCAGAGGCCACGACCAGTACCGGATTCGAGTCGATGTCCGACGCGGTATCCGCCGCCATGGCCGCCAAGGCGGACGGTGTTCCGGTCATGGCGCAGGACTGGATGGTCGTTGCCGCCAATCCGCACGCGGTCGAGGCGGGGGCCGAAGTCCTGCGCCAGGGTGGCACGGCGGCGGATGCGATGATCGCGGTGCAGGCGGTGCTGGGACTGGTGGAGCCGCAGTCCTCGGGTCTGGGCGGTGGTGCGTTCCTGGTCTGGCACGATGGCGCAACGGGCGAGATCACAACGCTGGACGGGCGCGAAACCGCGCCGATGGCTGCCACGCCACGGCTGTTCCTGGACGAAGAGGGCGCGCCGCTGAGCTTTTTCGACGCTGTGGTCGGGGGCCGGTCTGTGGGTGTGCCGGGCACGCCCGCGCTGCTTCAGGCGGCGCATGACCGCTGGGGCAAGGCGGCCTGGGGCGGGCTGTTCGACCCGGCGATTTCGCTGGCGGAACAGGGCTTTGCCGTCTCTCCCCGGCTGGCGGAACTGATCGCCGGAGATGCCGGCCGTCTGGGCCGGTTTCCCGATACCGCGGCCTATTTCCTGCCCAACGGCGCGCCGCTGGCGGCCGGCGACATGCTGAGCAATCAGCCTTATGCCGATGTGCTCAGGCGGATCGCGCAGGATGGGGCGGACGTCTTTTATACCTCGGATATCGCGCAGGACATCGTGGCGCGCGTCAAGGGGGCCGAAGGCAACCCCGGCGTGATGGAGCCGGTCGATCTGGCCATATACAAGGTCAAGGAGCGTCCCGCCGTCTGCGTGGAGTACCGCGCGCACGAGGTCTGCGGCATGGGTCCGCCATCGTCGGGCGCGCTGACAGTGGGGCAGACGCTGGGCATGCTGGAATCCTTCGAGATTCCCGGCGCTGCGGACGCCGAAACCTGGCGCCTGATCGGCGATGCGTCGCGGCTGGCCTTTGCTGACCGCGAACGGTACATGGCGGATATCGATTTTGTGCCCATGCCGCTCAAGGGGCTGCTTTCGCCGGAGTATCTGGCCGAGCGTGCGCTGCTTCTGACCGGCGACGACGCGCTGCCGGAGGTAAGCGCCGGCACACCCAAGTTCGAGCATGCGATGCTCTGGGCCCCGGGCGAAAGCATCGAGTTTCCCTCGACCTCGCATATCTCGATTGTGGATGGCTACGGCAATGCGCTGTCGATGACCACGACGATCGAGAATGGCTTTGGCTCGCGGCTCATGGTGCATGGCTTTCTGCTGAACAACGAACTGACGGATTTCTCGTTCCGTTCGCATGTGGACGGGGTGCCGGTGGCCAACCGGGTCGAGCCGGGCAAGCGGCCGCGGTCGTCCATGGCGCCGACCATCGTGCGCAAGGATGGCGCGCCGGTGCTGGTGCTGGGTAGCCCCGGGGGCAGCCGGATCATCGGCTATGTGACGCAGGCGATCATCGCCTGGATCGACTGGGGCATGGATGTGCAGCAGGCGGTGGCGTCGCCGCATGGGGTGAACCGGTTCGGCCCCTTCGACCTTGAGGCCGGTACGCCGATGGAGACGTTGGGCCCGGATCTGGAGTTGCTGGGCTACGAGGTGTCGGTAACGGAGCTCAATTCCGGCCTGCATGCGATTTCGGTGGGGCCGGACGGATTGCAGGGCGGTGCGGATCCGCGCCGCGAAGGGATCGCTCTGGGGGAATGAGGCGTCCGGGCTGACCGCGACACCTGTGCCCGTTTGACTGGGTGTTCTGCGGGGTGGAAACGGGGCTGTAGTCCGGGCCAGAAGTCGGTACCAGAAGTCGGTGCCAGAAGTCGGGGCGTCATGAACCCTTCATGAAACTTTCGTGGGGCTGCGGTCGCGACGTTACAGTCGGGGGCAAGGATGCGGGCGTTATCCTGTAACCACGGAGCCTGTCCCATGCCACGCATATCCTTTACCCGCCGTCAGACCCTTCTGGGCGGAGCCGCCCTTGGCGCGGCCCTTGCCGTTCCGTCCCTGTCGCGCGCGCAGTCGCGCCCGATGATCACCCACGGCATCATGTCCGGCGACGTTGCCCATGACGGCGCCATGATCTGGGCCCGCGCCGACCGCGAGGCAAAGATGCTGGTCGAATGGGCCACGAGCGAATCGATGTCCGATGCCCGCGCCGTGCCCGGCCTGGCCGTGGGCACGCCCACCGATTTCACAGGCAAGCTGGCCCTGACCGGCCTGCCCAGCGATCAGGATATCTTTTACCGCGTCACGATGAGCGATCTGGCCAACAGCACCCTGTCCGAGCCGGTTCTGGGTCAGTTCAGGACCGCGCCCATGGGCAACCGCGACATCAGCTTTGTCTGGTCGGGCGATACTGCTGGCCAAGGCTGGGGCATCGACGAGGATCGCGGCGGCATGACCACCTACGCCACGATGCTGGACCACCGCCCAGATTTCTTCCTTCATTCCGGCGACACGGTCTATGCCGACGGCCCGCTCAAGGAACAGGTCGAACTGGCGGACGGTACGGTGTGGAAAAACATCGTGACCCCGGCCAAATCGAAAGTGGCCGAAACTCTGGATGAATTCCGCGGCCAGCATCTGTACAATTACATGGACGCCAATGTGCGCGCCTTCAACGCCGCGGTGCCGATCATCGCCCAGTGGGACGACCACGAGGTCACAAACAACTGGTATCCCAATGAGATGCTGACCGCCGACGACCGCTATCAGGTCAAGTCGATGCAGACGCTTTCGGCCCGCGCGTCGCGCGCGTTTCACGAGATGTTGCCGACGCGGCAAGTGCTGTCCGAACCCATGCGCGTCTATCGCAAGGTGTCCTACGGCCCGCTGCTGGATATCTTCGTGATCGACATGCGCAGCTATCGCGGCGACAACACCGCCAACACCGAACAGGGCGGCACGCCGTTTCTGGGGGCGGACCAACTGGCCTGGCTCAAGCGCGAGATGGTGAATTCCAACGCCACCTGGAAGGTGATCGCCAGCGACATGCCCATCGGGATGATGGTGCGCGACGGGGAGTCGGCGATGGAAAACGGCGCCAACGGAGATGGCCCGGTGCTGGGACGCGAACAGGACATCGCGGCGGTGCTGTCCTTTATCAAGACGGCGCAGATCACCAACACGGTCTGGCTGACGGCGGATGTGCATTACACCGCCGCGCACCACTATTCGCCAGAGCGTGCGGTGTTTCAGGAGTTCGAGCCGTTCTGGGAGTTTGTGTCCGGACCGCTGCATGCAGGCACCTTTGGCCCGTCGGACTATGACAACACCTTTGGCCCCGAAGTGCGGTTCGCCAAACACCCCGAAGAAGGTCAGGCCAATCTGCCGCCCAGCGACGGGATGCAGTTCTTTGGCAAGGTCGATATCGCCGCCGACACCAGCGTGATGACCGTGCGCCTGATGGACAGCGCCGATGTCGAGCTGTGGTCGGTCGAGCTTGAGCCGACGATGGCCTGATCCTCCGACTGCATCAATGAAAAGGCCCGCAGCGGATCGCTGCGGGCCTTGACGTTCTGGCAGACGCTCGCGGCTGTGGTCAGCCGGCATCCTTGTAGCTGATTTCCTTGGTATCCTTGCCCACCTTCCCGCGCCGCACCAGCAGCCGGTTCAGCGCGTTCACATAGGCCTTGGCTGACGCGACCACGGTGTCGGTATCCGCCGACTGGCCGGTGGCAATCATGCCGTCTTCTTCCAGCCGCACGGAAACTGTTGCCTGCGCATCTGTCCCCTCAGTCACGGCGTTCACCTGATAGAGTTGCAGCCGCGCGGTGTTGGGGTGCAATTCGCGCACCGCCTTGAACGTGGCATCGACGGGGCCGTCACCGGTGCAGGTGGCCGACACTTCGGTGCCGTCGATCTCCATTTCCAGCTGTGCCTCGGCGGGGCCGCCGGTGCCGCAGATCACACGCAGGTTCACGATCTGCAACCGGTCGTCGCCTTCGGTCGTGGCGGTGACAAGCGCCAGGATGTCGTCGTCATAAACCTCTTTCTTGCGGTCGGCCAATTCCTTGAACCGCACAAAGATATCCTTGAGCTGGTTGTCCCCGACCTCGACCCCCATCTGGCGCAGCTTGTCGCGCAGGGCCGCACGGCCCGAATGTTTGCCCATGACAAGGTTGGTGGCCGACAGGCCGACATCTTCTGGGCGCATGATCTCGAACGTCTCGGCGTTTTTCAGCATCCCGTCCTGATGGATGCCGCTTTCATGCGCAAAGGCGTTCTTGCCCACGATGGCCTTGTTGAACTGCACGGCAAAGCCCGACACGGTGGCGACCCGGCGCGAAATGTGCATGAGCTTTTTGGTGTCGATCCGGGTTTCATACGGCATGATGTCGCCGCGCACCCGCAGGGCCATCACCACCTCTTCGAGCGCGGTATTGCCTGCGCGTTCACCCAGGCCGTTGATGGTGCATTCGATCTGGCGCGCGCCACCTGCGACGGCGGCAAGGCTGTTGGCCGTCGCCATGCCCAGATCGTTGTGGCAATGGGTGGCAAAGATCACCTCGTCCGCGCCGGGCACGGTTTCGATCAGGCGGCGGATCAGATCGGCGGATTCCACCGGCGCGGTATATCCCACGGTGTCGGGGATGTTGATCGTGGTGGCGCCCGCCTTGATGGCGATTTCCACCGTGCGGCACAGGTAATCCCATTCGGTGCGTGTCGCATCCATGGGCGACCATTGCACGTTGTCGCACAGGTTGCGGGCGTGGGTCACGGTCTGTTCGATCCGCTCGGCCATTTCGTCCATGGTCAGGTTCGGGATCGCACGGTGCAGCGGCGAGGTGCCGATAAAGGTGTGGATGCGCGGCTGCGCGGCATGTTTCACCGACTCCCAGCAGCGGTCGATGTCGCCATATTGCGCGCGGGCCAGCCCGCAGATCACCGACTGTTTGCTGCGCCTGGCAATCTCGGACACCGCGCGGAAGTCGCCTTCGGAGGCGATTGGAAAACCCGCCTCGATGATGTCGACGCCCATATCGTCGAGCAGTTCGGCGATCTCGAGTTTTTCGTCGTGGGTCATGGTGGCGCCGGGGGATTGTTCGCCGTCGCGCAGGGTAGTGTCAAAGATCACCACACGGTCTTTGGTCGCCTCTGGCGAGCGGTCTTTGGTCGCCTCTGGCGAGCGGTCTTTGGTCGCCTCTGGCGACGCGCGGTCTTTCGCGGGGGAATGTGTCGAGTCGGTCATGTCTGGGTTCTCTCTATTCTTCTCCTGGTGGTCCGGCGCGGAACAGCCTCCTCTGAGCGGTCGCGCCGTTACGGCACGCTCAGAGGCGGATTAGGAGAAGCAGGCCACGCAGGGTCGCGGCGCCGACGCGTCCGACGCAATCCGCATCCGCACGGGGCGTGCGGTCGGGGGTGGGGATATGGCGCTGCGCTTTCATGTCGCGCAGTATAGTCGCCGTTTCCGAAATGGGAACCCGGAAAATCGGGGCTCTGCCCCGTCCCGGACCTGCGTCCGGGACTCCCCGGGATATTTGCGACCCGGAGAACGGGGGAGTTGAAGCTGGCGGACGGGCTGCTAGGTCACGCGAAGTGTTATGCTGGATGGGGTGGAATGGAACGGGCTTTGATCTTGGGAAGCAGCGGCGGAATTGGTTCGGCGCTTTGCGACGTGCTTGGGGCGCGCGGGGTCGAGGTTACGGGGCTGTCTAGGTCGCGGCACGGACTGGATGTGACGGACGAGGCGTCGGTGGCCGACCAGATCGGCGCGCTGAAGGGGCCATACGATCTTGTCTTTGTGGCGACGGGGGCGCTGGTGATTGATGGCGCGTCGCCGGAAAAGTCGCTGAAGGCGCTGGATGCGCGGGCTTTGGCGGACCAGTTTGCGCTGAACGCCATTGGCCCGGCGCTGGTGCTGAAGCATTGCGTGCGGCTGCTGCCGCGGCGCGGACCTGCGGTGTTTGCGGCGCTGTCGGCGCGGGTGGGCAGCATCGGGGACAACCGGCTGGGTGGGTGGTATTCCTATCGCACCGCCAAGGCGGCGCTGAACCAGATCCTGCATGGCGCATCGGTCGAACTGGGACGGTCGCACCGTGAACTGGCGGTGGTCGCGCTGCATCCGGGGACAGTGAAAACGGCGTTCACGCGCGATTATGCGAATCACAATCCGACGGTGCCCGCACAGGAGGCGGCGGAAAACCTGTTGCGGGTGATCGACGGGCTGACGGCGGCGGATACCGGCAGGTTCCTGGACTGGCAGGGCAGGGAGGTGCCCTGGTGACGCGGCTTGTTCTGGTGCTGGGCGATCAGCTGTCGCCGGATCTGTCGGCGCTGGCCAAGGCGGACCGGAGTCGCGATGTCGTGGTGATGGCCGAAGTGGCGGATGAGGCCACTTATGTCCAGCACCACCCCAAGAAGATCGCGCTGATCTTTGCCGCGATGCGCAAATTCGCCGCCACGCTGCGCGAGGACGGCTGGCAGGTGCGGTATTGCGCACTGGACGACCCTGCCAATGCAGGGTCGATCCCCGGTGAATTGTTGCGCCGCGCCGAAGAGACCGGCGCGACCGAGGTGATCGCCACGCGGCCCGGGGAATGGCGGCTGATCGGGCTGCTGGACGAGATGCCTTTGAAGGTGAGGCAGCTTGAGGATACGCGATTTATCGCCTCGACACGGGACTTCGAGGATTGGGCCGAGGGGCGCCGCGCCTTGCGGATGGAGTATTTCTATCGCGACATGCGGCGCAAGACCGGGCTTTTGATGGACGGTGACCAGCCAACGGGCGGACAGTGGAATTACGATCACGACAATCGCAAGCCCGCGCCGGGCAGCATCGACACCGGCGGACCAATGCAGTTCACGCCCGATGCTGTGGTCGAGGAGGTGCTGGATCTGGTCGAGGCGCGTTTCGGCAATTCCTTTGGCGACCTGCGCCCGTTTCATTTTGCGACCGATCCCGGGCAGGCCCGCCGGGCGCTGGCGCATTTCATCCGCCATGCCCTGCCGAAATTCGGTGATTATCAGGATGCGATGCTGAACGATCACCGGTTCCTCTATCATGCGCTGATCTCGCCCTATCTCAACATCGGGCTGCTGTCGCCGCTTGAGGTGTGTCAGGCGGCGGAAGCGGCGTATCGCGCCGGTGATGCGCCGCTGAACGCGGCCGAGGGGTTCATCCGCCAGATCATCGGCTGGCGGGAATATGTGCGGGGCATCTATTTCCTTGAAGGGCCGGAGTATACGCGGCGCAATGCGCTGAACCACCAGCGCGGCCTGCCCTGGCTGTACTGGGGCGGCGAGACGCGGATGAACTGCCTGTCAAAGGCGGTGCAGCAAACGCGGGAAGACGGATATGCCCATCACATCCAGCGGCTGATGGTGACGGGCAATTTTGCGCTGCTGGCAGGGGTGAACCCGTCCGAGGTGCACGACTGGTATCTGCGGGTATACGTGGACGCCTTCGAATGGGTCGAGGCGCCGAATGTGGTCGGGATGAGCCAGTTTGCCGATGGCGGCGTGATCGCGTCCAAGCCCTATGTGTCAAGTGGGGCCTACATCAACCGCATGTCGGATTACTGCAAGTCCTGCCACTACAAGGTGAGCCGGAAGAGCGGCGAAGGCGCCTGTCCGTTCAACCTGCTGTACTGGCATTTCCTGGACCGGCACCGCGACCGGTTCGAGGGCAATGCCCGGATGGGCAACATGTACCGCACCTGGGACCGGATGGATGCGGACCACCGCAAGACGGTGCTGCGCGAGGCCGGGGTTTTTCTGGACCGGCTTGGCGCGGGTGAAGCGGTCTGAGACAGGCTCCGATCCGGTTCGGGGCGCGCGGGCTGCGGGTTCAACCCTGTGTCCGGGATCATTCAGAGGCGGGGGCGGTTCCGGTTTCCTGAGCCGTGGCATCGGCAACGGGAGAGATTTGCGGAGTGGTCGGGGCGGAGGATTCGCGTCTGAGCGCGCCGTTGATCCATTCGCCCTCTGCCTCTTCGCCGGTGGCGTAGCGCATGGTGCCGTTGCCCTGGCGTTTGCCGTCCCGGAACGTGCCTTCGTAGACGTCGCCATTGGCGTAGGTGGCGATTCCCTGACCCTCGATCTCTCCGGCGGCCCAGTCTCCGGAATATTTGAAGCCGTCCGCCATGGTGATTTCACCCGTGCCGTCGCGCTGGCCTTCCTTGAAGGTGCCGGTGTAGACCGTGCCGTCGGGATAGGTGGCGGTGCCCTGTCCGTGGCGCTGGCCGTCCTGCCATTCACCTTCGTAGCGGTAGCCGTCGGCATAGGTCATCACACCGTAGCCGGTGTTGCGGGCATTTTCGAATTCGCCTTCGTAGACCAGACCGTTGGCATAGGTGGCGATGCCTTTGCCTTCGATCACGCCATCGACCCATTCGCCGTCGTAGGTCGAGCCGTCGGGATAGGTGATCCTGCCCACACCGTTGGCAAGGTCGCCGCGGAACATGCCCACGTAGACAGAACCGTCCGGATAGGTGACTTCGCCCTCGCCCTCGATCTGGCCCGCGACCCAGTTGCCGGAATAGCGGTAGCCGTCCGAGCCGACGAATGTTCCCTGGCCCTGGCGCTGGTCGGCCTCGAAAGCGCCCTCGTAGGTGTCGCCGTTCGCATAGGTCACCTTGCCCTCGCCTTCGCGCCGGCCGGCCACCAGTTCGCCTTCGTAGATGTCGCCGTTGGGCTGGGTCAGCTTGCCGATGCCGTCGATCTGGCCATCCTGCCACATGCCCTCGTAGATCAGCCCGTCGGGCATTGTCAGCTTGCCTTCGCCCGCGCGGGCGCCGCCTGCGACGCGCCCCTCGTAGAGCGAGCCGTCGGGATAGGTGATGGTGCCGTTGCCTTCCTTGACGCCGTTGACCCAGTCGCCTTCGTAGATGTAGCCGCCGGGCGAGGTCATGGTGCCGCGCCCGTGGTGCAGGGCATTGCGGAAAGATCCTTCGTAGCGCACGCCGTTGGCGTAGATCGCCACGCCCTGGCCGGTGATCTTGCCATCAAGCCAGGTGCCTTCGTAGGTGCCGCCATCGGCAAAGACGATTTTGCCCACGCCTTCCGGTTTGCCCTTGGCGAACTGGCCCTCGTAGACCGAGCCGTTGGGAAAGCGCGCGACACCATCGCCGCGGATCTGTCCGTCGACCCAGGCGCCGGTGTATTCATAGCCGTTGGGCAGGCGGTAGGTGCCGGTGCCGTCCTGAAGACCGTTGCGGAACGTGCCCTCGTAGACGCCGCCGTCGTCATACTGCTTGCTCACCACGTCGCTGTCCTGCGCATAGGCGCTGCCACCCATGAGGCCCGTCAGAACAAGTGCCGCCGCGAAGCCGCGGTTGTGTCGCGATCGAATGGTCATGTCGCCTGTCCGCCCCTGCCGGTGTCTCATTGACTGAAACTGCCCGAAATCTAGGGGACAGCGCGCGGCGATACAATCTCTTTTGGCCCGGGGTGCTTCCCCTCGCGCGGGGTTCTGCTATGTGGACACGCGGAATTGAAGCGAAAGGCGGTCACGTATGGCAGAGCGGTTCCGGCTGACATTGGCACAGCTCAATCCGACGGTGGGCGACCTTGCGGGCAATGCGGCGCTGGCGCGCGACGCCTGGGAACAGGGCCGCGCCGCCGGGGCGGACATGGTGGCGCTGCCCGAGATGTTCATCACCGGCTACAATGCGCAGGATCTGGTGATGAAGCCCGCGTTCTATACCGAAGCCATTGAAACCGTGCGTGCTCTGGCGGCGGATTGTGCCGACGGTCCGGCGCTGGCCATCGGCGGGCCCTGGGTCGAGGGCACCGAGCTTTTCAACGCCTGGTTCATCTGCAAGGGCGGGCGGATTGCCACAACCGTGCTGAAGCATCACCTTCCCAACGAGACGGTGTTCGACGAAGAGCGCATCTTCGATTCTGGTCCGCTGGGTGGGCCGTATTCGGTCGGGGACGTGCGCGTCGGCAGCCCGATTTGCGAGGATGCCTGGTACGAGGATGTGGCAGAGACGCTGGCCGAAACCGGCGCGGAATTTCTGGTGGTGCCCAACGGGTCGCCCTATCACCGGGGCAAGTACGAGGTGCGGCTGAACATGATGGTCGCCCGCGTGGTCGAGACCGGGCTGCCGCTGATCTATCTCAACATGGTGGGCGGGCAGGACGATCAGGTGTTCGACGGCGGTTCCTTTGCGCTGAACCCCGGCGGCACACTGGCGGTGCAGTTGCCGGTGTTCGAGGCGGCCGTGGCCCATGTGGACCTTGAGCGGGGTGCCGATGGCTGGCGCTGTCTGCCGGGACCGTTCACACCGCATCCCGACGCGATGGAGCAGGATTACCACGTCATGGTGCTGGCCTTGCGCGATTACATGCGCAAGACCGGGTTCGGGAAGGTGCTGCTGGGGCTGTCGGGCGGGATCGACAGCGCCATCGTGGCGACCATCGCCGTGGATGCCATCGGGGCGGACAATGTGCGCTGCGTGATGCTGCCGTCCGAGTATACGTCCGAGGCATCGCTGGACGATGCCCGCGCCGTGGCAGAGGCGCTGGGCTGCCGTCATGATTGCGTGCCCATAGATGCGGGGCGCGCGGCGATCACGCAGACGCTGGCGCCGCTGTTTCAGGACAGGGTCGCCGACCTTACCGAAGAAAACATCCAGTCGCGCCTGCGCGGGCTGCTGCTGATGGCGATGTCCAACAAGTTCGGCGAGATGCTGCTGACCACCGGCAACAAGTCCGAGGTGGCGGTTGGTTATGCCA
Organism: Puniceibacterium sp.; assembly: GCA_024636635.1. Classification (GTDB taxonomy): domain Bacteria; phylum Pseudomonadota; class Alphaproteobacteria; order Rhodobacterales; family Rhodobacteraceae; genus Puniceibacterium. The sequence continues at coordinate 23,181 of JAGXGV010000141.1, forward strand.
CGATCTATGGCGACATGGCGGGCGGATACAACCCGATCAAGGACATGTACAAGACCCGGGTGTTCGACGCCTGCCGCTGGCGCAATGCGCATCACCGCGACTGGATGATGGGGCCGGAGGGCGAGGTGATCGCGCCGCGCATCATCGACAAACCGCCCACCGCCGAGTTGCGCGCGGACCAGAAGGACAGCGATTCGCTGCCCGACTATCCGGTGCTCGACGGTATCCTGCAAATCCTGATCGACGCGGACGGCAGCATCGGGGATTGCGTCGCCGCAGGGTTTGACCGGGCGGATGCACAGAAGGTCGAACATCTGATCTATATCAGCGAATACAAACGGTTCCAGTCCGCCCCCGGCCCGCGGCTGAGCAAGCGCGCCTTCTGGCTGGACCGCCGCTATCCGATCGTGAACCGCTGGCGCGACGGAAGCTGAGCGCCATGGCACATGTGCTATTTGTCGTGCCGCGGTTCCACACCAACCTGTTTTTTGCCACCCGCGCGCTGATCGAGGCCGGACATCGCGTCACCGTGCTGGCCGCGGCCGAATCTACCGCGATGGAGGATCATTCGGTCGTGACGCCCCGGGTTCTGGGCGACATCCCCGCGCGGAGCGCCGTGCGTGCGGCGCTGGAGGCGGCTGCGCCAGACCTGATCCTGCTGCGCAATTCCGGCGCGCTGTCCAAAGAGGTGGGCCGGGTGGCGCGGCGGATGCGGTTGCGGGTGGTGGGCTATAACCTGCGGCCCATGACCCAGGTGCGCAGTCTGCGCAAACGCCTGTCGCTCTGGGCGCAGGGCCGCCCTTGGGAGCGGGTGACGCCGGTGCCGGGGCTGGATCCTGCCGCGCCGCTGGACCCTGCGGCGACCTATCTGCCCTGGCCGACGGCGGCGCTGCCGCTGCCCGAGGGGGCAGAACGCGACCCCGCGGCGGTGCCGGTGCGGGTGCTGTGTGTCGGCAAGCTGGCGCAGGTGCGCAAGAACCAGCATCTGCTGATCGCCGCGCTGCGCGCCCTGGGGGGCGGGACGCGGGTGCGGTTGACGCTGGTCGGATCGACCAGCCGCGCGATCACCGGGGCGGACGGCGATCACGCCGCGTTCCTGAGCGCCGAAGCCCGCAGCAACGGCTGGATCGACATCCAGGGCGATGTGCCTTTTGCCGCGATGGCCGCGCTCTATGCGGCGCATCACATCTGCGTCCTGCCCTCGGTCGGTGAGCCGCTGGGCATCGCTCCGGTCGAGGGCATGGCCTATGGCACGATCCCCGTGATCTCGACCGACAGCGGCAGTGCGGGCTATGTCACGGACAGGGTGGATGGCCTGCGGGTGGACATGGGCACGCCGGGCGCGCTGGAGGCGGCGCTGGGACCGCTGCTGGTGGCGCCGGAGCTGCGGGTACGCATGTCGCAGGCGGCGCGCCGCACGGCGCAGACCGAGCTGTCGCCTGCGCGTTTCGTCCAGCGGATCGAGGCCTTGCTGGCAGGGACCTAGCCGGTGCCGCGCCGGTGCTGGCCGTTTTGGGGCTCTGCCCGTGTGGCTGTTTTGGGGGCGCTTCCCCGGGGAGGTTTTGTGGGCGCTGCCCCCGGGGAGGTTTTGGGGGCGCTGCCCCCGTCGCCGTTCCGGCGACTCCCCCGGGGTATTTGGAAAAAGAAGAAGCCGGGGCGCTGGTCCTGTCCGGTTTGTGTCAGGGATTAGTCGCCGCTGTGGCGGCGCTTTGTCGGGTTCCTGTGGCGGGCCGCCGTCGCGGTCATCGACCCGGCGGGGGCGGGTCATTCCCACCAGCGGTCGATCGTTGCGATGTCGTCGTCCGACCAGCCGAAATGATGCGCGAGTTCGTGCACGATCACATGGGTGACCAGATCGTTCAGGTCTATGTCGCCGCGGTAGCGCCATTCCGCCAGGATGGGTTTGCGGAACAGCCAGATCGTGTCCGGCCAGGGTGCGGGATCGGAGAAGGATTTTTCGGTCATCGGGATGCCGTCATAAAGCCCGGTGAGGTCGAGCGGATCACCTATGTCAAGATCGCGCAGTACGTCCGGCGTCGGCAGATCCTCGACCCGCAGGATCACCGCGCGGGCTGCCGGACGGAAGGCGTCCGGCAGGCGGTCGAGCGCCCTGAGCGCCATGGCGTGGATGGCGTCCAGATCGGGTGCGGTGAGGTCGGGATCACGCATGGCGCAGATATGGCGCAGCTTGTTCGCGGATGGAAGGGCCGGTGTCGGATTCCGGTGTGCATGTCGTTTCCGGCCAAGCGGTGCGCGGCGGATCGGTGCAAGACAGCCACGCGCTACAGGCCGGGAGAGGGAAATGATCGCAGTCCACAGCCGCGAGGCTGCGTTTTCAGACGCGGAATGTGCGCGGATCGTCACGCTTGCCCGGGGTGCGGCAACCAGCGATGCGCGTCTTGTGGGGCAGCAGCGCGATCACAACCTGCGCCGCGCCGATGTGGTCTGGGTCGACGACCTGCCTGGAACCGGCTGGATCATGGAGCGGATCATCGAGGTGGTCCGGGGCGCCAACCGGGATCTGTTCGGCTTTGACCTGAGCGAATTTGCCGAAAGTCCGCAGATCGCCCGCTATGGCGCCGAGCGCGAGGGGCATTTCGACTGGCACGCCGATATCGGCGACGGGGTGGTCGCGGCGCGTCGCAAGCTGACGCTGGTGGTGCAGCTGTCCGCGCCGGAGGGTTATGAGGGTGGTCTGCTTGAGGTGATGCCGTCGGCCAATGTGGTGCAGGCCAGGCGGGAGCGGGGGACGGGCACGGTGTTTCCGGCGTTCCATCTGCACCGGGTAACGCCCGTGACGCGTGGCGAGCGTCATTCGCTGACCGTCTGGGCGCATGGTCCGGCGTTCCGCTAGTGTAGGCCAGCTGACACGGGATTCCCGACGGTGGTCTGGTGTGCCATGACGGGCGCATGGGATGCGATGACATCTGCCTTGACCCCGCCGACCCTGCCGAAATGCGAGCCCTTATCGCCAACCGCAACATTGCGCGCCAAACCGTCTGGCCGTCAGGGTGATCCCGGCCTTTCGACCGGCTTCTGCCGCAAAAATCCATCGCACTGGTTTCATGGCAAGCGGCAGATTTCAGGGTCGGCGCCTGAGGATCATGGGACTTTGGCGGGGTCGGAAGGTCACGCGATGAGAGGGTAGCGCGACAACTCCTCGTGTTCGGCGCCCGAGGCGCGCAGGCGCGAGCTGTAGAGCGCGAAGCTGTGTACCGGGATGTCAGGCAGTTTCAGCGTCGCCTCGCGCAGCAGGAAGGTGGCCAGGCGATCCTGTTGGTCGGCGCGGATCTGCGCGGGCAGGCGGGCAAGCGTCACGTGCGGGCGGAACCGGCGCCGGTCGAGCTGTATGCCGATGCCGTGCAGGCGCGAACGGATGCGTTTGTGCAGGTCGACCAATGCCTGTCCGCCCTCGGCGTTGATCGCCAGGGCCTGACTGCCATAGCCGTCAAGGCCGCCCAGGGTGAGGCTGAAGGCGGGCGCGCGTAAGGAGTCCAGCGTCTCGTGGATCTCTTCGAGCGTATCCAGCGGCTGTTCATCAAGGAAAACGAGCGTCAGGTGCAGGTTTTCGGGCGGCACGGCGCGGCCGAACGGCAGGCGGTCCTGCAAGGCTTCGAGCACAGCAATATCCGAGTCGGGCAGGGGAAGGGCGATGAAGCAGCGCATGGGAGTCCGGGGCCAGGTCCTTGGCCCAAGGCTTGGCGCAACTGCCAGCGCAGCGCAACCCTGTTCGCTGGCGATGCTTTGCAGTGTGCGCTGAAGGGACCGCTGGCGGGACCGAACGGTTTGTTAAGGACCTGTCGAATAAGGTGATGGAACAGAGATCTGCAACACTCACCGAATCAAAAGGAGAGATCCATGCCGACGCCCGTTCCGGATATTATTCTCCAGCGCGTGCTGACCCGTCAGAAGGACCTGTCCAGCGCTTCTCTGGCCACAAAGACTCTGGTGTTGCGCCTGCGCAGTGACCTGACGGCCAACCCGTGGTTGCTCGTCGCACAAACCGCCGAACTGCGTGGATAATTCGGCCAGTAGCCCATTGCCGACAAAGATCTTGCCGCATTCTGATCGAAAGGAACCAGACCGATAAAATCACAATGATGACGGCCCCAGAAACCACGGCGCGGATCGAGGACGGAGCGGTCCTGTTGATCGCCGGTTCCGAAGAGGCCCAGCTCTTTCAATCGGTCGACGCGGCGCCGAGCAGGGTCGATTTTCACGCTCCGGTGATCGACGGGGTCAGCTAGCGGATCGCCAAGTCGCCCGGTGATTTCAGCGGCGTATTTGCGGCCCGCGCGGCACATGGCAACGCAAACGAGGGTCCAGCGGCGATCTGGACAAATCCGCCCCAGTGTGAAACAGCATCGCCGTCCCAGGAGATGCCCCATGACCACCACCCGTTTCGCCCCGTCGCCCACCGGTTTCATCCATGTGGGCAACCTGCGCACCGCGCTGTTCAACTATCTGACCGCCCGCAAGGCAGACGGCACCTTTATCCTGCGGATCGACGACACCGATCCCGAGCGCTCCAAGCAGGAATATGTCGATGCGATCAAGCGCGATCTGGAATGGCTGGGCCTGACCTGGGACCGGACCGAGCGGCAGTCCGAGCGGCTGGACCGTTACGCCGAGGCGGCCGAGCAGTTGCGCGGCATGGGACGGTTGTACGAGGCGTTCGAGACTCCGGTGGAACTGGACCTCAAGCGCAAGAAACAGCTCAACATGGGCAAGCCGCCGGTCTATGACCGTGCTGCCCTGGCGCTGTCCGAGGCCGAAAGGGACCGTCTGCGCGCCGAGCGCGGGCCGGGGGTCTGGCGCTTCAAGCTGGACCAGGAACGGATCGAGTGGACGGACGGCATCCTGGGGGATCTGTCCATCGACGCGGCATCCCTCTCTGATCCGGTGCTGATCAAGGCGGATGGACAGAATCTTTATACCATGGCCTCGGTCGTGGATGACACCGACATGGGGGTGACGCATGTCGTGCGCGGGTCGGACCATGTGACCAACACGGCGACGCAGATCCAGATCATCCGCGCGCTGGGCGGCACACCGCCGTCCTTTGCGCATCACAGCCTGTTGACCGGCCCGCAGGGCGAGGGGCTTTCCAAGCGGCTTGGCTCGCTCGCGCTCAGGGATCTGCGCGCGCAGGGGGTGGAACCCGAGGCGTTGCTGTCGCTGATGGCACGGCTTGGATCAAGCCAGCCGGTCGAGTTGCGCATGTCGCTGAACGAGATCGCCGAAGGCTTTGCACTGGAACAGTTCGGGGCGGCCCCGACCAAGTTCGATGTAGATGACCTTTACCCGCTGACAGCGCGCAAGCTGCACGGACTCCCGTTCGACGCGATCAAGGCGGACATTGCCGCGCTGGGTGTGCCCGACGACAAGGCCGAACTGTTCTGGCAGGTCGCGCGCGAGAATATCACCGTGCGCGGTGATCTTGCCGGGTGGTGGACGCTGTTTTCCGAGGGCGCTGATCCTGTGGTGGCGGACGAGAACCGGGAATTTGTCGCGCAGGCAATGGCGCTGCTGCCCGAGGGTCCGCTGGACCGCGACAGCTGGGGCCAGTGGACCGGCGCGGTGAAAGAGGCTACGGGACGCAAGGGCAAGGGGCTGTTCATGCCGCTGCGGCTGGCCGTGACCGGCCAGCAGCGCGGTCCCGAAATGGCCGATATGCTGCCACTGATGCAGGTCATCCGGGCGCGCAATCTGGCGCGGGACTGAACCGGCGTGGCCGACGGGCGCAGGCAGATTTCGACTGATTTGCGTCGCGCAGGCTGTCTTGTGCTGCAGGACGAGCTAGCCGCGTGGATGCGGATGGCAGCGGCCTGAGCTAGCCTTCTGCGGCCAGGGAAAGCCTGCGGATCTTGGCAAGGTCCGTCTCGTCTGAAATCGCTGCTTCAGCGTGGTCGCGGGCATAGGCCATCTCGGCCAGGGCGGCGGCGCCCAAGGGGCCGCGCGCGACAGACAGATCGCGCAGGGCATGGAAGATCTGGCCCATCACCTCGACCCGGCCGGCAGCGTCCCGGATGATCACGGCGAAAGCGTCGTCGACCAGATCAGAGGCGGTCGTTTCGGGCATGTGGATGCGTGGGTAGAGCACCTCGTCCTCATCTTCGTCCGTGTCGCGTTCGGCGTCGCTCTGCGCAGCGAGGTTCTGATGGTATTCCCAGAGCAGCTTTTTCAGGCGGTGGACCACGTCGATCGCCGTGCCGGGGTCATTGACGCCGGGGGACATCGCGCGGGCTGCAATCTCGGCCAGCACCACGAGGCCAAAGCGGCAATCCTGTTCCATCGTGCGTTCGTGCCCGATGGTGATGCAGCCGCAAAGGCTGTCGGCAAAGTCCTGATCGGGGCAGGACACATGACCCACAGACTGCCCCCGAAGCACGTATTTTCCCGGGGTTGCGGTGATCCAGAGAGCGCAGTCCTGCTCCGCCAGGCGTTCGTTCAGGCGGTCGAGGTCGATGAACTGCACATAGCCCGATTCCGCGGCAAGCATGGTGCGCGACCCCGGCGGTGGCGGAGCCATTTCGGACATGCGGTTCGCGCCCAGGTTGGGTGAACTGGCATTGGTCCACAGGCTGTTCTGGGCCGCTTCCTCGACCTGCCAGAGCGTGTGGTCCATGCTGCCAAGATGGCTGAGCAGGTCGATCCAGCGCAGGATGGCCACGACGATCAGCACGATCGTGACGATGGTCAGGGCAAAGATCACAACCGCGGCGCCTTCGCTGTAAAAGCCTGCGTTGAACATCACCAGCGCGGTCAGCGAAAACAGAAAGCCGCTGACAAAGGTGGCCAGAACGGTCTGGGTCGTGCCGTCCTGCATCAGAACGCGATAGGCCCGCGGCGTGGCCTGGCTGGAAGCGGCCTGAAAGGCGCTGACCATGACACCCAGCGAAAAGGTCGTGACGGTCAGCAGCGACGAGGCGAGGATGTTCAGGATCGGCAGGGCGGCATCGACGCCAAAACGCTCTTGCAGCTTTTCGGGAATGAACCCTTCCAGAGAGGACGCAAACAGCGCGGCAAGCACCGCAAGGCCGGCCATCAGCACCACTCGGACGCCCAGCCGCTTGGCAAAGCGCAAGGCCAGCATCAGGGATTTTGACAGCATCAGACGAGAACCCTGCATCCCAGCGACTGCAACGCCCGGTCCACGTATAGCCGTTCCGGTGCGCTCAGTTCCTGTGCACGCGGATAGCGGGGGCGGGCGCGGTCATCAAGGATGGGCGAGTCCCAGCCAGTGGTCGTGTGCAGGAACCGGTCGGCGCCGTCCCGGCCGAATTCGGACAGGTAGCCCTGAAGGACCACATCCAGATAGCTGAGCAGGATCGGATGATCGTCGTCCGGCGGGTGCCGTCCACCTTCGGGAATCGCATAGATGGCGATGTTCGCACCTGGCGCCAGCGTGTGGCTGACGCTGTGGGACGCGGGCAGACGATCATAATGCGATTCGCGCAGATCGAGCGCGGCCCAGTCCTGACCGGGGACTCCGGCGACAAGCCCCTCTATCGTGCAGTCCGGGTCGGGGACCACGGTCAGGAAGGCCGGTTCGCGGTCGGGCGTGCAGCGCCATGCGCGGCGCCAGCCCGATGCGCGGGCGGCAAAGGCGGGGGCGTAGATATGTGTGCGGCGGTTCACGAGCGAGCCGTAGCCGAAGAAATAAGCATTTGTCATGGCGGTATAAAGGGTCGGCGGCACAGGCTTGTCAAACAGGCTTTGTCGTTTTAGCCATTGCGCGCAGGCGTCTGCCCGGGCAAGCATCACGGCGAGCGGGCGACGGCGCAAAACTGGTGGTGGAGTGCTTGTGTCAACCGGGAGAGTCGTCTAGCTTGACTGCTGTCACGACGGGAGAACCGGCAAGCGCCGGTGCCGAAGGAGCAACCGCCCCGGAAACTCTCAGGCCCAAGGACCGCCGCGACATCGAGGACTCTGGAGAGAGGCGCGCCTATCCGCGTCCGCCGACGGGATAACGATCTCAGGCGACAGGACAGAGGGGGCGTTCCGTGTGGGGCTTCGGCCGCCCTGCGCCATGAATGCCCAAGGTGCGGTTGTGACCGCCCAGGGCCTGAAAAGACGGGGGTTTTATGACCGACGATACTGGCAAGACGGACAAGACTGGCGTGGAAAAGGCTGGCGCGGAAAAGGCTGGTGCAGACGATCTGGCCCGCTACGAGGTGCGCGACGTCTGCGGTTGTGGTGTGGATCACGGGCCGGGCGGGCACCATCACCACCCCGCTGTCGAACCGCAGGAACAGGGGCCGAGGCGCACACCTCTTTACGATCTGCATCTGGAACTGGGCGGCAGGATGGTGGAATTCGCCGGTTACATGCTGCCGGTGCAGTACCCGCCGGGCGTGATGAAGGAACACCTGCACACCCGCGCGAAGGCCGGGCTGTTCGACGTGAGCCATATGGGACAGGTCATCTTGCAATCGCGCCGCACGGATGCGGCGCAGGCGTTCGAGCGGCTAGTGCCGGTGGATGTCGTGGGGCTGAAGGAAGGTCGTCAGCGGTATGCCATGTTCACCAATGCACAAGGCGGGATAGAGGATGACCTGATGGTCGCCAATCGCGGCGATCACCTGTTCGTGGTGGTCAATGCCGCCTGCAAGGAGGCCGATGTGGCGCGGATGCGTGCCGCTCTCGAACCGGATGTGATCGTGCGCCTGCTGGATAATCGCGCCTTGCTGGCGTTGCAGGGACCGGCCGCCGAGGACGTGCTGGCCGGGCTGAACCCGGCGGTGCGCGACATGCGGTTCATGGATGTGGCCACGCTGGAACTGGCCGGTGCGGAATGCTGGGTGTCGCGGTCGGGGTACACCGGCGAAGACGGTTTCGAGATTTCGGTGCCCGAGGCGGCGGCGGAAACGCTGGCTCGGGCCTTGCTGGAACATCCCGATGTAGCGCCCATCGGTCTGGGAGCACGGGATTCCCTGCGGCTCGAGGCGGGGCTGTGCCTGTATGGCCATGACATCGACGCGACCACCTCGCCTGTCGAGGGGGCGCTGAGCTGGGCGATCCAGAAGGTGCGCCGGGCCAATGGCGCGCGCGCGGGCGGCTTTCCGGGGGAGGAGCGCATCCTGCGCGAACTGGTCGAGGCAGCACCGCGCATGCGGGTGGGCCTGTTGCCCGAGGGACGCGCGCCCATGCGCGAAGGGGTAGAGCTGTTTGCCGCCGAGGATGGGCAGAGGCCGGTTGGCCGCGTGACATCGGGCGGGTTCGGACCCACGGTAGGCGCGCCGGTGGCGATGGGATATGTGCCCGCCGCGATGGCGGCGCCGGACACGGTTCTGTACGGCGAGGTCCGCGGCAAGCGGCTTGCCGTAAGGGTGGTGAAGATGCCCTTTGCCCCCGCAAATTTCAAACGCTGAACAGTCACGGGAGACATGAATGAAGTTCACGGAAGAACATGAATGGCTGCGTGAGGAGGAGGACGGCATCATTGTCGTCGGCATCACCGAACATGCGGCGCAGCAGCTGGGCGACGTGGTTTTTGTCGAACTGCCGGATGTGGGCACGGTCGTCAGCAAGGACGACGAGGTTGTGGTGATCGAAAGCGTCAAGGCGGCGTCCGACATCCTGGCGCCCATCGATGGGGAGATCGTCGAGGTCAACGAGGTCATCGTGGGCGAGCCCGGCAAGGTGAACGAGGATCCCGAGGGGGATGCCTGGTTCTTCAAGATCCGGGTCGAGGACATGAGCCAGATGGACGAGTACATGGACGAGGCGACCTACAAGAAATATGTTGGCTGATGTGATCGGCCCGCTGCCTGACGCAGCGGGCCGACAGCCGGGGGGCCAGCCCCCCGGACCCCACGACAGCCGGGGGGCCAGCCCCCCGGACCCC
>JAGXGV010000142.1 GCA_024636635.1 Puniceibacterium sp.
CCCTTGGACAGGTCGCTCGCCCGCGATTCAAGCACGGGATCGTCCAGAGCCTCGTCCGGCAGAACCGCAAAGGCCGGGCCCGCAGAAATGCCGACAAAGCCGGTAAAGCCAAGCGCAACGGCAAGCATCAGGATCAGCGCCCTCATTCCGCCGGAACCCCTTGCGGAGTCTCGCTCTTGCGCGCGCCTGCCGCGATCCGGTAACGCCGGTCCGACAGGCTAAGGCCGCCGCCAAGCGCCATGATCAGGCAGCCGGCCCAGATCCAGTTGGCCAGCGGCTTGACGTAGGTGCGCATGACGTAGCCACCATTGTCCTGTGCATCGCCGATCACGACATAGACATCGCGCAGGAAACGGTAGTCGATCGCCGCTTCGGTCGTTGGCATCTGTGCCACGGGATAGTTGCGTTTCTCGGGATGCAGCAGCGCAATCTGTTCGCCGTCCTGCAACAGCCTGACCGTGGCCATGGTCGAGAAATAGTTCGGCCCGCGCACTTGTTCGACGTTCTGCAATTGCAGCTCGTAACTGCCGACCGTAAAGGTCTCGCCGATTTGCGCGACGCGAATATCCTCTTCCTGCCAGGCCATAAGCCCGGCGATTCCCAACATGGTGATGCCCATGCCGGAATGCGCCAGCAGTTTGCCCCAGTCTGCGCGCGGCAGGCGCAGCAGGCGGCTGTAGTCCCGGGATTTGCCCAGTCGCCCGAGCATGTCGGTGACTGCTCCGGCCACGATCCAGACGCCCAGAAAGACGCCGATGGGGCCCATCATGCTGCGCCCGGTCTGCATCGCCCAGACCAGCCCGGCCAGCGCAACGGCCAGGATGAAGGCCGGCAGAAGCGATTGCAGGATGCGCGAAAACTTTCCCCGTTTCCAGGCGATCATCGCGCCCACCGGCAGGATCAGACCCAGCAGAATCATGAAGGGGGTGAACGCCATGTTGAAGAACGGCGCGCCAACGCTCAGCTTGCGGTCAAAGGCCATCTCGGCGATCAGCGGCCACATGGTCCCGACAAACACCACAAGCGCGGACACCGCCAGCAGGATGTTGTTCGCCACCAGCGCGCTTTCGCGGCTGACCACGCCAAAGACACCCTTGGCCTGCATGGCATTGGCGCGGGCGGCGAACAGGGTCAGCGCCCCGCCGGTGAAGAACACAAGGATCATCAGGATGAACACGCCCCGCTCGGGGTCGTTGGCGAAGGCATGGACCGAAGTCAGCAGCCCGGAGCGCACGATGAATGTCCCGATCAGGGAAAAGCCGAAGGCCAGGATCGCCAGCAGGATCGTCCAGCTTTTCAGCGCCTCGCGCTTTTCCACAACGATGGCGGAATGCAGCAGGGCTGCGGCCAGCAGCCAGGGCATGAACGACGCATTCTCGACCGGATCCCAGAACCAGAACCCGCCCCAGCCAAGCTCGTAATATGCCCACCACGACCCCAGCGCGATGCCGATGGTCAGAAAGACCCAGGCCGCCAGTGTCCAGGGCCGGACCCAGCGCGCCCATGCGGCATCGACCCGCCCCTCGATCAGGGCGGCGACTGCGAAGCTGAAGCAGATCGAAAGACCCACGTAGCCGAGGTAAAGGAACGGCGGATGAAACGCGAGGCCCGGATCCTGAAGCAGCGGGTTCAGGTCCTGCCCGTCAAAGGGCGGCACCACCAGCCGCACAAACGGGTTCGAGGTGAACAGGGTGAACGCCAGGAAGGCCACCGAAATCGACGCCTGCACCGCAAGCACCCGCGCCCGAAGCGTCGGCGGCAAATTGCCCCCGAACCAGGCCGCCATCGCCCCGAACAGCGCCAGGATCAGCACCCAGAGCAGCATCGACCCTTCGTGGTTCCCCCAGGTGCCGCTGATCTTGTAGAGCATCGGCTTGGCGGAATGGGAATTGTCGACCACCAGTTTCAGGCTGAAATCGGACACGATGAAGGCATGCATCAGCGCGCCAAAGGAAAACGCCGTCAGCAGGAACTGCGACGTTGCCGCCGGTTCTGCCACGGCCATCCAGCCGGGCCAACGCTTGTGCGCACCGACAAGGGGAACAACCGTCTGAACGCAAGCGATCAGAAAGGCAAGGATAAGGGCGAAGTGGCCAAGTTCTGTAATCATACCCAGACATATACGCCGACAGAGCAAAGGGGCCAACGGAAATCCGCGGCCCCTGCCGTTCACGTTGTCGCGGGGGTCACGTTTGGGGTCAGGCCCCCGCCTGCCGCCACTCCGCCAGCGCGGGATTGTCCGACTGCAGCGAATCGTCGTCCGACAGTACGGCCGGTGTATCCTGGCGCGGCGTCACGTCCCGCAGGGCCTCGATATCGCCGATTGTGCGGACCACCTGCGGCACGGCGGACAGGGTCACTGCCAGATCGCGCTGAAAATCCTGACCCTTGGCCTGATACCGCGAGCCGAAATAAAAGCTCACGATCGCCCCCAGCAGCCACCACAATGGTTCGGGCACCAGCGCGATGCCGGTCATGCGCGCCGCGAACCAGACCGGATCGACCATCGCCGCCACGAACATGGCCAGCGTTCCTAGCGCCATCGCCGGACGCGGCACCCGGTTCAGCGCATCCATGAAGCGGTCGAACCAGCCGCGCTGCGTCACGCGGAACTCCTGCCCGAACTGCTGAAGCGCCGCACTCTGCAATCCGGCCTCGCGCCCGGCCTGCGCTTCGGCATTCACGCGGAACACCTCGACCGTGTCGGCCACCACGTTGCGCCCCGATCCGAACATCAGCCCCAGTACCTTGCCGATCAAACCCATGCCGCCACCCTTGCCTGAAATTGCCGGTCCCCAAGATGGAACCGGGGCGAGATGAATTCTTCTGCCCGGGTGATCCACCCGCCCTTGCCGCCGTCGCGGCGGCGCGCATATTTGCGCGACGCCGGTCGGCGGTCCGCCAGATCGAAATAATAATTGCGTCGCGCGATTCCGTAGGCATCGGACAGATGGTGCGGCGCGGCTGCCATCGCCGCTGTGGCCGCGCGCACGGTCTGCGGGCCGATCAGACCATCGACCGTGACAGGCTGGCCCATCCGGACCAGCAGCGCCTGCAGGATTTTTACCGCATTTGCACCCGCGTTCACGTACATGTCAAAGACCGAGGCATGCAGCGCCTCGGGCAGTTGGGCAATCTTCGGGCGCAGGAAATAATGGCTGACGAAGATCTCGACCGCCTGAGCGCGGGTCAGCCTGCGCACATCGGCCACCGTCACCTGGCCGTCCCCGGTCAGGTCTATGCCAAGGCGCTGCATCGTGTGGATGGTCACGCCGTGGTTCGTGGCCCCGCCGGGATCGTCGGGATCGTTTACAAAGCCGCCTTCACGGGCGACGATTTCCTCAGCGATCTGGCGAACGCTTGTGGGGGTGCGGGACATGAACTGCCTCCTCGCGCGGTTGAATCCTCGCGCAAAGGCTGCTCCACCATCGTTAACCTATGATGAGACCACCGTACGGAGCCGCCCATGCCCCACACCCAACTCCCCCCACCGGCCTTCCGGTTTGACGACTTCACGCTGGCCGACCCGGCCGTGGCCATCCCATAAACCAGTCGGCCCCGGAACCCGGAGCGGCGCTTATATCTGCATCCAGTCGTTAAAACGCAAAAAACGCGCGCCCCAGATGGGACGCGCGTTTCCGTGCCGGGCAAAAACCCGGGAACGACCGTGGAACGATCAGTTCCAGAAGGCTTCGTCAACGCCCGGAAGCTGTTCCAGCTGCTCCTGGCTGTAGCCCACGACCAGCGCCAGGCTGGCGTCTTCAACCGGAACCAGCTTCACGTTGTCCATCGTGATAAGCACGTGCTTGTCGCCTATGCCCAGAAAGCCGCCGATCTCGGCCACGATGCCCTTGACCTGGCCATCGGTGGACAGGGCAATGTCTTCGATCTCGCCGATCTGCTCCCAGTCTTCGCCGACGCTCTCATAGGTCACGGTTTCGAACTCGGCGACACCCTCGCTGACATTGGCCGAATAGATCGTGCCACCCAGAATATCGCGCGCGCGTATCATGTTGGACGCGTTGTCCATCATGTCGTTTGCCGCGTTTTCAGTGGCCCGAGTCGCATCTTCTGCAGCGTTTTCAGTGGCATCAACGGCGTTCTCGCCCGCGTTCTCCATGCTGTCGCCCGCGTTTTCAAGGTTCTGCTCAACCTGCTCACCGTTTGTTTCACCGGTTTCGGTCTGGGCGAATGCGGTGCCGGTAACCAGGGTCAGGGCGACGGCGGTTGTGGTCAGTAAACGTGTCATGTTGTTTCCTTTTCTTGCTGCTTCAAGATTGTGCAAGAAGAACCAAGCACGGCGGCGCTGCGTTCCGCAAAATTCGAGTTTTTTACTTCACTTTAATCACGGAACCGAGAGCCTGCGCGACGCGTTTCGCGCCGCACCCGCACCCGCCAGAACATCAGGCAGCTACGGCCAGGAACCGGTGCGCAGGCCCGCCCCCGCCCGGCCATCCCACCTGACCGTCCGTCGCAACCGACTGACCGAACCCTACCGGTAAAGCTTTACATATTCCACCAGTTGCCGGGTCGAACCGTCCTTGCCTTCGGACGACACTTCACCCGTGACCACCGGCCCGAGCGAGGTCGCCAGTTCCTTGCCCAACTCGACCCCCCACTGGTCGTAGGAATTGATGCCAAGGATCACGCCTTCGACAAATACCCGGTGTTCATAAAGCGCGATGATCCTGCCCAGCACCTCGGGGGTGAGCAGCGGATAGACCAACGTGGTGGACGGGCGGTTGCCGGGGAACACGCGATGCGCCGCCTGCCGTTCCAGTTCGGCGCCCTCCAACCCCTTGGCGCGCAGGATCTCGCGGGCCTCGTCCATGGAACGGCCCTTCATCAGCGCCTCGGACTGGGCCAGGCAGTTGGCAACCAGCAGGTCCTGATGATGGCGCAGGTCCCCTTCGTGGCCCGCGGCCCCGACCAGGAATTCGCACGGCACCGTGCGGGTGCCCTGATGGATCAGCTGATAGAACGCATGCTGGCCGTTGGTGCCCGGCTCGCCCCAGACCACCGGCCCGGAACTGACCTCAAGCGGCTGGCCGTCCATCGACACGCCCTTGCCGTTGCTCTCCATCTCTAGCTGCTGAAGATAGGCGGGCAGCCGCGCCAGCCGGTTGTCATAAGGCAGCACTGCACGAGTCGCATGGCCCAGCACCTGATTGTGAAACAGGCCCACCAGTGCCAGCAGCACAGGCATGTTCTGGTGCAGCGGGGCGGCGCGGAAATGCCGGTCCATCTCCTGCGCGCCGCGCAGGAAGGCGCGGAACGCCTCGGCCCCGATCGCCACCATCAGCGTCAGGCCGATCGGCCCCCAGACGGAATAACGCCCGCCGACCCAATCCTCGAACCCCAGCACCTTTTCGCCCGGGATACCCCATTCGGCGGCCTTTTCGGCATTGCTCGACAGGGCGACAAAGCGGCCTTCGTCCGATACGCCGTGATGCGCCAGCCAGTCCTTGGCAGTCTGCGCATTGTTCATGGTCTCGATGGTGGTGAAGGTCTTCGAGGCGACGATGAACACCGTTGTTGCCGGATCGCACCGGCGCAGCACGTCCGAAATATCCGCACCGTCCACATTAGACACGAAATGGCAGCGCGGCCCGTCGTGATAGGGCGACAGCGCGATGGTGGCCATCTTGGGGCCCAGATCAGAGCCGCCGATGCCGATGTTGACCACATCGGTCGCGTCCGAGGCGCGGATCCCGTCTGCGACCGCCTCCATCCGCTTCAGCGTTTCCATGACCGCGGGCATGACATCCGCGTCATCGACCAGCACCGGCCCGCCGTCCAGATTGCGCAGTGCTGTGTGCAGCACGGCGCGCCCTTCGGTCTCGTTTATTCTGGCGCCGCCGAACATCTCTTCGCGCCGGGACTCGACCCCGGCCTGTTGCGCGACCGCGACCAGCGCCGCACGGATCTGGTCGTCAAACTGGGTCTTGGAATAGTCCAGCAACATGCCCGCGGCATGCAGGCTGAATTCCTGCGCCCGGTTGGCATTGTCGAACAGGTCCTCGATCCGGCGGGTTCCGATCCGGTCCGCCAACTGCCTTACGTCGTTCCACATGAAGGTCACTCCGCCCAATGTACGATTGCGTCGTCCAGAACCGCCGCAACCGGCGCCTCCAGCGGTGTCATGCCCCGGGACCGCTCCAGAGCGTCGCGTTTGTCCTGCCCGAAGATCAGCACATGCTTGCGCATCGCCCCGTTAAGCACCTCGGCCGAAAGCGTGATCCGTGGCTCGGGCGCACCGGGCGCCCGCATGGCAAGCACAGTCGGAGCATCTGCCGCCAGCGCGGCAGCCAGCTGGTCTGCCCCGGGGAACAGCGATGCGGTGTGCATGTCGGTCCCCATGCCCAGCAGCACCACCGCCAGCGGCAGCGACGGGCGGATCTGCTCGGCCAGCTCCTCGATCCGCTCTTCCGGCTCCTCGCAGGGCAGATACAATGGCAAGAGGTTCGCCGCCGCCGCCTTTTCCACCAGCAGGCGTTGGCGCAGCAGGCGGGTGTTGGACCGCTCGCTGTCCTCGGGCACCCAGCGTTCGTCGGTCAGCACAACATCAACCCGGTCCCAGGCAAGGTTGACGCCGCAAAGACCATCGAACACCGGCCCCGGCGACGTACCCCCCGGCACGGCAAAGGCCACGCGGTCGTGCTGCACCAGCGCGGCGCGCAGATCCCCGGCCAGCTGGTTGGCAAGGTCCATCGCCAGCGCCTCGCGGTCGGGATATTCCAGAAACGTGTAAGTCATGTCTTCAGCTCCCTCCAGCGGCGTCCGTCGCGATGCATCAGCATCAGTGAATCCTCGGGTCCGGTTCCGCCCTGTTCATAGGGTTTGGGCACATCGCTGCGCGCTGTCCATCCCGCGATGATCGGATCGGTCCAGGCCCAGGCGGCCTCGACCTCGTCGCCGCGCATGAACAGGGTCTGGTTGCCCCGGATCACATCCATGATCAGCCGTTCATAGGCTTCGGTCGCCTGTTCGGCCTCGGGCCCCAGAGCATCTGCAAATGTCATGTCCAGCGGCACGTCCACCAGACGCATGCCGCCCGGTCCCGGCTCCTTGATGGTGACATCCAGTGTCATGCCCTCGTTCGGCTGCAACCGGATCGCCAGCACGTTGCGGTGCCGTCCTGCATCGGCGCCAAAGATCGAATGGGGCGCATCCTTGAACACCACGACAATCTCGGACGTGCGCGCGCGCAGTTTCTTGCCGGTGCGCAGATAGAACGGCGTTCCGGCCCACCGCCAGTTCGAGATGTGCAGCTTGAGCGCCAGAAAGCTTTCGGTGAAAGAACGGGGGTTCTCCACGTCTTCGCGGTAGCCGACCGAATCGACTGTCTTGTCGTACTGTCCGCGCACGATGTGATGCGGCTCGACCGGCTCCAGCGCGCGAATCACCTTCAGCTTTTCGTCCCGCACGGCGTCGGGTTCGAACTTGGCGGGCGGCTCCATGGCGATCAGGCAGAGCAGTTGCATCAGGTGATTCTGCACCATGTCACGCATCGCGCCGGACTGGTCATAATAACTGCCACGCCCGCCCACGCCGACCGTCTCGGCCACGGTGATCTGGATGTGATCGACATATTGCGCATTCCAGAGCGGTTCGAACAGCACATTGCCGAACCGCACGGCCATCAGGTTCTGAACCGTCTCCTTGCCCAGATAATGGTCGATCCGGTAAATCTGATGTTCGTGAAAATGCTCGGCCAGCGTCGCGTTCAGCGCCTTGGCCGAATCGAGATCCTTGCCGAACGGCTTTTCCACCACGATGCGACTTTCATCCCCGGCAAGGCCATGCAGGTGCAGCCGCTCGGCAATATCGCCGAAAAGCGCGGGCGCGACCGAAAAATAGAAGGCATGCACCAGATCGCCGCGCATCTTGGTGCGCAGCGCATCCCAGCCGGCCTCGCCTTTCGCGTCGATCGCCACATAGCTGACGCGCTCTAGAAATCCGTCCACCTGGGTGCCGTCGTCCGACAGCGGCCCGGCAAATTCCACGATCGCCTCGCGGACAAAGTCGCGATAGCCGGCATCGTCCATCTCGGACCGCGCCGCCCCCACGACCTGGGCCTCGGGCGGCATCTGGCCAGCCACGAAGCGGCGGAACAATCCGGGCAGGATCTTGCGCCGGGCCAGATCCCCGGTGCCTCCAAAAATGACGAGGTCGAAGGGATCGACCGGAATAACACGCGAAACCATGGCAGGTCTGCTCCGTTCTTGTCTCTTGCGCGTGCGACGCTGCCACAGATTCCTATGGAGGGCCGTTAGCGCTAACGCGGTCTCTGTACCGCAGGTCCGCGGCAAAGTCTAACATCGGCTGCGGCCATCACAATGCCGACCTGTATCATGGCTGATGGGTCACAAGGGCGGGTGCCGCGTTTGGGCATTGCGCGTTCTGGCCTGTGCATGGCATCGTGGCGTGGCACGATCCAGCCTACGAAACCGGACAGACCCCATTTTCACAACCCGAAGTTCTTAAAAAAAGTCATTCATAACCG
This sequence comes from Puniceibacterium sp., assembly GCA_024636635.1. GTDB lineage: Bacteria > Pseudomonadota > Alphaproteobacteria > Rhodobacterales > Rhodobacteraceae > Puniceibacterium. The sequence goes on from JAGXGV010000142.1 coordinate 8,507, forward strand.
CTAGCCATTAAGCCGTCCCAGTACCTATCCTGCAAACCGTCACAACCCATTCTGCACCGCAGCATCCCGGCTGACCATCCCCCTTGTACGGATCGCCGCCGCATGCGACCACCTGTGCCCAAAAGGAGGCTCGGATGCCACTCCGCAAGATCATCATAGATACGGACCCCGGTCAGGATGACGCCGTCGCCATCCTGCTTGCGCTGGCCTCTCCGGACGAAATCGAGGTGCTCGGCATCACCGCCGTGGCCGGCAACGTGCCGCTTGCGCTGACACAGAAGAACGCCCGCATGGTCTGCGAACTGGCGGGCCGCCCCGACATGCGGGTCTTTGCAGGCTGCGACGCGCCGCTGCGCCGCAAGCTGATCACCGCGGAACATGTGCATGGCAAGACCGGCCTTGACGGTCCCACCCTGCCCGATCCGACCATGCCGCTGTGCGACGGTCACGCGGTCGATTTCCTTGTCGACACCCTGCGGACCGAACCGGCGGGCAGTGTCACGCTCTGCGCGCTCGGACCCCTCACCAACATTGCCACGGCCCTGCAAAAGGCCCCCGACATCGCCCCGCGCATCGCACAAATCGTCCTGATGGGTGGTGCGTATTTCGAAGTCGGCAACATCACGCCCACGGCCGAATTCAACATCTACGTCGATCCCGAAGCCGCCGAACAGGTCTTTGCCTGTGGCGCGCCGCTCACGGTCATGCCGCTTGATGTGACGCACAAGGCGCTGGTCACCGCCGAACGCAATGCCGCGATCCGTGCACTGGGCACACCCGCGGGACTGGCCGTGGCGCAGATGACTGATTTCTTCGAACGCTTCGACCGCGAGAAATACGGCTCCGACGGCGCGCCGCTGCATGATCCCTGCGTCACCGCCTGGCTGATCCGCCCCGACCTGTTCGCAGGCCGCCACATCAACGTCGAGATCGAGACCGCGTCCGACCTCACGCTCGGCATGACCGTCGCCGACTGGTGGCGTGTTTCCGGGCGCGCGCCCAACGCGACCTTCATGGGCGATCTGGACGCAGACGGCTTCTTTGCCCTGCTGACCGAACGGCTGGGCCGGTTGTGAAATCCCTGTACCTCGCCACTGCCGAAGATGCGGCCAGGCTGCTGCCGCTGGTCGCGGCGCTGCATCTTGATCTGGGCTTCCGCACCGATGCCGCCCATCGGGAACGGGCGATCCAGCCGCTGATCGACGGCTCTCCGCATGGTGCGGTCTGGCTGATCGGACCGCGCCGGGCGCCTGTGGGCTATATCGCGGTCAGCTTCGGCTGGTCAGTCGAATACGGCGGCATGGACGCCATCGTCGACGAACTTTACATCCGCCCCGCCGTGCGCGGTCGCGGCATGGCGGGCGAGGCGATAAACGCACTTGCCCTTGCCCTGAAGCAAAGCACGATCAAGGCGCTGCACCTTGGGCTTGACCGCAGCAACGAGGGCGCGCTGCGCCTTTACCAGCGCTGCGGCTTTGCGGCGCGGGACAGCCAGATATACATGACACGCAAGCTGTGACTTGCCCCGCCCCTCTCGCAATCCGGCGCGGCGTGACTACGTTAGGCATATGACCTTGCACATCCCCTTTGACAACAGTTACGCCGCCCTGCCCCAAGGGTTCTATTCCCGCATCGCGCCGACCCCGGTTGCCGCCCCGGCGCTGATCGCCGTGAACCGGGATCTTGCGAAACAGCTGCGGATCGACCTGCCCGACGATCTGGCCGAAATCGCCTCGATCTTTTCCGGCAACACGCTGCCCGACGGCGCGTTCCCGCTTGCCCAGCTTTATGCCGGGCACCAGTTCGGCCAATTCAATCCGCAACTGGGCGACGGTCGCGCGATCCTGCTGGGCGAAACAATCGGCAGTGACGGGATGCGCCGCGACATCCAGCTCAAGGGCTCTGGCCCCACGCCCTATTCCCGTATGGGCGACGGGCGCGCCTGGCTGGGCCCGGTCCTGCGCGAATATGTGGTCTCCGAAGCGATGCACGCGCTTGGCGTGCCCACCACACGCGCCCTTGCCGCCGTGCGCACCGGCGAGGATATTCAGCGTGAAACGTTGCTTCCCGGTGCCGTGCTGACCCGTGTCGCGTCCAGCCACATCCGTGTCGGCACCTTCCAGATCTTTGCCGCCCGCCGCGACGGCGCCGCGCTGCAACAGCTTTACGACTACACAAAACAGCGCCATTACCCCGATGCGACCGACCCCGCCGACCTGCTTGCCCGGGTGATCGAACGGCAGGCCGCGCTTGTCGCCCACTGGATGAGCCTTGGCTTTATCCACGGCGTGATGAACACCGACAACTGTACCCTGTCAGGCGAGACGATCGACTATGGTCCCTGCGCCTTCATGGACAGCTATGATCCGCAAACTGTGTTTTCCTCGATCGACCGCTTCGGGCGCTACGGCTATGCCGCGCAAGCCGACATCATCGTCTGGAACATGGCGCAGCTTGCCACCGCGCTGATCCCGCTGATGCCCGACCCAGAGGCGGCGGTGGAACGCTTTACCGCGCAGGTCCACGCCATGCCCGACCTGATCCGCGCAGAATACGAATCGCGCTTTGCCGCCAAGATCGGTATTTCCGCGCTCCGGCCCGGGGATAGCGCACTGGTCACCGACCTTCTGACGCGGATGCACGCGCAGCAGGCCGATTTCACCAACACCTTCCGCGCTCTGGCAGACGGCGATGCGCGCGACCAGTTCACCGATCCGGCGGCCTTCGAAACCTGGGCCTCGGGATGGACACAGCGCCTTGCCCAAGAGCCTGATCCGAAGGAGCTGATGCGCCGCACCAACCCGGTGGTGATTCCGCGCAACCACCGTATCGAACAGATGATCGCCGCCGCCGTGGCCGGGGACGACGCGCCGTTCCACCGGCTCAACCAGGTGCTGGCGACCCCGTTCGCGGACAATCCCGAAACCGCTGACCTGCGCCGCCCGCCCGATGTGTCCGAGGTGGTTCCGGCCACCTTCTGCGGGACCTGACCCGGTCTGATGCGGATACGAACCAGTCTGATGCAGGATGTGACCGAGTGCCGACCGGGTTTATGACCGCGGTCATAAATCCGCGGCACCGGTCAGACCCGCTAGGCATTTATCCCGGAACCACGGCCTGCCTGCGGCGCCGGTTGATCAGCACGATCCCGATCGCGACCAGCGCCAGCGCGCCGATGATCCCGGGACCGACCGGTTCGTTCAGGAACAGCCATCCCATGCCGACCGACAGAACCGGCGACAGGAAACTGAATGCCGCCACATCAGAGGCGGGATAGATCGCGATCAACCCCAGCCAGAACAGATACCCAAAACTGGCGACAAACACCGCCTGAAACGCCAGACCGGCCACATGCACCAGCCCCGGATCGCGCAGCAGATCCCCGAACAGCGGCGCAAGCAGCAGCAAAAGCACAGCAGAGACACCCAGTTGCAGAACCAGCTGCGATTCCGCGTTCAGTTCCGACACCCGCGTCAGCCGCACCGTCAGCGCAATTCCGGCCCAGGCCAGCGCCGCCCCCAGCGCCGCCAGATCGCCGCGCAGATCCCCGGCCTGCCGGGTCTGCGGATCAAACAGCGCCCAGATCACCCCCGCCATGGCCAACGCCAGCCCCAGCGCGCGCCGCAGGGACAGCGTTTCGCCCGGCAGGGTGAAATGCGCGACAAGCGCAAGCCAGACCGGCATCGAATAGAACAGGATCGACGCCCGCGACACGGTGGTGAGGTCGAGGGCAATGTAAAGACAGACGAATTCAAGCGTGAACAGACACCCCAGCATCAGCCCCGGCCACAGCACGCGGCGCAGCCCCGCGACCGGCCGTCGCCGCGCCCGCGCCCAGAGCAGCAACAGCAGCAGGGCGATGACCGACCGCAACCCGGCCGAAAACACCGGGCCAAAACCGCCGTTGGTGATCTTGATCACCACCTGATTGAACGCCAGAACCGCAGCGAACACCACAAGCCCGCTTGCGCCAGCCAGATCAATCGAGTCACGTCTTTCCATGCCGCCATGGACACCCGGCCCGCAGAAAGGTCAAGCCGCCCCGCCCCGGGGGCGGAACCGGCCTGCTCGGCAGGGGGTGATTCGTCACGCCTGGGCCCGAAAGCTGTGTGACGCCGCTTTGCGCCTTCGCCCTTCTGCCCGTCGGCACGGCCACACCGCCCGGTCCCTTGCGACCGAAGGGTTCCTGGGGGCAATGCGACCTGAACCAGTCCGACCTGCCGACATGGCTGTGCCAGGCCCGGCCTGACAGGATCCGGCTTTGCGGGCAGATGCCGCGCCTTCCGGGGCTGTTCTGGGGGAATCCGTCTTTTCCCTTTATACTGTGTCTATCTGTGGCATGTTGTACCGGCAGAAGATGGTTATTTCAGGGAGGAGAACCGCATGGGACTGATGGGAACACTGGCCAAAGTTGCAATCGGATACGCTGCGGCCCGGGGGGTCGACAGGATGGCGGGCGGTCAGGGAATGGGCGGGTTGCTGGGCGGTGGCGCCCAGATCAAGGGCGCCCATCCCGCCAGCAGCGCACAGGCCCAGATGGGCGACATGCTGTCGGGCAAGGCGCCGCAGGGTGGCAATGCCATGCAATCCATGATGGACAAGATGAAGGCGTCGGGCATCGACATGTCTGCGATGATGGGCGGCGCCACCGGCGGCAGCAACCCGATGGCCGCCATGATGGACAAGATGAAACAGGGCGGCCTTGACCTTTCGTCGCTCATGGGTGGGACGGCAGGCAGCGCGGCGGCAGGCGGCGGCGGGACGGCGGAAAAGGGTCCGCTTCTGTCCTCGGCCGCGCAGCAAGGCGGCACCGGCATGGCCGGTGTGCTGGCCGCCGCCGGCGGCGCCGCCGCGATGCAGGGCAAGGGTGTGGCGGGGATGATCGACCAGTTCAACGCCGCCGAAACCGCCCCCGAGGCGGAAAAGAGCGCGGCCCTGATGCTGCGCGCCATGATTCAGGCCGCCAAGGCGGACGGCGCAATCGACAAGGCCGAAAAGGCCAAGATCCTTGAAACGATCGGCGCCGATGCCGACGCGGCCGACATCGCCTTCGTCAAGGCCGAACTGGCCGCCCCTGTCGACATCAAGGCGCTGGCCGCCGAAACGCCACAGGCACAGCGCATGCAGGTCTATTCCGCCTCGTTGATGACCATCCGCGTCGACACGCCGGAAGAGGCCGAATACCTCGACCAACTTGCCCAGGCGATGTCGCTGGATGAACCGACGGTGAACATGCTGCACATGCAGATGGGGTTGCAGCCGCTATACAACTAGCGCCGGACGTGCCGTGTCCCGGGGCCAGCCCATACCCCGGGACACGGACAGGACAGCCGTACCCCGGGGGGGACGCCGGTTCAGATGCCGCGTACAAAACCGTGCGCAGACATCGCAACGGACACAGGCCAATTCGGTCCCGGCAGCTTGTGCGCAGGGTTGACCACGGTCGGTAGATCGCCCGCACTGCCCGCGTTGGGCAACCCCGGTTGCGCAAGTGTTCTGCGGCCTGCAACCCTGCGGCATGGCTTCTGTCCGGTATTCACACCCTTGACCATCCCCGACATTTCCGATCACTGATCACGCATGAGATCCCATCCCCTTTTCGGCCTGCTGCTTGCCGGCTTTGGTGCGCTCGTGCTCACGCCCGATGCGCTTTTCATGCGCCTGTCCGGCATGGACGGAATGCAGATGCTCGGCTGGCGCGGGTTGTCCATGGGCTGCCTGTTCCTGCTGGCCTGGGCCGTCACCTCCCGCAACCGCCGCGCGGATCTTGCGGTTCTGATCACCGGAGTCGGCCTGACCGTCGTGCTGTGCCAGGCGACAAACGCAACCTTGTTCCCTAGCGGGATCGCGCTGGCACCGGTGTCGGTGGTGCTGGTCTCGGTCGCGACAACGCCGGTCTGGTCGGCTGTGCTCGCCCGCCTGCTTTACGGCGAACGCACCAGCGGAACCACCTGGATCACGATCGCCGCCGTGCTCACCGGGATCGCCATCGCGGTCAGCGGCAAGGGCGACACGGCGCTGAACTCTTCGGCCCTGTGGGGCGCGCTTTGCGGGCTGGGCGTGGCCTTTACCCTCGCGCTGAATTTTGTGACGCTGCGCAACGCGGGCCATGTGCCGATCCTGCTCTGCATCGGGCTGGGCGCGATTCTCGGGGGGGCCAACGGATTGTTCTGGACCGGCCCCGCGCGCATGATGGACGGCGCCGTCTGGGCCATCCTGATCACCGGGGCGCTGATCCTGCCGGTGTCGTTCTTTTCGCTGTCGCTCGCGTCGCGCTATACGGCGGCGGCGAACGTCAGCCTGCTGATGTTGCTGGAAACGGTGATCGGCCCGGTCTGGGTCTGGCTTGGCACCGACGAGGTTCCGACCCCCCGGATGCTGATCGGCGGTGCGCTGGTTCTGTCCAGCCTCGCCGCCTATCTGCTGGTCAGTGACCGCGCCGCCCGCAGGCGGCGCCGTCAGGTCGTCTGATCAGGCCGCTCTGGCCGCCGGTTTGCCGCCCGCAGGCCGACCCCGACGACGGTTCGCGCCGGGCTTGGACCCACCGGGCTTGCCGCCACCGCCGCCAGCGCCACGGCGCTGGCCACCGCCATTGCCCCCGGCCCGCTCGGGCTTGTCAAGCCCTTCCCACGGGCGTCCCGAAGCCACCGGAATGGTCGTCTTGAGCACCTTCTGGATCGCCTTCAGCTCGCCGATCTCGTCCGGTGCGCAGAATGCGATCGCCGCGCCGTCCCGTCCCGCACGGGCCGTGCGGCCAATGCGGTGGATATAGTTTTCGGGTACGTTGGGCAGTTCGAAGTTGTAGACATGCCGCACCGCCGGAATGTCCAGACCGCGTGCCGCGACATCTGTCGCCACAAGAACCCGCACCGTACCGTCCTTGAACGCCTTGAGCGCCCGGTCCCGCTGGCCCTGGCTTTTGTTGCCATGGATCGACGCGGCGGCAAAACCGGCCTTTTCCAACGTCTTCATCAGCTTTTCCGACCCGTGTTTGGTACGGCCAAAAACCAGCGCCAGTTCGTCCCGGTGGGTGTCCAGCAGTTCGATCAGCAGCTTTGTCTTTTCCGCCTTGGCGATGAAATGCACCGATTGCGCAATATTGTCAGCTGTCTTGCCCGGAGGCGCGACCTGCACCCTTTCCGGGTTGTTCAGATACTCGCGCGACAGATCCTCCATCAGCTTCGGCATGGTGGCCGAGAACAGCATGGTCTGCCGCTTCTTGGGCAGATGCGTCGAGATCTGGCGCAACGCATGGATGAAGCCCATGTCGAGCATCTGGTCCGCCTCGTCAAGCACGAGGAAGCTGCAGTCGTTCAGCCGCACCGCGCGCCGGTCGATCAGGTCGATCAGACGGCCCGGGGTGGCAACCAGAAGGTCGATGCCCTTTTCCAGCCGCTTGGCCTGCGCGTTCAGCGATTGCCCGCCGACGACAACAGTGACCTTCAGCGGCGAGCCGAGCGTCAGTTCCTTGAGCGTTTCGGCAATCTGCCCGGCAAGTTCGCGGGTCGGCGCCAGCACAAGGCCGCGCACCGATTTCGGCTCGGGTCGGCCAAGGCCGGAAATCTGCGCGACCAGCGGCAGGCCAAAGGCCGCCGTCTTGCCGGTGCCGGTCTGAGCCAGGCCCATCACGTCGCGGCCCGCCATGGCAAAGGGGATGGCCCCGGTCTGAATCGGTGTCGGTTCCGTCAGACCCATCTGGGTCAGGCGGGTGACAAGCGATTTGGGCAGGCCCATCGTGGTAAAATCAGTCAAAACATTTCCTTTCGGACCGCGCATGTCGCAGCCCTGCAACGAACGGCCCCTGGCCGCCCATCGGGTGGAGAGGCACAGAACCGCCCCCGGACCGATTGTCCGAAAGGCGTTGCACCCCATGCCCCACGCGTGATCTTGGAAGCAAATAGCGGTCTCCGTGACCCACGGTGCATAAAGCACCGGTCAATCTGCTCACGCGGCAGAAGAGATCCGTTGCATGGCACATGGGGCCAAAATGGGGGCGAGTCAAGGACGAACCCCGCCGCGGCGCATTTCAGGTGTTGGCCTCCCGGCCCCGGATTCGCTAAAGCTTACGGACCAGAGGCTGCGAGGATTCCATGACCGACACAATCACCAGCCGCTGCGAAGCCAAGGGCCTGCGCATGACCGACCAGCGGCGCACCATCGCCGATGTGCTGGAAGAAGCCACCGATCACCCGGATGTCGAAGAACTATACGCCCGCGCCTCGGCGCGCGACGACCGCATCTCGATCGCCACGATCTACCGGACGGTGAAGCTGTTCGAAGAGGCGGGAATACTCGACCGGCTGGAATTCGGCGACGGGCGCGCACGCTACGAAGATGCAGAGCGGGACCATCACGACCATCTGATCGACATGCAATCCGGCGAGGTGATCGAATTCGTCGACCCCGAGATCGAAGCGCTGCAGGAAAAGATCGCAGCCAAGCTTGGCTACCGGCTCAAGGGGCACAGGCTGGAACTTTATGGTGTTCCGCTGAAAAAGCGATGAGTGCATCCGGACCTCCAACGGTGCCACCAAAAATCTTGTGAAGATTTTTGCAAATTTTCTTTGCAAGAAAATTGTTCGCCGTTGCACTTCGATCTGGCCACGGTGCGCAGACCTGCGTAGCTCTGGCGCAATTCCCGTTCCCGGACCGAAGACTCTGATGGAAAATCTGCGCGGCATCCTGTTCATGATCCTCTCGATGGCGGCCTTTGCCTGCGAGGATGCCTTCATCAAGGGCGCTGCGGTCAGCCTGCCCGCGGGACAGATCCTGATGGTCATCGGCGCCGCCGGCGGCACGGTGCTTGCCTGCATCGCCCGCGCCCGCGGCTTGCGGCTGATCACCCCGGCGCTGCTGTCGCGGCCCGTGCTGGTGCGCAACGCGGCCGAGATGATCGGCACCATCGGCTTTGTCACGGCGCTGACCACCATTGCGCTGACCACCACGTCGGCGATTCTTCAGGCCACGCCGCTGGTTATCACCCTGGGCGCTGCCCTGATCTTTGCCGAACCGGTCGGCTGGCGGCGGTGGAGCGCGATTGCCGCCGGATTCGCAGGCGTACTGATCATCATCCGCCCCGGACTGGCCGGGTTCGAGCCGAACGCCCTCTGGGCCGTACTTGGGGTTCTCGGCCTCGCCGGGCGGGATCTTGCCTCGCGCGCTGTGCCGAAAGTCATCCCGAACCTTCAGATCTCGACCTGGGGCGTCTGGATGATGGTGCCGACCGGGGCGCTCCTGCTGGTGTTTTCGGGCGGCATCGTCTGGCCAGATGCGCGCACCGGTCTGCTTTTGCTCGGGGCGTCCCTGTTCGCCTGCATCGCCTATTTAACCATCACCATCGCCACCCGGCTAGGAGATGTTTCGGTGGTGACGCCGTTCCGCTATGTCCGGCTGATCTTTGCCCTGATCCTCGGGATCACCTTCTTTGGCGAACGCCCGGACCTGCTGACCTATTGCGGGGCCGCGCTGATCATCGCCTCGGGCCTGTTCACCCTGCTGCGCGAACGCCGCCTTGCCCGGCTTGCGGCCCAGCCCGCGCCTGTGCGTTAGCGCTAACCCCGACATTTTACTTTTTGCGGGCGCCTGCTATAGCTACGTCAGATCACAACCCTTCAAGAGACTGGGACCCATGAGCACAATCATCGACATCCACGCCCGCGAAATTCTTGACAGCCGGGGCAATCCGACGGTCGAGGTCGACGTGACCCTCGAGGACGGCACCATGGGCCGTGCGGCCGTGCCCTCGGGCGCCTCCACCGGCGCCTACGAAGCGAACGAGCGGCGCGATGGTGACAAGAGCCGCTACATGGGCAAGGGTGTGCTCGAGGCCTGCGCCGCCGTGAACGGTGAAATCGCCGAGGCCCTGCTGGGCATGGACGCCACAGAACAGGTGGCCATTGACCTCTCGATGATCGAGCTCGACGGCACCGATACCAAATCCCGCCTTGGTGCCAATGCCATCCTCGGCGTGTCGCTCGCCGCGGCCAAGGCGGCCGCCGAATTCAACGGCATGCCGCTGTTCCGCTATGTTGGCGGTACCTCGGCGCGTGTCCTGCCGGTGCCGATGATGAACATCATCAACGGCGGCGAACATGCCGACAACCCGATCGACATCCAGGAATTCATGATCATGCCGGTTGCCGCCGCGAACATCCGCGAAGCGGTGCGCATGGGTTCCGAAGTGTTCCACACGCTGAAAAAGGCCCTGTCGGCCAAGGGCCTGTCCACCGGACTGGGCGATGAGGGCGGTTTTGCCCCCGACCTTGGCTCCACCCGCGAAGCACTTGATTTCATTCTGCAATCCATCGAAACCGCTGGTTACACCCCAGGCGAGGATATCTGCCTTGCGCTCGACTGTGCCGCGACCGAATACTACAAGGGTGGCAAGTACGAGATGAAGGGCGAAGGTAAATCGCTGACATCCGAAGAAAACGCCGCCTATCTGGCCCAGCTTTGCGCCGATTACCCGATCATCTCGATCGAGGATGGCATGTCCGAAGACGACTGGGACGGCTGGAAGATCCTGACGGATACCCTGGGCGACAAGATCCAGCTTGTGGGTGACGATCTGTTCGTGACCAACCCCAAACGTCTGGCGATGGGCATCGAAAAGGGCTGCGCCAATTCCATGCTGGTCAAGGTCAACCAGATCGGCACCCTGACAGAAACGCTCAAGGCGGTCGAGATGGCGCACCGCGCCCGCATGACCAATGTGATGTCGCACCGTTCCGGCGAAACCGAAGATGCCACCATCGCCGACCTTGCGGTTGCCACCAACTGCGGCCAGATCAAGACCGGCTCGCTTGCGCGCTCAGACCGGCTTGCCAAGTACAATCAGTTGATCCGGATCGAGGAAATACTGGGGGAAACGGCCGAGTTCGCCGGAAAGTCCATCCTGCGCTGACACAGGTTGCGACACAGAAAGGGCGCGGGGGACATTTCCGCGCGCCCCCTAACCTTCGAGTCGAAGACGCGGCGTTCGGTCTGGTCCCGAGGGGGCGAGCAGAAGAAAACCGTCAGCTGCCCGTGCTGGCGTCCTCTTGGTAGACGCCCTGTTCCTTGAGCGCGTCAATCACCTCTTTCGGCATATAAGTCTCGTCGTGTTTTGCAAGGATTTCAGTTGCTTGAAAGGTTCCGTTCACGTAACTTCCGGTGCCGACCATACCTTGGTTCTCTTCGAACAGATCCGGCAGGACTCCGGCAAAGGTCACCGGCACCGACGCACCGCCATCGGTCACGGAAAAGCGGATCTCCTGACCCTGACCGCGCAAAAGCGTGCCTTCTTCGACCAGCCCGCCGATGCGGAACACCTCGTTCGGGGGGGGCGGTTCCGCCATCACCTGGCTGGGCGAGCGAAACAAGTTGATGCCGTCCCGCATCGCGTAACCGATCAGCCCGGTCGAGAGTACAAGCGCCACGGCACAAATCGCCACTATCTGAATACGCCGCTTCTTTTTCAGGGATTTCAGTACCATGGGCGGTTCTCCTCACCTAACGATCAGTGCCGGTTCTCAGGGAAAGCACGGCACGAGCATCAGACCCGCCGTCTCTTCCTCACCTAACATCAAATTCGCATTCTGCAATGCCTGGCCCGAACTGCCCTTGGTCAGGTTGTCAAGCGTGCCGATCACGATAGCCCGCCCTGCAATCCGGTCACCTGTGACACCAATATGCACAAAATTCGATCCGCGCACATGGTGGGTCGATGGCGTTTCGCCGAAAGGCAGCACTTTTATGAACGGCTCATCGGCATAGGCCTTCTGCAAGCTCGCAAGCACCGCCTGCGGATCCCCCTTGACGTAGGTCGTGGCCAGGATGCCACGGTTGACGGGCATCAGGTGCGGCGTGAACTGCACCCGGACAGGTCTCCCTGCCAAGGCACTGAATTCCTGATCAAATTCCCCCTGATGCCGGTGGGTGCCGCCGACGGCGTAGGCGTTGTAGCCTTCGGACAGTTCCGCATGAAGCAGGTTTTCCTTGAGACTGCGACCGGCGCCCGAGACGGCGCATTTCATGTCGAGGATGATATCATCAAGGTCGATCACACCCCCCGCCACCAGCGGGCGCAGGATGAACTGCCCCGTAGCCGCATTGCACCCCGTTCCCGCCACCAGACGCGCCTTTGAAATCGCGTCGCGGTAGAATTCGGTCAGGCCATAGACCGCCTCTTTCTGCATTTCGACCGCGCCATGCGGATTGCCGTACCATTTGGTATAATCCGCCGGATCGCGCAGCCGGAAATCCGCGCTCAGATCCACGATCTTCAGCGTTTTCGGCAGCTCGCGGATCACCTCCTGGCTGGTCTTGTGGGGAAGCGCGCAGAAACACAGGTCAATCTGGCTGAAATCGATCTTTTCCCAGGTGACCAGATCCGGCAGATTCAGATGCCGCAGATGCGGAAAGACCTGGGCCATGTTCAGCCCCGCCTTGGAATTGGCGGCCAAAGCGGCAATTTCCATGTTCGGATGGGTGGCGATCAGGCGGATCAGTTCAGCGCCGGTATAGCCGCTGGCGCCGATGATCGCGATTTTGTGGGTCATGCAGGTCTCTCCGTGGATGCTGGCACTTGGGCGCCGCCCTTGCCGTTCTGTTTAGCGGAATACCGGGCCGGGTCAAAGCCTTGCCGGATCACCGTCACCAAGATGTGCATCGGGATGCGGGCCGCGGTCCTAAGCCTGCTGGAACAGGATCGGCCGCCGCAGGAACTGCGTCGCGCGGTCCGATACGCGGCGCGGATCGCCAGTGGTCAGAAACTGCGATTCGGTTCCCTCGCCCAGCATACCGGGATGGCGCACCAGATAGTCCGCCAGGGATTCCGCCACCAGATTGGCCTGGCTGTAGACGTTCACCTCTGGACCCAGCGCGGTCTGGAACACCTCCTGCACCAGCGGATAATGCGTGCAGCCCAGAACCGCCGCCTGTGGCTGCGGCATCTTGCGCATCAACGCGTCCACATGGCTGCGCACCAGCGCCTCGGCCAGGATCATGTCGCCCTCTTCGATGGCATCGACGACACCGCCGCAGGCCTGCGCCTCAACATCGACGCCGATGGCGCGGAACGCCAGTTCGCGCTGGAACGCCCGGCTGCGCACCGTGGCCGGGGTTGCAAACAGCGCCACATGTTTGACCGCGACCTCGCGCGGGGGGGAATTGTCACCCCACTGGCGTTCGGTCATCGCCTCGATCAGAGGCACAAAGACGCCAAGAACGCGCTTTTCCCGGGGAATCCAGTTTTCCTGCATCCGCCGCAGCGCCGCCGCGCTGGCCGTGTTGCAGGCCAGAATCACCAGATCGCAGCCCGCAGCCCAAAGCCGTTCCACCGCTGCGCAGGTCAGTTTATAGATGTCGTCTGCGTCGCGCACCCCGTAGGGCGCGTTGCGGCTGTCGGCAAGGTAGACAAAGGGAACTTCGGGTAAACGCCTGCTAACCGCATCCAGCACCGTCAGGCCGCCCAGCCCCGAATCAAACACCCCTACCGCCATCTCGACATATCCTCTGCGAGCAGGCTCTCAGGCCCTGTTCCTGTGCCTCTCCTCGAACTCGAAACCGTCGTCGTTTGAGGTCAGGGGGCTTGGGCTCAAGTCATAGGTCGCCTTGCGCAGGAAATCCATCATCGCGCGTGGGTCATTTGCGTGCGCCTGCAACGCTTCGGCGGGAATGGGCCGGCCGATAAAAACGCAGGATCACATGCGCCAGATCCTCTGCCCTGCGAAAGATCCAGCGTCAGCCCGTCGAGGATGCCGTAGGGGCGGTTCGCAAGCACGATCAGCGGCCCGGTCGCCGGAATGTCGGCCAGTTCACCGCCGATGACCGCAAGCGCCACACCGTAGCGTTCGACCAAGACGTCCTATTCGGCCGCTTTCGCCACCGGGGTGCCCCCGGCACCGATCAAAGCCAGCAATTCTTCGCGCCGTTTCGCGGCCTTCTGTTCGTTCGCCTGCTTTACCGGGCCAAAGCCCTTGATCTGCATAGGCAATTCAGCAAGGGCCACAACCGCGTCCCGGGTTGACGGGGTAAGCTGCGCCAGCACATCGGCGAGATCTGTTTCGTATTGCGCGATCAGGCCCCGCTCCATCCGCCGTTCGCCGGACCGACCGAACGGGTCAAGAGGTGTGCCGCGCAGAAACTTCAGATGCTTCAGCACAGCAAAGCCGCGCAACATCCATTCACCAAAGGACTTTTTCATCGGACGCCCGTCCGGTCCGGACCTGCTCATCAGCGGCGGGGCAAGATGAAAGGTCATCCGGAACCCGTCCTCGAATTGTTCGGCGGCCTTGGCGCGGCTCTGCGCATGCAGGCGCGCCACTTCGTATTCATCCTTGTAGGACAACAGCTTGTGGTAACCTCTTGCCACGGCTTCCTTTACTTTGCTGTCCTCGATGGCGTCGACCCGCGCCCGGTAACGCCGCGCAAGCCGCTTGCCCTGATAAGCGACCAGATGATCAGCACGGAAAATGATCCGGTCCTCAAGCGTCACGGGCATCTGCACGACCTTTTCCCTGCCCATGCGCGCCGCCTCGACCGGGTGCAAAACCGCCCAGCGGCCAATCCCGAAGGCGCGCAGGTTCTTTTCGACCGCAGCGCCGTTCAGTTCTATCGCCGCTACGAGCGCGGATTTCGAAAGCGGCACCAGACCCCGCTGCCAGGCCGCGCCAAGGATCATCATGTTGGAAAAGATCGAATCCCCCATCGTGGCCTTTGCCAGTTCAGAAGCATCGAACAGATCAAGACGATCTTGAAGTCTTGCTTCAAGAGCAAGCTTCAACCTGTCAGCAGGCAGATAGAAATCTGTGTTGCGGGTAAACTCTCCGGTGATGATCTCGTGACTGTTCACAACGCCACCGGTGCGCCCGGTGCGCATGAGCCCCAGCGTGCGCGCGCCCGCGCTGACCACCAGATCGCCGCCGATCAGCGCATCACATTCCCCCGTTGCGACCCGTATCGCACTGATGTCGCCAGGGTTTTCGGCAAGACGGCAATGGATGTGAACCGCGCCGCCTTTCTGGGCAAGGCCGGCCATCTCCATCATGCCCGCCCCCTTGCCGTCGATCTGCGCCGCCTGCGCCAGAACTGCGCCGATGGTAACCACCCCGGTGCCGCCCACGCCGGTCACCACCAGGTTCCACGTGCCGTCGATCTGCGGCAGCTTCGGTTCGGGCAGGTCCGGCAAGGTCAGCTCGGTGGTGCCCCCCTTGCGGGACCGCGCGCCCTCAAGCGTCAGGAACGACGGGCAAAACCCCTTTAGACATGAGAAATCCTTATTGCACGACGACTGGTCTATGGCCCGTTTGCGGCCCAGTTCCGTCTCGACTGGCACGATGGAGACGCAGTTGGATTGCACACCGCAATCGCCGCAACCCTCGCAGACATCGGTGTTGATGAACACCCGGCGATCCGGATTGGGAAAATTGCCGCGCTTGCGCCGCCGCCGCTTTTCCGCTGCACATGTCTGGATATAGACGATGGCCGACACGCCATCGCGTCCGGCGCAGTCCCGCTGCACCGCGTCCATCTGCGCCCGTTCCTGCACCGTGACTCCCGCGGGAAAGCCTTTGGGATCAACCTCTTCCTTTTCGTCGTAGACGACGGCCACGTGTGGCACCCCCATCGCGACCAGTTCGCGCACGATTTGCTGCGCGCTCAGCCCGCCGTCGTTCTTCTGACCGCCGGTCATCGCCACGGCGTCATTGTAGAGGATCTTGTAGGTGATGCGGGTGCCCGCAAGCAGCGCCGCCCGGATCGCCTGAACGCCCGAATGGTTGTAAGTGCCGTCACCAAGGTTCTGGAATACATGGGCACGCGTCGAAAACGGCGCCTCGCCGATCCAGTTCGCGCCCTCGCCGCCCATATGGGTAAAGCCGGTGGTTTCGCGGTCCATCCACTGCACCATGTAATGACAGCCGATCCCGGCATAGGCGCGCGACCCTTCGGGCACCTTGGTGGACGTGTTGTGCGGACAGCCCGAACAGAAATACGGCAGCCGCGCCGCGATCTCTGTCGCATTGTCGGCCTGCCGCGCCCGGTCCAGCCGCTCCATCCCCGCCTTGAGAATATCGGTGCCGCGCCCCTCTTCGATCAGGATTTCGCCCAGCTTCTGCGCGATCAGGATCGGGTCCAGCGCGCCGCGCGTCGGGAACAATTCCTCGCGGTGCATGCCCCCCGCACCGCCCTTGTACCAGCCATAGACGCGCCGCCCGCGGCGGTCGTCAAAGATTGCCTCCTTGATCTGCACCTCGATCAGCTTGCGCTTTTCCTCGACCACCACGATCAGCTCCAGCCCCTCGGCCCAGTCGTGAAAGCCCTGCATGTCCAGCGGAAAGGTCTGCCCGACCTTGTAGGTGGTGATGCCCAGCCGCTCGGCCTCGGGCGCGTCCAGCCCCAGCAGCGACAGGGCATGTACAAGATCCAGCCAGTTCTTGCCCGCCGCCACAAATCCTATCTTTGCCCCCGGCTTGCCCCAGACGCGTTTGTCCATGCCATTGATGCGGGAAAACGCCTCGGCGGCGAAACGTTTGTGGTCGATCATCCGCGCCTCTTGCGCATGGGGCGTGTCTATCAGCCGGATGTTCAGCCCGCCCTCGGGCATCGCAAACTCGGGCAGGAACAGTTTCATCCGATCCGGGCGGCCATCGACCACCGATGTCGCCTCGACCGTGTCCTTCATCGTCTTGAGCCCAACCCACAGGCCGGAAAATCGTGACAGGGCATAGCCATAGACGCCATAGTCAAGGATTTCCTGCACGCCAGCGGGCGACACCACGGGCATGTAGGCATCCACCATCGCCCATTCCGACTGATGCAGCACGGTCGAGGATTCGCCGGTATGGTCATCGCCCATCGCCATGATAACGCCGCCATGTTTCGACGTCCCGGCCATGTTGGCATGGCGCATCACGTCACCGGAACGGTCCACCCCCGGCCCCTTGCCATACCAGAGGCCGAAGACGCCGTCATACCGCCCCTCGCCGCGCAGTTCCGCCTGCTGGCAGCCCCAGAGCGCGGTCGCGGCCAGATCCTCGTTCAGACCCTCGCGGAACAGCACATCCGCCTCGGTCAGCCACTTGGCCGCCCGGTTCATCTGCATGTCCACAGCACCCAGCGGCGATCCGCGATAACCCGTGACATATCCGGCGGTGTTCAGCCCCGCCGCCCGGTCCCGCGCCTTCTGGATCAGCATCAGGCGCACCAGCGCCTGCGTGCCGTTCAAAAGCACCTGATCCTTTGACAGATCGAACCGATCGTTCAGAGTGATGTCCTGCGTGCTCATCTTGCGTCTCCCGTCGCTTAATGATCGTGCGTCCCCCGGTATTTTAGGTCATAAAAGCTGACCCGGATAGTAATATCTCCGCGGGCTTCACAAATTAAGGTAGGTTACCCCTTAAAGATGCAATCGTTTCCTGTAATAGGAGCCCAACATCAGAAAGTTGATTTCATGGACTGGGACAAACTCAGAATCTTTCACGCCGTTGCGGACGCCGGCAGCCTGACCCATGCGGGGGACACGCTGCACCTGTCGCAGTCGGCGGTTTCGCGTCAAATCAGATCACTTGAGGAATCACTCAACACCACGTTGTTTCACCGCCACGCGAGGGGACTGATTCTGACCGAACAGGGCGAATTGCTGTTCGATGCCACCTCGTCGATGCTCAAACGCATCGACGCCGCCACCGCGCGCATCCGCGATTCCGAAGAAGAGGTGTTCGGCGAACTGCGGGTTACCACCACAACCGGCTTCGGCTCTCTCTGGCTTGCCCCGCGCCTGCCCAAGTTATATGAAAAGTACCCCGACCTGAACATCGACCTGATGCTCGAGGAACGCGTGCTTGACCTTCCCATGCGCGAGGCGGACGTGGCGATCCGCATGAAGGAACCCAGCCAGGCCGACCTGATCCGCAAGCGGCTGATGCAGATCCGCATGCGCCTTTACGCCTCGCCCCAGTATCTCGAGGCGAACGGAACGCCCCACACTCTTGAGGATATGGCCCAGCACCGCCTGATCTGCCAGAATACCCGCTCGGCGCAGGTGATGGCGGGTTTGAGCCTCGTGCAGGAGCTGATGACCCACGACATCAAATCGACGCTGACCGTGAACAACTATTTCGGCGTATTGCAGGCCGTGATCTCACATCTCGGAATCGGAGTGTTGCCGGATTACATCATCGAGGATTTCCCAAGCGCGGTGCGCGTGCTGCCGGACCTGGAATCCGGCGAAGTTCCGGTTTTTCTGGCCTATCCCGAAGAGTTGCGCCAATCCAAACGGATAGCGGCATTCCGCGACTTTGTGCAGGAAGAGATCTTTGCCCATCGCAGGACGCTGAAATCCATGGGGCAGGCCTGACATTACGGTATGCGTTAAACGCATAGCGGAAATGCTGCGGAAGCGTCACGAATAAACTTGATCGTTCACAGGTCGGCTATTATTTCATCCATATGCAGAACGAAGCGCCTACCGGCGCATCACCTGCATACCTCCCTGTTGGACTTCGGCCGAGCTTTTTAGCTCGGCCTTTTTTTTGGCCCCCGCATAAACATCCCCCGCGACACCCTGTCAAGAGCAAGAGACCGGTGCGCGCCGCCTTTCCGGTCCTTGCGCTGTCACCGTCCCGGGCAGGATATCCCGCCCGGGACGCGCTGTTGCGTCCGGCTTTTTGCCCGCCGCCCCTTTCCCCGCAGCGCGGTCTGTCCTAAACAGCCCCAACCGCTTTTGGGGGACCTCACGCACATGCAAGACCCGGCCATCACCGACGATCTGATCGCATCGCACGGCATCAAGCCTGACGAATACCAACGCATCCTCGACATCCTCGGCCGCGAACCGACCTTTACCGAACTTGGCATCTTTTCGGCCATGTGGAACGAACACTGTTCCTACAAGTCCTCGAAAAAGTGGCTGCGCAGCCTGCCCACAAGCGGCCCGCAGGTCATCTGCGGCCCCGGCGAAAACGCCGGAGTGGTCGATATCGGCGACGGTCAGGCGGTGGTGTTCAAGATGGAAAGCCACAACCACCCGTCCTACATCGAACCCTATCAGGGCGCTGCGACCGGCGTGGGCGGCATCCTGCGCGATGTTTTCACCATGGGCGCGCGCCCCATCGCGGCCATGAACGCGCTGTCTTTCGGCGAACCGTCCCATCCCAGAACACGCCGCCTTGTGCACGGCGTGGTCGAAGGTGTCGGCGGTTACGGCAACGCCTTCGGTGTGCCGACCGTGGGCGGCGAGGTGCGCTTTCATTCCGCCTATAACGGCAATTGTCTGGTCAACGCCTTTGCCGCCGGGCTGGCCGATGCGGACAAGATCTTTTATTCCGCAGCCAGCGGTGTAGGCCGCCCTGTGGTCTACCTTGGCGCCAAGACCGGACGCGACGGGGTCGGCGGCGCGACCATGGCGTCGGCGGAATTCGATGACAGTATCGAGGAAAAGCGCCCCACCGTGCAGGTCGGTGACCCCTTCACCGAAAAGCGCCTGATGGAGGCCTGTCTTGAACTGATGCAGACCGGCGCGGTGATTTCCATTCAGGACATGGGGGCCGCGGGCCTGACCTGCTCGGCGGTGGAAATGGGCGACAAGGGCGATCTGGGTGTCAGGCTCGACCTTGAAAAGGTGCCGTGCCGCGAAACCGGCATGACCGCGTATGAGATGATGCTGTCAGAGTCGCAGGAACGCATGCTGATGGTGCTGGACCCCAGCAAAGAGGCCGCGGCGAAGGCGGTGTTCGACAAATGGGATCTCGATTTCGCCATCGTCGGCGAAACAATCGCCGAAGATCGTTTTCTGGTCGTGCACAATGGCAAGGTCATGGCCGACCTGCCGCTCAAGGCACTGTCGGGCAACGCCCCGGAATACGACCGCCCGTGGGTGGCGACGCCAGCAGCCGATCCGCTGGGTGACGTGCCGCAGATCGACCCCCTCGATGCGCTCAAGGCGCTTCTGGTTAGCCCGAATTATTGTGCGCGCACATGGGTTTACGAACAATACGACAGTCAGGTCATGGCCGATACGGTGCGTATCCCCGGCTTTGGCGCCGGCGTGATCCGGATACATGGCACGGGCAAAAAGCTGGCCTTCACCTCGGACGTGACACCGCGTTACGTCAAGGCGAACCCCGAACAGGGCGGACGGCAGGCGGTGGCCGAGGCGTTCCGAAACCTCTGCGCTGTGGGGGCGAAACCGCTTGCCGCGACAGACAACCTCAACTTCGGCAACCCCGAAAAGCCTGTCATCATGGGGCAGCTTGTCGGTGCCCTGCGTGGCATCGGGGCGGCCTGCCTCGCGCTGGATATGCCGATCGTGTCGGGCAACGTGTCGCTCTACAACGAAACCGACGGTGTGGGCATCCTGCCGACGCCGACCATCGGCGCCGTGGGCCTGATCGCGGACGGCGAAGAGCCGATCCTGGGCTTTGCACGCGAAGGTCATGTGGCGCTGCTGATCGGAGAGACGACGGGCCATCTGGGACAGTCCGCGCTGCTGGCCGAGATCTTCAACCGCGAAGACGGCGATGCGCCGCCTGTGGATCTGGCCGCCGAACGGCGCAACGGCGATTTCATCCGCGCCAACCGCGACCTCATCCGCTCCTGTACCGATCTGTCGGACGGTGGGCTGGCGCTTGCCGCCTTCGAAATGGCCGAGGCATCTGGCGTTGGCGTCACGCTCGACATGGAAGACACCCCGACCCTGTTCGGCGAGGATCAGGCGCGTTACCTTGTCGCCTGCAATTTCGACTATGCCGAGGCACTGATGGGCAGGGCCACCGCCGCCGGCGTGCCGATCACAACTGTCGGCCGGTTTGGCGGCAACACGGTGCGCATGGGCACTTCAGAGACACCGCTCGGCGCGCTGGCAGCACTTTATCGCGGCAGTTTCGGCGCGATCTTCGGCTGAGCCGATCCAGAACCCGCACCGCTGCGGGACGCAGGCGCGGCGTGCCGCTACAGCCACGGACATGAAAAGAACAGACCCCGCGCATAACTGCGCGGGGTCTGTTTATGACCGCGGTCATAGATTTCTGCGGGGTCTGGTCAGGTGTTGCTGCCATCCAGCAGCGGCGTGATCCGGCGCACGGCGGCACGGCGGTTGGCACGCTCTGCCTCTGCGGTAGACACCAGCAGATCGCTTTCGCCATAGCCCTGTACGACAAGGTTTTCCGGCGGCACGTCAAAATACTCGGTCAGTGCCAGCGCAACTGATTCCGCGCGACGGTCTGACAGGGCAAGGTTGGCGGCTCCGGACCCCACTGCGTCCGTATGCCCCTCGATCAGGAACACCTCTGACGGGTTGGCGTCGATCATGCGTTTCATCGCATTGCCAAGGGTGGACAGTTCTTCGGCCTCTTCCGGCCGGATCACCGCCGAGTTGGTTTCGAATGTCACGGAATCGACGTTGATTTCAGGCACAAGCTGGCGCACCGCGTTGATGTTGCGAATCTGGCTGAGCGAAAAGGTCCGGTTCACATTCGCCGCCTGGGCCGCCGCAAGCGTCGCTGCAAGATCGTCCGCCGCAATGTTGTCAAAGTCCACAGTTCGCCGCGTGCTGATCTGCGGCAGGGTGCTGACGTCGACAGCGGTCGATTGCTGTGTGTCGTCAAACAGCAGAGCGGTCGACCCATCTGGCAGCGTGCGCGCACGCCGCAGGACGCGCCCGTCCGCGGCACGGATCGTCTCGACCTCCGAGCCATCCTCGCGGGTCACGATGGTGCGGGTGGATCCGTCCGAATAGTTGAAGGTCCGGATGTCCGAGCCGGGCTGGCGCAGCAGGGCATCGTCGTTCTTGATCACCCGGTACTGGCCGTTCTGTTCGGCAATGACACGGTCCCCGGTATTGGCGGCCACGGTTTCGTTGCTGCGCAGCATCGACCCGATGGCAACGGCACCGATCCCCAGCAGGGCAGCCTTTTCAAAGTTGCTCATGCCGTCGTCGTCGTCGTCATCGTCATCCTTCTTGCGGGCCTCGGCGCGCACCTCTCCCTGAAGATCGGTGTTGAACTCTTCATCCGAACTGCGGGCGGTTTCCTCGGTCACGGTTTCTTCGACCGCTTCCGGCTCGGCTTCGCCTTCGGCTCCGGCCATGGCCGCAGGCACGTCAGCATCCGCTTCGGCCTCAATCGCTGCCTGCGCTTCGGAATCCATCGGGGTAACATTTTCGCTTTCGGCGCTCTCGGTTGCTTCACCATCGTCGGTTCCGTCTGCGGCACCGGCGGCCTGCTCCGCAGCGGGCTGATCGTCATCCGCCGTGGTTGCGGCTTCGGTCTGCGGCTGTTCGGCGGCAGGGTCCGTCGCTCCATCCGCCTCTGATGCGGTGTCGGCCTCGGAGTCAGCCTCGGCGGCGTCGGGTTCGGCATCCGCTTCTGGTGCCGCTTCTGCGGCGTCGGGCTCGGCATCCGCTTCGGGTTCGGATCCGGCTTGGGCAGCCTCCGGCAGGGCGTCTGCTTCGGGTGTTGTCTCAGCTTCGGCCTCAGCTGCCTCGGGTTGAGCATCTGCCTCGGGCTCGGCCTCGGCCGCCTCTGGCTCGGCTTCGGCTTCTGGCTCGGCTTCGACCGCCTCGGGTTCGGCTTCTGCCTCGGGCTCAGGTTCGGCCTGCGCAGCTTCGGGTACGGCTTCCGCCTCGGGCTCAGGTTCGGCCTGCGCAGCTTCGGGTACAGCTTCCGCCTCGGGTGCGGGTTCGGCCTGCGCAGCTTCGGGTACAGCTTCCGCCTCGGGTGCGGGTTCGGCTTCTGCCTCAGCTTCAGCCTCAGGCGCTGCCTCGGCTTCGGCTTCGGCTTCGGCTTCGGCTCTTGCCGCGTCTTCAAGCTGTTTGCGCAAGATCTCAGATGGGTCGGAGGGGTTTTCGGCGACAGCGCCGTTATCCGTCTGGGCAAAACCGGCGACGGGGGCTGTGGCAAGGCTTGCCACCAGCACCATCGCTGTCGAAGATCTCAGAAATCCGGGTTTCATCGCATGGTCCTTTCGAGTGTCCGCAAAATGCTGGCTCTATGGCAAGTCAACGCGGATGGGGGGTACCGGGGTTCCCGCACGGTGGGCGGTTGACCGCCGAAGGCTGAAATGAAAGTGACATCATCCACCCATCATGGCCAGAAGGCGCGTCTTCTGGCCAACGTCGTCCGACCGTGAAATCACTTCGGCCAGATCCTGGAGCGACTGGACCGAATGACCGGCCCGGAAGGAATCCACATGCGGCAGCATGGCGCGGATGCCGGCGGCCTTTGGCGCGAAGCCATCCCAGCGCAGCAGCGGGTTGAGCCAGATCAGGCGGCGGGCAGAGAGGTGCAGACGCTCCATTTCCTTTGACAGTGCGCCGCTGTCGTCACGGTCCAGCCCGTCGGTGATCAGCAGCACCACCGCGCCCTGCCCCATGACCCGGCGCGACCAGTCGCGGTTGAAGGCGTGTAGCGAACTGCCGATCCGCGTGCCGCCTTCCCAGTCCTGCGCCTCGGCGCCGGCGGCCTTGAGCGCGGCATCGACGTCGCGGGTGGCCAGGTGGCGGGTGATGTTGGTGAGCCGGGTGCCGAAGGTGAAGGCATGGACCCTGGCCCAGCCTGCGCCCTTTTCATTTGCCACAGCATGCAGGAAATGCAGCACCATGCGGGAATACTGGCTCATCGAGCCCGAGATGTCGCACAACACCACAAGGTTGGGCCAGCGCGGACGGGGTTTCATGTGGACAAGGCTGCGCATCTCTCCGCCTTGGCGCATGGCGGCGCGCATGGTGCGGCGCCAGTCGGTGCGCTGCCCGTTCGACGCCGCGATGCCGCGGCGCGAGGGCAGCGGTTTGACCGGCAGTTTCAGGCGCGCGAGCATGCGTTTCGCCTCGGCGATCTCTTTGGTGGACATCTGTTCGAAATCGAGCGTGCGCAGCTTTTCTGCGGCGGACATGGTCATGCTGGCGTCGACCTCGATCCGGGTCTCTTCGTCTTCACCCTCGGGGCGGTCCGGCGTCTCTGGCTGCCTGCCATCCAGCAGGGCCTCGGCGGCACGCTTTTCCGCCGCCTGGGCGATCTTTTCCTCCTGCACGCCGCGGATGGCCGGCAGCATCATCGACATCATGTGTTCAAGGTAACGTGGATCGCGCCAGTAAAGCCGGAAGATCTGGTTGTAGACGGTGCGGTGTTCGGGGCGGTTGACGAAACAGGCGTGCAGCGTCCAGTAGAAGTCGCGCCGGTCGGTGAAGCCCGCCGCCTGCACCGCGCGGATGGCGTCGATCACCCGGCCCGTGCCGATCGGCAGGCCCGCCCGGCGCAGGGCGCGCGCGAAATGGGTAATGTTGTTCACGAGCCTGGGGTTTTCGGGCAGATCGAGAGGGAGGTATTCCGGCATCAGCCTGCGTGGGGGCGCTGCCCCCACACCCCCGGGGTATTTGGAAAAAGAAGAAGCAGGTTGCCGGTTGCCGCGGGATCAGACGGAAGAGCGGACATCAGGCCGGGGCCAGTGAGGCGCGGGCCTCGTCCAGCAGTCGCTTTGCTTCTGAGCCCTGGATCTTCTGGATGTCGTCCTGGTATTTCAGGATTGCCCCGAGCGTGTCGCTGATGACTTCGGGGCTGAGATCGATCACGTCGAGCGCCAGCAGGCATTTCGCCCAGTCGATCGTTTCGGCCACGCCCGGCTTCTTGAACAGGTCCTCGGTGCGGAGTTTCTGCACGAAGGCAACGATCTCGCGGCTGAGCGTTTCGGCGGCCTCGGGGGCGCGGGTGTGCAGAATCTCGAGTTCACGCTCGAAGCCGGGATAGTCGACCCAATGGTAGAGACAGCGGCGTTTCAGCGCGTCATGCACTTCGCGTGTGCGGTTGCTGGTCAGGATCACGATGGGTGGTTCGGGCGCGGTGATGGTCCCAAGTTCCGGAATGGTAACCTGGAAATCCGACAGAGCCTCGAGCAGGAAGGCCTCGAACGGTTCGTCGGTGCGGTCGAGTTCGTCGATCAGCAGGATCGGGGCGCCCCTCTCATCCGGGCGCATGGCCGCAAGCAGGGGCCGTTCGACAAGAAACTCCTCGGAAAAGAGTTCGGTCTTGAGGGTCTGGCGGTCAGCGCCGCCTGCCGCCTCGGCGGTGCGGATGGCGATCATCTGGGCGGGAAAGTTCCATTCATAGACCGCCGAGGCGGCATCGAGCCCCTCGTAACATTGCAACCGGATCAGGCGGCGGTCCAGCGCCTGGGCCAGCGCCTTGGCGATCTCGGTCTTGCCTACACCGGCCTCGCCCTCGAGGAACAGGGGGCGGCCGAGTTTCAGCGACAGGAAGACAACCGTGGCCAGCGCGCGTCCGCAGACATAGCCGGTGTCGGCCAGGGTGCTTTGGACGGCGTCGATGGATTGCGGTATCTGCATGTCGGGCTCCTGTCAGGTGCCCTGTTGCTGCACGGGGCGCGGCGCAGGGTCAATAGCGCATAGGTCGCATTGCCTCTGTTGTCCCGACGAGCGGACGACCGGGATCCGGCTGGTGCAGAACTGGCTGGTGCAGACCTCGCTGGCGCGGGGAACCTTGATCGCGCCTGGGTCGCCGTCGAGATTGTCGTCTTGCCCCGGGGATGCCATGACACATGCGCAAGCCCAGGACGTGGTGACCGGGGCCGACTGGGTCTGGGTCGCCGATGTGGACGAATTCCTGAAGATCCACGCAGGCGATCACAGCATCCCGGCGCTGATTGCGGCCTGTGGCGATCCGCAGGCGATTTCGGTCAGTTTCCAGTTCTTTGCCAATGACGGCGTGCGGGGTTATGGCGACCGGCCCGTGATCGCGCAGTTCACCCGTGCGCACAATCCCGACCTGTGGTGCGCCGAGACGGCGATCGAGGTCAAGACTCTGGTGCGGCGCGACTTTCCGTTGCGCTATTACGGTGCGCACCGGCCGTTCTTTCGCGCGTCGCTGCCTGCGGAACGGCGTCCGGTCTGGACCGACGGTTCGGGCCGGATGGTGCCCGAGCCGTTCCTGACCGCAGCAAATTCGCGACGCATCCGCAAGTTTCCGGCGCGGGGCGCGCGGCGGCATGCAACGCTTAACCGCTATGCGCTGCGGTCGCTTGACAGTTATCTGGTCAAGATCGACCGGGGCGACGTGAACCGTGCGGGGCGGGCCTTTGACGACAGCTACTGGCGGATGCGCAACGATCCCGCCTGGGAGGATCGTTCGGTTCTGCGCGCCCTGCCCGCGCTGGATGCGGCATTGTCGGTGTTGAAATCCGACCCCGAGATCGCCGCCTTGAACGATGTCTGCGTGGCGCGGCACCGGGCGCGGCGGTTGGCGCTGATGGATGACCCTGCCTATCGCGCGATGTATGCGCAACTTCGGGACGCGCCGACACTGCCGCCCGCGGAACAGGCCCTGATGCGGCAACTGGGGCTGATCCTGCCGACAAGGCGAACGTGAAGACGCAGGTGCCGCGTCTAGTCACGCGGGCGGAATTGGAACGCCTGCGCGCCCTGCTGTTGCCATTTTCGCAGGACATAACGGTTGTGGCTCATATGGACGACCCGGCGCGGATGCTGATCCGCCGCTACGCCGGACAACTGATGGAGGGGCGCAACAGGCCCCTCAACGTTGAACTGGACCTTGTCGGACGCTCTGACTGGTGGAACGCGGCGCTGGCCACCCGGCCCATCCCCGTTCCACGTGCCGGACAGTTCGGCGCGGTTCACTGGCTGGACTATGTGCGCCTTGTGCAGACCTGGGACGGGGTTTTTGGTGTGGGAAGCACGCGGCTGTTCAGCCTGCCGCGCGATGCCGGTGGCGCGGCTTTGGGCAAACTGATGCGGACCAGCTTTGGCCTGTCCGGCAGGGACGTTGAGGACCCGGGCCCAGTAACAGAGCCGCCATCGGCGGCCTGGCTTGCGCGATGTCGCCTGTTCAACGACGCGCTGATGCGGTTGATCGCGCAGCACCCGCAAGAGCTCCCCCGCCCGCTTTGGCTGAGCTTTTTAAGCGAAACGTCGGTGCCCGGCGCGCCAGCAGATCCCGGCGGCCTGTCGGCGATTTCGGACCGGTTTTCCGGCGACATTGCCGCGCTTTGCGCGCTGCACCCCGGGCTTGACCCGGCCAATATGGCCCCGGATATGCCTGCCGCCTGCTGGACAGAGGCCGACCCGACCCTTGGGTTTCGCGCCACGCAATATCTGCTGGCCTTTGCCCCCCGTCTGCGCAAGGCCGCGCGGCAGGCAAAGCCAGAGGGTGCGACCCCACCGCCCGTCACGGTGGATACGGGCCTGCCACCCGCGTGGCCTGACGCGCAAATGTCCCCCGCGCGGCCTGACGCGCAAGTGGCGCCCCCAGTGGCGGATGTATTGCCGGATCTGCCGCCGCAGGCGCTGGTGAACCTGCACAAGCTGCGCAAATCGCCGCTGGCGCCGCACAACGACATCGGCCGCCCCGACGAGGAAGGCGGCCTTGCGCCCTACCCTATCAACCGCCGTGCCGCCCCCGCGACCGGATCGGGCGGCACCGTCATCGTGGCCTGCATGAAGAACGAGGCGCCCTATATCCTTGAATGGATCGCCCATCACCGCGCCATCGGCGTCGACGGTTTCCTGATCTACACCAATGATTGCGAGGATGGCACCGACAGGATCCCTGACCGGCTGGACGCGCTGGGCATCGTGCAGCACCGGCGCAATGACGACTGGACCGGCAAGTCGCCGCAGCAGCATGCCCTGAACCGCGCCATCCGCGAGCCTCTGGTGCGCAATGCCGATTGGATCATCCACATCGATGTGGACGAATTCATCAATGTGCGCTGCGGTGACGGCACCCTTTGCGCCTTTCTCGAAAGGGTGCCGGATGCCACCAACGTTGCCATGACCTGGCGGCTGTTCGGCCACAACGGTGCGCGACCGTTCGATCCTGCGCAATCTGCCACGGCTGCGGGCCGGATACGACGCGCTTCTGGCCGATCCGGCGCTGGCGGCGGCGCATCGGGCGGGCCTTGACTGGCACCGTGTCCGGGTTCACGCATTGCACGCCGATCCCGAATTCTCCGCCCTGTTCGCGCAGTTGATCGACCTGCGGCTAAGCGCAACCGAACGGGTGGCCTATGCGCTTTCCCTCGAAACCGAGAGCTGAGATGGACCGCAAGACAGAAGCACGCGCCCCCTTCCTGCGCTCGCGCGGCATGAAGATGCCCAAAGATCCGCGGATCATCACGGGGCGCCTGCGCGGCGCGCTGAAGGGTGACACCTACGAACAACGGGAATTCGGGGCAATGCTGCGCTTGATGCGCCCGGGCGACGTCGTCGGTATCTTCCCCAACGATGACGCCATCATCCGGCTTGTTGGGGCAATCATGCTGGAGACCAACGACGAATGGACGGTCGCGCGCCGGTACATGAGTCTTGAAACTCTCGCCCGCGTGAACGACAATCCCAA
>JAGXGV010000143.1 GCA_024636635.1 Puniceibacterium sp.
GACATGAAGATCTTCATCAGCTCGGCCCCCAGCAGGATCAGATAGATCATGCCCGTTGTGCCGGCGGTTTCCTTTATGCTGTCGATCAGTTCGGCGGTTCTGATCCGTCCGCGCAGCGCGCCATATAGCCAGACCAGCGCCACGCCGATCGATGCCGCAGGCGTCGGATTGTAGAACCCGCCGTAGATGCCGCCCAGCACGATCCCGAAGATCAGGATCACCGGCACAACGCCCAGCGTCGCGTCACGAAATTCTTCCGCCCCGATGGCGTCGCCGCGCGGACCGGCCGCAGGCTTGATCCAGACGTAGATCGCGATGGTCAGGATGAACAGGAACACCGCCAGCAGGCCGGGCAGCAGGGCGGCGGCAAACATCGTGACGATATTCGCCTCGACGATGATGGCATAGATGATCAGCACGACCGACGGCGGGATCAGGATGCCCAGCACGCCCCCCGCCGCCAGCGTCCCCGTTGCCAGCGCGCCGGAATAGCCAAAGCGTTTCAGTTCCGGCAGGGCGACCCGCCCCATCGTCGATGCCGTGGCAAGCGACGAACCGCAGACCGCGCCAAAGCCCGCACAGGCCGCAATGGCCGCCATCGCCGTGCCGCCACGCATTCGGCCCAGCCAGGCGTTGGCGCAGCGAAACAGCGCGGTGGAAAGTCCGGCCTTGGACGCCAGCGCGCCCATCAGGATGAACATCGGCACAACCGAAAGATCGTAGATCGAGAATTGGCCGTAGGCGAGCGTTTTCAACTGGTTGAGCAGCAACGCAGGCCCGTTCAGCAGCGCAACCCCGACCCCACCCACAAGGATCATCGCATAGCCGATGGGGATGCGGATGGCGATCAGGGCGACCAGGATGACAAGCGCCGTAAAGCCGAGCGTGATCGGGTCCATCAGGCTCCGCCTTTCAGCACATGCGAGTGGTCGCGCAAGGACACCAGAGCCGCCAGCGCCAGCAGACCCAGTGAGATCAGGATCGGCACGAAGGCCAGCCAGATCGGAAATTGCAGGATCGTGGTGGTATAGCCGTAGTCGCGCTGATCCCCCATGCCCTCGTACATCCGCCACAGCAGCAGCAGCGCAAAGCCAAAGGCGATCACCGCACCCAGCAGCTTGAGCAATGCGACCGTCCGCGGCCCCGCGCCCGAGGTGAAGATATCCGCCGTCACATTGCCGTCCGTGACCTGCGTATAGGGCAGGAAGGCAAAGACCGCGACCGCCACGCCAACCTCTGTCATCTCGAAATCGCCGGGCACTGCGCTGCCAAACATCGCCCCGAGGATCGAGGCGACGTTCATCAGCACCACCGCCAGCAACACCGCTCCGCCCAGCAGTGCCCAGCCGGTGATCAGGCGCACGGCCGCACCGGTCCAGCCGGTGCGGCGCAGTTCGGCCGGGTCAGCCACTTACATGCTGCCCGCGTTGTCCAGAACCAACTGGCGCGCCTTTTCAACCAGCGCCTGCCCGTCGATCCCGCTCCCCGAGACATCGGCGATCCAGCGGTCCACCACCGGCGCCATCGCATCACGGAACGCCTGGGTTTCCTCTTCGGTCAGGGTCAGGTGGGTGTTGCCCGCATCCGTCGCGATCTTGAGCCCGAAATCGTCGGTGCCGCGCCAGACATCGCCGACCTGCCCCCACCAGTCCCGCCCCGAGGCATCCTTGAACGCCGCCTTGATGTCATCGGGCAGCCCCGCCCAGCGGTCGCCGTTCATCGAAACCTGAAAGGAGGTCGTGCCAAGGCGTTCCTCGTCAAACAGTTCGATCTGGTATTGCGTCTGGTCCTGAATCGCCAGCGGCGGGATGATCTCGAACGGGATCAGCGCACCGTCCACGACCTTTTTCTGCAACGAAGGCGGCAGTTCCGGCACCGGCATGCCGATCGGGTCGGCGCCCAGCGCCTCGATCACCCAGGCACCGGTCCGCGTCGGGATGCGCAGCTTGGTCCCGGCCAGATCGGCGGGGGTGCGCACTTCCTTGTCGACCATCTGGATCGCCTGCCCCGCGTGCACATGCAGGAACATGACCTCGAGCCCCTTGTAATCATCCTTCAGGTCGCTTTCGAACATGTCATACAGCGCAAGATTGGCCGCGCGCGGATCGTTCTTGAACACGGTCGGCAGTTCCATGACCTCGGTGCGCGGGAACAGGCCCGGCGTATAGCCATTCACCGTCCAGATCAGGTCGACCACGCCGTCGCGCGCCTGCTGCACCAGTTCCGGGGGCCGTCCGCCAAGGGTCATGGCCGGAAAGATCTCGATCTTGACCTGGCCGCCGGAATTTTCCTCGACCTGCCGCGCCCAGGGCTCCAGCATCTCGGTCTGCGCGGGCGCGCGTGCGCCCAGCAGGTGGTGCAGGCGGAATGTGTGTTCCTGCGCCGCCGCGGTCCCTGCCATCGACAGGCCCATCGCCGTGCCCGCCAGCGCCGTCATCAGTGTTCGTCTGTTCATGGTATTCCTCCCTTGGAATTGCCCGTCGCCGCGGGCACCGGTCCTGTTTCCTGTGGCCTCTCCCCGGCCCCATCCTGCCTGCCCATCCCGAAGGCAGATGCCTTAACCCTTTCGCAAGGCCGTTCCGGCCACAAGCGAAATTCCCGGGATGCGGCGGGCGTGGCGCGCGCCCTCCCCCAGGAAGTAGTCCAGATTGCGCAACGCAAGGCGCGCATGTTCGCGTGCCAGTGCCTCGGCCCGGGCGCCTTCACGGCGGCGGATCGCATCAAGGATTGCACGGTGCTGGTCCTGCGCCACTACAAAAGAGCGCAGCGTATGGGGAAACATTGACTGCCCTTGCAGAAAGGCGCTAGGCCCCGCCATGGGCATGGCCGTGACCCGATCAAGCTCGCGCGTCACCACGGCGCTGCCGCAAAGCCTGGCGAGCCTGTGATGAAACTGCGCGTTCAGGTCCATGTACCGCTCGAAATCGGTCTGCTCGACCGATCCGCCCAACGCCGTGTCGATCCGTGCAAGGATTGCATCACAGGAATCCAGCCCGTGCGCGTCCGCCCCCCGTTCGGCGGCAAGACGGCAGGCCAGCCCCTCGACCGTGCCGCGCAACTCGATTGCGTCCATCACGTCGGCCCGGGTCAGGCTGCGCACCATACACCCGCCTGTGGGCATCCGTTCCAGCAGGCCCTGTTCGATCAGCTCTGCCATCGCCTCGCGCAGCGGCGTGCGGGACACGCCAAGGTCGCGCGCCAGCGCCACCTCGGACACGCGGTCCCCGACGCCCAGCGCGCCAGTCAGAATCCGTTCGCGCAGCCCCATGAGGGCGCGCTGAAAGCTGATCTTCTTCTCGGCTTCGGCCACGGCTGACGACCCTCTGCACGGCAATCCATTTTCCTGTTTGTATACATTATCATTCGCAAGTCACATAAAATTTCCATCAACCGCCTGTTTTCTGCGATTGCAGCATGTACGAAATTATTTTTGTCGACATTTTTACGGGCAGGCCATAGTCTTGTCCACTATAAACGCCCTGAGGAATCCTGCTGTGACTGACGCTTCCCTTGCCCCGCTCGACAGTGGCATAACGATCCGGCAACTGGACGAGGACCCCTATCCGATCTACCGCCGTCTGCGGGCGCAGGCGCCGGTGTTGCGCGTGCAGTCCGTGGGTCGCACCCTGCTCACCCGGGCGGAAGATACCAAATACGTCAAGGACAACCCCGACCTGTTCAGCTCGGACGATCCCAACACCCCGATGAAGCGCGCCTTTCTGGCCCATACCCTGATGCGCAAGGATGGTGCTGCGCACAAACGCGAACGCGACGCCATGGCGCCAGCCTTCAATCCCCGCGTGATCCAGACCGAATGGATGCCGAAGTACCGCGAAATTGCCGAATCCTACCTTGACCGCCTGCCGCGCGACGAACCGGTGGACCTGTTCAGCCTGCTTGCTGCACCCTATGCGGCGCGCGGGCTTGCCGTGCTGCTGGGCACGGACGAGGCGAGCGATGCGCAGATGATCCGCTGGTCCCAGACCCTGATCGACGGTGCCGGAAATTTCGGCTGGGCGCCTGAACCATTCGCGAAATCCGACAGGGCCAATGCCGAGATGGACGCCCTGTTCGACGACATTGCTGACCGCCACAAGGCCGCGCCGAACAGCTCTGCGCTGTCGGTCATGCTGAACGCCGACAATCCGATCGAGAAAAGCCAGATCCATGCCAATATCAAGATCGCCATCGGCGGCGGCATCAACGAACCCCGCGATGCGCTCTGCACCATCATCTATGGCCTGCTCACCAACCCCGATCAGCTTGAACAGGTGCGCGCCAACGACGACTGGGGCCGCGCGTTCGAGGAAGGCGTGCGTTGGGTCGCGCCGATCCAGGCGTCATCGCGCCTTGTGACCGAAGATACCGAGATCCGCGGCTACCGCATCCCAAAGGGCGATACCGTGATGACCATCCAGGCATCCGCCAACCGCGATGAAGAGCTTTACGAGAACGGCGAGGATTTCATCGTCTACCGAACGAAGAACCCGCATCAGGCCTTTGGCAACGGGCCGCATTTCTGCCAGGGCACCCATGTCGCCCGCCGTGCCGTCGGCGTCGTGATGCTGCCGCTGCTGTTCGAACGCTTTCCGAAGATGCGGCTGGTGGACCCGGACGCGGTGCTCTGGCGCGGCTTCGGGTTCCGTGGGCCGACATCGATGCCCGTCCGCCTCACCTGACCCACCGCAAAGATTGCGCTCGAACGCCCCGGGCTTTGCGGATAAGCGGGACGGCATGACCAGCGCATCCCCTTTCGAAATCTTCCTCGTCGCTCTTCCGGGTCTCGAACCCCTGCTCTGCGCCGAGGCGCTGGAACAGGGATTTTCCGGGGCAACAGTCTGCCCCGGCGGCGTCACCTTTACAGGCGGATGGCACGATGTCTGGCGCGCCAATCTGACCTTGCGCGGTGCGTCGCGTGTGCTGGCCCGGATCGGCGCCATCCGCGTCATGCACCTGGCCCAGCTCGACAAACGCGCGCACAAGTTTCCCTGGGCCGAAGTGCTGCGCCCCGACATTCCCGTGCGGGTTGACGTGACCTGCAAGGCATCTCGCATCTATCACGCCGGCGCCGCCACGCAGCGCATCGAAACCGCGCTGAAGGACAGCCTTGGCATCACCATCGCGCCCGATGCCCCGCTGCGCCTGATGGCCCGGATCGAGGATGACCTTTGCACCTTCTCGCTCGACACATCGGGCGAACCACTGCACAAGCGCGGCCACAAGCAGGCGGTCGGCAAGGCGCCGCTGCGCGAAACGCTCGCCGCGCTGTTCCTGCGCCAGTGCGGCTATACCGGCGACGAACCGGTGGTCGATCCGATGTGCGGCTCGGGCACCTTAGTGATCGAGGCGGCCGAGATCGCGCGCGGCCTGCTGCCCGGTCGTACGCGCAGCTTTGCCTTTGAACAGTTCGCCAGTTTCGACCCCGAGGCATGGAACGCAATGCGCTCCGCCCCAATGCCGCATCCCTCCCCCGCGACCCACTATGGCAGCGACCGCGACACCGGCGCCATCCGCATGAGCGGTGCCAACGCCGAACGCGCAGGCGTCGCCGACATCACCCGTTTCAGCGCCCATGCGGTCAGTGATCTGATGCGCCCCGAGGGCAAGCCGGGTCTGGTCATGGTCAACCCGCCCTACGGCACCCGCATCGGCGAGAAAAAGCTGCTGTTCGCGGTCTACGGCGCGCTTGGCAAGACCCTGCAAGACCGGTTCAGGGGCTGGCGCGTGGGCATGGTCACCACCGATCCGGGGCTCGCCAAGGCGTCCGGGCTGCCATTGCGCACGCTGCTGCAACCCGTGTCGCATGGTGGCCTGCGGCTCCAGCTGTTCCAGACCGAGCCATTGCGCTGAATCTCCGGCCCTGTGCCCGGGCGCGCAGCCTGACGGTAGAATGCCGAGTCTCGACCGCTCTTGCGCACCCACGGAAAATTCCACCCAAGTCACAGGTTTTCATCCCCAGATAGTCCGGCGCCGGATCACTATCGCGTTGTACCCCCTGGCCACATCGGGTTAGGAAGCGACGATATTCCGGCAACGGGCGACCTTATGACATGAAAATGCGCGACACCTTTATCAAACCAATGCACCCCGAGGGGCGCCGGTTCGTGGCGATCTTCGCGGCGATAAGCCTGGCCCTGTTTCTAGTCTGGGACCCGCTGGGGTGGATCAGTCTGGGCCTGACGGTCTGGTGCTACTACTTCTTCCGCGACCCGCAGCGCACCACACCCACCCGCGCGGGACTGATCGTCAGCCCCGCAGACGGGGTCGTTTCGTTGATCGAACCGGCCGTGCCGCCCACCGAACTGGGCATGCCCGACGTGCCGCTGACCCGGGTAAGCGTTTTCATGAATGTTTTCAATAGCCACATTAACCGGGCGCCGATCGCGGGGCACATCGGCGCCATTGCCTACCGACCGGGCAAGTTTCTAAACGCCTCGCTCGACAAAGCCAGCGAGGATAACGAACGCAATAGCCTGCGGCTCGATCTGGCCGACGGGCGCCAGATCGCCGTGGTGCAGATCGCGGGCCTTGTCGCGCGGCGGATCGTCTGCTTTGTCTCACCCGGAACTGAAATCCTGACCGGCGGGCGCTTTGGCCTGATCCGCTTCGGATCGCGGCTGGATGTCTATCTGCCCGAAGGAGTCGCGCCACTGGTCAGCATCGGCCAGACCATGGTGGCGGGCGAAACCGTACTGGCAGACCTTGCGTCGGACGAATCGGCGCGTGTCGGGCGCACGGGCTGAGCGATGAGAGAGGACATGCCGGGCCAGAAGGGAGAAATGCAGTTGGTGCAACTGCTGCCGAACTTCATGACCATCGCGGCGATCTGCGCGGGGCTGACAGCGATCCGTTTCGGCTTTCAGGCCGATTTCGAACGCGCAGTCCGCCTCATCCTGCTCGCGGCGGTGCTCGACGGGCTGGACGGACGCATCGCGCGGATGCTCAAGAGCGAATCCAAGATCGGCGCAGAGCTAGACTCGCTCGCGGATTTCCTGAATTTTGGCGTGGCGCCGGCGCTGATCGTGCATGTCTGGGCGCTGCAGGAATGGCGCGGCGCGGGCTGGATGGCGGTGCTGGTCTATGCGATCTGCTGCGTTTTGCGCCTGGCCCGTTTCAACGTGACCAGCAAGGAAGGCGACGAGGCCGCCGACAAGGGGTTTTTCGTCGGCATCCCCTCACCCGCCGGTGCGCTTCTGGTGATGCTTCCGATGTTCGTGAGCTTTCTGTTTCCCGACCTGCCAAAGATGCCCGTCGAACTGCTTGGCGGATATATCGTTGTGGTTGGCTTGCTGATGATCAGCAACATCCCGACTTATTCGTTCAAGACAATCGCCATCTCCCGGCGCAATGCAAAATTTGTGGTTTTGGGCTTCGTGCTCTTGATTGCTGCCCTGCTGACCTATCTTTGGGCGACCCTTACGCTGCTGAGCTTCGGTTACGCGGCCACTGTGATCTGGGCCCTGCGCCCCGGACAACGCCCCAAGCGCGGGCAAGGATAATTGCATGGACATCGACGCAGTCAAATCTTCATATGCCCGGTGGGCGCCGGTTTACGACCGGACCTTCGGGGCCATCACGCGGGCGGGACGCCACGCCACGGTGAGCCACATCAACAGCCAGCCGGTGAACACCGTGCTCGAAGTCGGGGTCGGCACTGGGCTTGCGCTCCGGCATTACCGCAGAGATCTGCAAGTCACGGGAATCGACTTCAGCGAGGAGATGCTGAAAAAGGCGCGCACCCGCATCCGGGAAGAGCGGCTGGATTATGTGCAACAGTTGCGGCAGATGGATGCCCGTGCGCTGGATTTTCCCGACAACCATTTCGATCTGGTGACCGCCATGCACATCGTGTCGGTGGTTCCCGAGCCCGAGCAGGTGGTGGCCGAAATGGCGCGCGTCTGCAAACCCGGCGGCCAGATCGTCATAACCAACCATTTTGCGCGTGACACCGGCCTTCTGGCGGTGGTCGAAAAGCTGAGCGCACCTTTCTCGGGCCTTCTGGGCTGGCATTCCGATTTCTCGATTTCGACCGTGCTCAATCATCCGGCCCTTGCGGTCAAGCTGCGCAAATCACTGCCGCCCATGGGTGTGATGACCTTTCTGGTGCTGGAAAAGACCATGCAAGCCGTGGCCTGACGGCGACGACGGGGATGTGCCTGTCGCAGTTTATGACCGCGGTCATAACTCTGCACCCTGCCCCCGTGCCGGGTGCATGACCGGAATCGCGGCTCCTTGACCCAGGACCGCGGTCATGAATGTTGGCAAGTTCCACCCGATCACCCAAGCGCTTGGTGCCCTGCCCGTAAAAGATACACCGGATCCGCGTCTTCGACCCTGCGGAAGACAGGAAAGGCGCGCCGCAACTGGCGCGCCTTTGCCAATCGCGACGCCGCGGCTGTTGTCAGGCCAGCCCTTCGGCCTTGACCCACTCCTGCGCACGGTCAAGAGCGCGGCCTAGACGTTCGATGATCTGGTCGATGTCATCCGCCGTCACGATCAGCGGCGGGCACAGGGCCACCGTGTCATAGACCGCGCGGCAAATCAGGCCCTCTTCGGCGGCAAATTTGGCCACCTGCCCCGACACCTTGCCGGTGGGGGTAAAGCTGCGCTTTGTCGCCTTGTCCGCCACCATTTCGAGCCCCGCGATCAGGCCGACGCCGCGCACCTCGCCCACCAGCGGGTGGTCTGCAAAGCGGCGCAGGCCCTCCTGGAACCGCGGCTCCAGCCGGGCGGCATTGCCGATCAGGTCGCGTTCTTCGATGATCGCAAGGTTTTCCAGACCCACGGCGCAGGCCACCGGATGGCCCGAAGCGGTGTAGCCGTGGCCGAAGTTGCCCAGCTTTTCGGAATTGTCCGCGATGCCGCCATAAACCTTGTCGTTCATGATGATCGCCGCGAGCGGCATGTAGGACGAGGTGAGCTGTTTGCTTGTCACCATGATGTCGGGGGTAAAGCCGTATTTCTGGCAGCCAAAGGTGGTGCCCAGACGGCCAAAGCCGTTGATCACCTCGTCCGAGATCAGGACGATGTCGTATTTGCGGCACAGCGCCTCGATCCCCGGCCAGTAGCCGACCGGCGGGGTCATTACGCCGCCGGCACCCATCACCGGCTCGCCGATGAAACCGGCGATGGTTTCGGGACCTTCGGACAGGATCACATCTTCGGCCTCTTTCAGCAGGCGGTCGGTGAACTGGGCCTCGCTTTCGCCCTCCTGACCCCAGCGCCAGTAATGTGGGCAGGTCAGGTGGGTGACGGGAATGGCGGGAAGGTCAAAATCCTTGTGATTGCCCGGCAGGCCGGTCAGCGATCCGGAGGCGATGGTGATGCCGTGATAGCCCTTGTTGCGGGCCAGGAATTTCTTCTTTTCCGGGCGGCCCAGACCGTTGTTCATGAACCACAGCATCTTGATGACAGTGTCGTTCGCCTCGGAGCCCGAATTGGTAAAGAACACGCGGTTCATGCCCTCGGGTGCCATCTCGGCCAGCTTTTCGGCCAGACGGATCGCAGGTTCATGCGCCTTGTGCGCAAAGCTGTGGTAGTAGGGCAACTGGTCCATCTGGCGCACGGCGGCGTCGCGCAGGCGCGGTTCGGAAAAGCCGACCGCAACGGACCAGAGGCCCGCCAGACCTTCGATGTATTCCTTGCCCTGGTCGTCATAGACGCGCACGCCGTCGCCGCGCGCCATGATCATCGGGCCCTGCTTTTCGTGCAGGCGCATGTTGGTGTAGGGGTGCACGCTGTGGGCGATGTCGGCCGCGGCGAGCGAGTTGGACAGGTCTTTCATGGGTCTCTCCAAAAAATCAGGCGCGCGCGTCGCGGCCAAGAAATCCTCCGAGGAAGGAGGCAAGCGAGGTGGTAAGGTCGGGCGACAGGTAGCCGCCTTCCTGTACCAGAACAGTGGGCAGATCCGCATCGGCGATCAGGGCGCCCGCCTTGCGGAATCCGTCAAAGGTCACCTTCATGCCCTTCAGCGGATCGTTCTCATGTGCATCAAGTCCAAGGCTTATGACAAGGGCGCCCGGATCGAATTCGGCGATGCCAGCCAGAGCGTCGGAAATCGCACCGCACCAGTCGTCGTCCCCGGTGGTGGGTGGCAACGTCAGGTTTACGTTGAATCCATCGCCGCTGCCCTGACCGGTTTCGTGGGCATGGCCCACGAAGAACGGATAATAGCGGTGCGGATCGGTATGGATCGAGATGAACAGCACGTCGTCGCGTTCGTAAAAAATCCACTGGGTGCCATTGCCGTGGTGCACGTCGATGTCGAGGATCGCAACACGGTCATGTTTTGTGCGCAACCGTTCGGCGGCGATGGCAGTGACGTTCATCAGACAATGCCCGGCGCAGGTGTCGGCGTCCGAATGATGACCCGGCGGGCGGGTCAGAGCATAGGCGGCCTGCGCGCCGCCCAGCACCGCATCCGCTGCCGCGACGGCGCAATCCGCTGCACGGCGCGTTGCCGTCCAGCTGTTGGGCCCAAGCGGCGCCGACGTGTCGCCCATGTGCCACCCGGCCCGGCCCACGATGCTGTCGGGATAGGTCGCCCGGGCCTTTTGCGCAAAGGCGTTGGGTACCACTTCGGCACCCGCCCCGGGCAGTTTCTGCCATTCTTCCCAGGCGGATTCGAGGAACGTCAGCAGTTCCGGCGTATGCACCGCCTCAAGACAGCTGCGCGGCGCCTCTGGCGGCTCTTCGGTGGTCAGGCCAAGCTGGTCAAGCCCGGCGATCAGCAAAGTCGCCCGCTCGGCCTGTTCGGCGTTTCGCATCAGCGCACCGTGCGTCAGGCGGAACTGCGGATCGTGCGCTTCGGTTTCCTTGGCATAGTAACACTTCATGGGGCGGTCTTGTCCTCAAGCAGGCGGAAGCGGTGACAGACAAGGGTCCGTGCCGTTCCGATGTGATAGTCTATGGCGTTCACCGCGGCGTCGCTGTCGCCTGCGGCAATCGCTTCGATGATCGGCTCGTGCGTTTCGGCCATCCGGTGCGGATCGTCATACAGCCGCCCGATCAGGATCAGGCCCAGCTTCGTCTCGTTCGCGATCTGGTCGAACACGGTCAGGAACCGCGGATTGCCCGATCCGCGACAGATCAGGCGGTGGAATGTCATGTCGGCCTCGACCTGGCGTGTCATATCCTCGCCCGCTTGCGCCACGCGGTAAAGTTCGGCCAGCTGTGCCCGCAGCAACGGCAGGGTGTCCTGTGCCCCCGAAGCGACCAGTCGCGCGATGGCAGCGCGTTCGATCACGATTCGGAATTCATAAAGGTTGTCGAGCGCCGCCGAAGACACCGTCTGCACAAAAAAACCGCGATTGGTGCGGTATTCGACCAGACCCGAGCTTTCCAGCAGGCGCGCCGCCTCGCGCACCGGGGCGCGCGACAGTCCCATGTCGCGGGCGATGGTGGATTCCGACAGCCGTGCGCCGGGCAGGATTCGCCCGGCCATGATCGCCTCGGCCAGCAGATTCGCCACGCGGTCGACAAGGCCGTCGCGGCCGAGCGGCTGAAACCGCGGCCCGGAGGGAAAAACAAGGTTCAAGGGATCAGACACGTCAGAGGTCGTCCATATGGCAGGCTCCTGACCTTCAGCCTTAACCACTTCAATGTCGATTGTCGACAATATCCTTGACTTGAGGGAACGATCCGCAATGCTGACGGTACCTGCAACCGGACCAAGGACTGAATCATGCCGGATGGCACGAAAGACCTGCCCGTTTCCGCCCTGCGCCGCGACCTTGCCGCGGCCTATCGCCTGATCGCGCTCGAAGGGATGGACGACAGCATCTACACCCATATCTCTGCCCGCCTGCCCGACGGACCCGAAGGCGAAAAGCGTTTTCTTCTAAATCCTTACGGCCTGCGGTTCGACGAGGTGACGGCATCCAACCTTGTTACAGTGGACGAGACCGGCACGGTTGTCGACGATCCCTATGGGTCTGGTGTGAACGCGGCCGGTTTCACCATTCATTCGGCGGTGCACATGGCGCGGCACGATGCGGTCTGCGTGCTGCATACGCATACGGTGGCCGGGGTGGCGGTGTCTTCGGTCAAGGAGGGCGTGCTGCCGCTCAACCAATGGTCGGCACAGTTCCACAACCGCATCGCCTTTCATGACTATGAAGGCATCGCGCTGGATCTGGCAGAGCGAGAACGCATTGTGACGGATTTGGGACAGAAATATGTCATGCTGCTGCGAAACCACGGCGTTCTGGTGCTGGGCCGCTCGGTCGGCGAGGCCGTGACCTATGCAATGAACCTGGAACGATCCTGCCGGGCGCAGATCGCTGCGCTGGGCATGGGGCTGACGCCGGTCGTGCTGTCCGAGGGGATCGCCGAGCATACGGCGCGCCAATATGAAAACGCCTATGACAGCATCCACCAGAACGGGCGTGACCCTGAATGGGACGCGATGCTGCGCCGTCTCGACCGGGCCGCACCCGGATACAAGGACTGATCCCGGACTAACCGGGGCATTTCAGGAACCAACAGCAACCACAGGGAAAATCACATGAAATTTCTGAAAACCACAACCTTTCTGATCGCTGCGGGTCTGGCCCAGCCGCTGATCGCGCAAGAGGCCGGCGGGCGGCTGGACATTGTCGTGCAGCCCGAACCGCCCAGCCTGATGCTGGGCCTTGTGCAGAACGGACCCACACAACTGGTCGCGGGCGACATTTATGAAAGCCTGCTGCGCTACAACACCGACCTGGAACCGCAGCCCAGCCTTGCAAAAAGCTGGGAGGTTTCCGAGGACGGTCTGACCTATACTTTCCAGCTGCAGGAGGGGGTGACCTGGCATGACGGAGAGCCGTTCACCGCAGAAGATGTAGTGTTTTCCGCCGATGTCTTCCTGCGCGAGACCCATGCCCGGCTGCGATCGTCCCTTGCCTATGTGGACACGATCGAAGCGCCGGACGACACAACCGTGGTCTTCACCCTCAAGACGCCTTTCGGTCCCTTCATCAACGCCTTCGAGGTCGGCACGATGCCGATGATCCCCAAACATCTCTACGAAGGCACGGATTTCGCCAATAACGAAATGAACGCCACACCCATCGGCACCGGCCCGTTCAAATTCGAATCCTGGG
The DNA here is from genome assembly GCA_024636635.1 of Puniceibacterium sp. Taxonomy (GTDB): domain Bacteria; phylum Pseudomonadota; class Alphaproteobacteria; order Rhodobacterales; family Rhodobacteraceae; genus Puniceibacterium. The sequence continues at coordinate 13,086 of JAGXGV010000143.1, forward strand.
AAAAGGGCAGCTTCATCCATCTGGTGAAGAACGAGGATTATTACCTTGAAAACAAACCCTATCTGGATGAAATCTATTACCGCGTGATCCCCGATGCCGCGTCCCGGGCCGTCGCATTCGAAACGGGCGAAGTCGACGTGCTGCCCGGTGGGTCGGTGGAAAACTGGGACGTGCCGCGCCTGACCGAGATGGACAACACCTGTTCCACTTCCAAGGGCTGGGAATTCTTTGCGCCCCACGCCTGGATGTGGCTGAACAACCGCGAGGGACCGACGTCTGACGTGCGCTTCCGCCAGGCTGTGATGTATGCGATGGACCGCGACTTTGTGCGCGACGTGGTCTGGAACGGCTTTGGCACCGTCGCCACCGGACCGGTGTCGTCAAAGACGAATTTCTACTCTGACGATGTCACGATTTACGACCACGATCCCGACAAGGCCCGCGCCCTGCTGGACGAGATGGGATATGACGGTGAACCCGTCCGCATCCTGCCGCTGCCGTATGGCGAAACCTGGCAGCGTTGGGCCGAAGCGGTGCGCCAGAACCTGCAAGAGGTCGGTATCGAGGTCGAGATCGATTCGACCGATGTGGCCGGGTGGAACGAAAAGACCGCCCAGTGGGACTATGACATGGCGTTCACCTATCTGTACCAGTACGGCGATCCGGCTCTGGGAACCTCGCGCAACTATGTCGAGGCGCAGATAGAAAAGGGCAGCCCCTGGAACAATGTCGAGGGCTACCGCAATCCCGAACTTGACCTGAAATGGGAGGCGGCGGCCACCTCTGCCAGCGCCGAAGAGCGGCAGGAACTCTATAACGAGATCCAGAAGGAAATCGTCGATGATGTGCCGGTTGCCTGGCTTCTCGAGATCGAGTTTCCGACAATCCACAACTGCAATGTGCAGGATCTGGTGACCACCGCCATCGGCGTGAACGACGGACTGCGCGACGCATGGATCAAACAGTAACCACGGATCCGGGGCGGCCCGTAAATGGTCGCCCCCTCTTTGCGCAATACATCAAGCATCACGGCCAAACCTATGGCCTTCTTGAGATTTTCCCAACATCATGTCCCTGATATCCACCATCCTCGGACGGCTGGTCAAGGCGGTGATCACACTGCTGGCCATTGCGGTGCTGAACTTTTTCCTGATCCATGCCGCCCCCGGCGACCCTGCCGCCGTTCTGGCCGGCGAGGCGGGCGCGGCCGATCCGTTGTTCATCGAACAGTTGCGCGCGCGCTTTGGACTGGACCAGCCGTTTCATATCCAGCTCTGGACCTATGTTAAGAACGTCATGATGCTGGATCTCGGGTACAGCTTCCGGCAGGGCGCGCCGGTGATCGAGCTGATTGCAGACCGCCTGCCCGCGACCCTGCTGCTGACCCTGTCGGCCTTTGTCATCTCGCTCAGCCTCGGTATCGCGCTGGGTGTCGCTGCCGCCGCGCGGGTGGGCCGGGTGTCTGACAGCCTGCTGACCACGCTGGCGCTCCTGTTCTATGCCACGCCGCTTTACTGGGCGGCGCTGATGGCGGTGCTGGTGTTTTCGGTGCAACTGGGCTGGCTGCCCGGCTTTGGCTATGAAACCGTGGGCAGCGGTTATTCCGGTCTGGCGCGGGCCTGGGACATCCTGCAACACCTGATCCTGCCGGCCATGACGCTGGGCCTGTTCTTCATGGCGGTCTACATGCGCATGACGCGTGCCTCGATGCTCGAGGTCAGCCAAATGGACTTTGTGAAAACCGCGCGGGCCAAGGGCCTGTCCGGCCCGGTAATCCGCCGCCGCCATATTCTGCGCAACGCACTGCTGCCGGTGGTGACACTGGCGGGGCTTCAGGCCGGGCAGCTGATCGGCGGCGCAGTCCTGACCGAGACGGTATTCGCCTGGCCCGGCATCGGGCGGCTGATGTTCGAAAGCCTGGGCGCGCGGGATTACAACACCATCCTTGGCGTGTTTCTGGTGTCCGCCGCCATGGTGATCCTGTTCAACATCCTGACCGACATCGTCTACCGCATCGTGGATCCCCGGATCGGAGCCAAGACATGACCTTCTGGAAACGCTTTTCCTCCAATCGCGGCGCGGTCATCGGGCTGATCCTGCTGATTGCGGTCATCCTGATCGCCCTGCTTGCGCCGGTGATCTATCCCGGCGGGCCGTGGAAGATGGTGCAGCGGCCCTTTCTGGTGCCCTTCACTACCGACGGCTTTCCGCTGGGCACCGATACGCTGGGGCGGGATGTGACGGCGGGGCTGGTGCATGGCGCGCGGGTGTCGCTGCTGGTGGGGCTGGTGTCGACCCTGATGGCGCTGCTGATCGGCGTGCCGCTGGGCGCGCTGGCGGGATTTTACGGCGGTTATGTGGACGAGGGCGCGATGCGCTTTACCGAGTTTTTCCAGACCATCCCGAACTTTGCGCTGGCCATCGTGCTAGTGGCCATCCTGCAACCGACGCTGGGGTCCATCACGCTGGCCATCGCCATCGTCAGCTGGCCCCCCGTCGCGCGGCTGGTGCGCGCCGAGGTCATGTCGCTGAAACGCCGCGAATTCGTCGAGGCGGCGCATCTGGCTGGACTGTCCAATATGCGCATTCTGGTCAGCGAGGTGTTGCCCAATGCCGTGTCGCCGATCATCGTCATGGCCTCTCTCATGGTCGCGACGGCCATCCTGCTGGAATCATCGCTGTCGTTCCTGGGTCTGGGCGATCCCAACATCATGTCCTGGGGCTATATGATCGGGGCGGCGCGCACGGTGATCCGGTCGGCCTGGTGGCTGTCGTTCTTTCCCGGTGTCGCCATCCTGATCACCGTTCTGGCGCTGAACCTGATCGGCGAGGGGTTGAATGACGCTTTCAACCCGCACCTGCGGAAGGGCCGGACATGAGCAATGCCATCCTGTCGATCCATGATCTGACCATCGACCTGCCGCGTGGCGCGGACCGCCCCCATGCGGTCGAGGATGTCAGTTTCGACCTCAACACCGGTGAAATCCTGTGTGTCGTCGGTGAATCCGGCTCGGGTAAGTCGATGACGGCCAATGCGCTGATGGGTCTGCTGCCTGATGGTGTGACCGTGGGCAAGGGCCGGGCGATGTTCGACGGCGCGGATGTGCTGACCCTGTCCGAGGTGAAAAAGCAGGCGATGCGCGGCGCGCGGATCGGCATGATCTTTCAGGAGCCGATGACGGCGCTGAACCCGCTGATGCGCATTGGCGAGCAGATCGCCGAGGTGTTTGAAGCGCATAAACTGCACACCCGCGCGGAACGCCGCGCCCGCGCGCTGGCGCTGGTGAAAGAGGTCGGCCTGCCCGATCCCGAAAAGATCGTGCGCGCCTATCCGTTCCAGCTGTCGGGCGGGCAGCGGCAGCGCGCGATGATCGCCATGGCGCTGGCGCTGGAGCCGGAGATCCTGATTGCGGACGAGCCGACAACGGCGCTGGACGTGACCACACAGGCACAAATCCTGCGGCTGATCCTGGCCTTGCGCGATGATCGCGGCATGGCGGTCATGTTCATCACGCATGATTTCGGCGTGGTGGCCGAAATTGCCGACCGGGTGATCGTCATGCGCCATGGTCTGATCGTCGAGGCGGGGATGGCGCAACAGGTGCTGGAGTCGCCGCAGCACGATTATACCCGCGCGCTGCTGGACGCGATTCCGACCGGCAAGGTGCCCGAACTGGCCGCAGTACACGCGCCACCGGCGCTGGAAATCCGCAACCTCAACAAGATCTACCGCACCGGCGGCGGGCTGTTTCGCACAGGGCGCGAGGTGCGGGCAGTCAACGATGTGACGCTGACCATCGCCAAGGGCGAGGTGGTCGGGCTGGTGGGTGAATCCGGGTCGGGCAAATCTACGCTGGGGCGCGCCGTGGTGCGGCTGGTCACACCGGATTCGGGGCAGGTGCTGGTGGGCGGCGTGGACCTTGCCGCGCTGGACACGGCCGAATTGCGCAAACAGCGGCACCGGGTACAGATGGTGTTTCAGGATCCCTATGCCTCTCTCAACCCGCGGCATCGCGTGCTGCGCTCGCTTTCCGACGGTCCCATCGCCAAGGGTGTTCCAAAGGCGCAAGCCAATGCGCGCGCGCGCGAACTGCTGGACATCGTCGGGCTGGGGGCCGATGCCGCCACGCGGTTCCCGCATGAATTCTCGGGCGGGCAGCGGCAGCGTATCGGCATCGCCCGTGCACTGGCCATGGACCCGGAACTGATCATCGCGGACGAGGCGGTATCGGCGCTCGACGTGTCCATTCAGGCGCAGGTTCTGGAGCTGCTGGCCGAATTGCGGCGCAAGATGGGCCTGTCGATCCTGTTCATAACCCATGATCTGCGGGTCGCGGCACAGGTCTGCGACCGGATCGCAGTGATGCAGCACGGTCGGCTGGTCGAGGTGGGCGCGGTGCGCGATGTCTTTCACTCCCCGAAAGAGACCTATACCCGTGAATTGCTGGCGGCGGTTCCGGGGGCAAAATGGGCCGTCGATACAGCCGTGACCAAGCAGGGTGCTCCCGCATGACCCAACCGCGCTGGACCGGCGTTTCGACCTGCCGGGAACTGGACCTGCATGCCATGTTCGGCCCGGCCTTTGCCGACCTGGCCCCCGACATCGCCTTGCTGACGCCGGACGCGGTGACGGACCCCGGCGCCGTGGATTTTGTGCTGAGCTGGGCACCGCCAGCGGACGCCTTTGCGCCCTACCCCAACCTGCGCGGCATCTTTTCCATCGCAGCCGGGATGGATGCGATACTGGCCTGTCCGTCCAGGCCCGAAGGTGTGCCGGTGTTCCGCGTCGAAGACCCCGATCAGGCGGCGCAGATGGCCGGGTTCGCCGCCTTCCAGATCGTCTGGCATCACCGGAAAATGCGGCAGCACATCACGGATCAGGCGCGCGAGGTCTGGAACCGTCCCGACGGTGGCCGTTCCCCCGCAAGGGTGCGCGTGGGCGTGATGGGGTTCGGTTTCATGGGGCGCGCCGTGGCGCGTGGCGCCGTGGCACTGGGCTATCCGGTGGCGACGCTGTCGCGCAGCGTGCAGGACCACCCCGAGGCGGGAATGACGCATTACACCGATACCGACCGCGGCGCTTTTTTGGCGCGCACCGACATCCTGATCAACGTCCTGCCGATGACGCCGGCCACAAACGGCCTGTTCGATGCGACGCTGTTTTCCGCCTTGCCGCAAGGTGCGGCATTCGTGCATCTGGGGCGCGGTGCGCAACTGGACGAAGACGCCTTGCTGGCGGCGCTCGAGTCGGGCCATCTGTCCGGCGCATCGCTGGATGTGTTCGCGCCCGAACCGCTGTTGCCGGGCCATGCCTTCTGGTCGCATCCCGGTATTCTGGTCACCCCCCACACGGCGAGCGAGGCGGAACCGCCCGCTGTGGTGCAGAATGTGGTGGCGCATCTTGACGCCCTGAACGCGGCGGCGCGCGCGAACTCGGGCCGCCGGAATATGCCATGACCGGCCCGGACGGGCGCGAGATGTCGGATCGCCGGGAAGAGGCGCTTGTGCTCAGGTCCATGGCGGAAAAGATCCGGGCCGGGCCGGGCGGCGACGCCCAAGCGCCTGCTGCCGCACGCGTCGGTCAATAGGCGGCGCGATAGATCGCCGCGATGTCGCCGACCGACAGGTCCACCGGGTTCCAGTCCAGCAGGCGACGGATGGCATGGGCATCCTGCGCCATCTGGTCGAGATCATCCTTTGGGACGTTGTGCGCGCGCAGGCGCATATCAAGGCCAAGCGCCTCGCAAAAGCGGCGCGCCCCGTCCAGAACCGCGTCCCGGTCCCCCGCGCCGAAGCCAAGCGCGGCGCAGACCTGCGCGGTCTTGTCCGGCGTGGCGGCGGCATTGACCGCCAGGACATGCGGAAAGATCAGCGCGTTGGCGATGCCATGCGCCAGCTTGTGCCGGGTGCCCAGCGGATAGGCGATGGCGTGGCCGGCCGTGGTATTGACCGGGCCAAGGCAGATCCCGCCATAAAAGGCGGCCAGAGACAACCCGGCCCGCGCCTCGGTATCGCTGCCGTCGTCCACCGCGCGCCGCAGATAGCGACCGACCAGTTCGATCCCCTGCAACGCATAGGCGTCGATGATCGGGTGCGCGCGTTTCGAGGTGAACGCCTCGACACAATGGGCCATGGCATCGACGCCGGTGGCGGCGGTGATGAACGGCGGCACCGAATGGGTCAGCTCGGGGTCGATGATGACCAGATCGGCCAGCATGTGACGGCTTTCGGTTGCGATCTTGGACCGGGTTGCGGGATCGGTGATCAGCGCGCGTGTACCGACCTCGGACCCCGTGCCGGCGGTCGTCGGGATCTGGACCAGTCCGACGCGGCGCGGCGGGGCGCGGTGCGGGCCGCTGATTTCCGACAGGGGCGCATCATGGCCGACCATCACGGCCACGAGTTTGGCAAGGTCCATGGCCGAACCGCCGCCGAAGCCGATGATCAGGTCGGCACCGGCCGCAGCCTGCACCGCCGCGTTCAGGTTATCGATATCGGGTTCGGGCACGACCGTGCCAAAACAGCCGGGCGCGTCGAGCCCCAGCAAATCGAGCCGGGCGGCATTGACCGGATCGGCGATGACGAAGGGGCGGGCGTGGCCCTGCGCCGCGATCCATTCCGCCAACCCCGTGAGCGTTCCCGCACCGAACCGCAGGGTTGCGGGGCGCAGCATTTCGATTTCCTGGGTGAGCGGCAGCATGGGACTTCTCCGGATGGCAGGGTCACGGACCACGGCACAGGGCCGCGCCGCAAGTTCACGATTCCGCCACAGGGTGGCCCTGACAGCAAAAGTTGTCAACTTATTTTGCAAAATCCATCCCGCCCGTCGCAACCGCGCACAGTGCAGCGCACCAGAACCACCGGCAAAGACAGGCAAACCGCCATCTTTATGATTGTTAATAAATAATATTTATCCAAAATTCCCTTGTCCCTGTCTGCACAGGAAACCCCGACGCGGTGATGAAAGCTGGCAGGTTGACATGTTGCCAATTTATGCGCATCTTGCGGGAAACGGGCGTTCTTACGGCTTTGGCCATGCGATCGCTCCCGCGTCTCTGGCCATGCGATGTCGGCAACATCGCCCGCCCTTATCCGCCTGCCCCGCTGCGCCCCGGCGTCGCGGGTCTGACCCTTTCAACGTCCGCTTGCCTGCGGCCCACAATTCCGGACTGACCGATGACCCGTTCCGCCTATGTCGCGCTCGTCACCTGTTTCAACGACGACGAAACGCTCAATTTTGCCGCCACCCGTGCACAGGTCCGCCGTCAGGTGGCCGCTGGCAACAACATCATGTGCGCCGGGACCAATGGCGACTTTACCGCCCTGACCCACGGCGAACGGCTGCACCTGCTCGAAGAGATGGTGGACGAAGTCGCGGGCCGGGTAAAGGTGATCTTCAACGCCGGCTGCCCCGCGACCTTCGAGACGCTGCAATTCGCCCGCGCCTGTGATGCCATCGGGGTTGACGGAATTGCGGTTGTCACACCCTATTTCATCGCCTGCACGCAGGACGGGCTAGTCCGTCATTTCAGCACCGTGGCCGATGCTGTGCAGACACCCGTCTACCTTTATGACATCCCGGCCCGCACGCAGAACCATATCGAACCTGCGACCGCGCGCCTTCTGGCCGAGCACCCCAATATCGCGGGCATCAAGGATTCCGGCGGCACGACCGAGACTGTGCTGGAATACCTGAAAGTGGCCGAAGAGGTCGGCGGGTTCGAGGTTTACTGCGCCCCCGACCATCTGGTCCACTGGGGTCTGCAGCAGGGTTGCGCCGGCGTCATCTCGGGGTTGGGCAATGTCGCGCCGCAGATCCTTGCCGCCATCCTGTCCGGGTTCAACAGCGGCGACACCGCCGCCGCCGAAGCCGCGCAAGAAGTTTTTGCCGCGCTGCGCAAGGACATCTATGGCCTTGGCTATCCGCCCGCGATGGTGAAGCGGGCGCTTTACACGATGGACCCGTCGGTCGGCCTGTCGCGCCAGCCCGCCCTGATGCCGGACCCAGACCAGGATGCCGCCCTGGCCGCGATCCTGAAAACCCACCGCCTGACCTGAGATCGAGGATCCACCATGAGCAACCTTCCCATCGTCATCACCATGGGCGATCCTTCCGGCGTCGGGGCCGAAGTGACGGTCCGCGCGATTGCCTCACTTCCGCCCGAAACACGTTCGGGCTATGCGGTGATCGGCGATGCCGACACGCTGGACCGGGCGCTGGCCGCAACCGGGGTGGACCTGACGCTTGGCGATGCCCCCGGCGCTTTGCGGGTGATCCATGTGCCTGTCGACGGCCTGCCTGGCCGGTTCGGGGTGCTGTCGCAAGCCTGCGGAGAGGCGTGTTTCCGATACATCGACATGGCGGTGCGCCTGACCACAAGCGGTCAGGCGGCGGGCATCGTCACCGCGCCCATCAACAAGGAAGCACTCAATTCCGCGGGACATCACTATGATGGCCATACCGGGATGCTGGCGCATCTGACCGGGTGTTCGGCCTCCTGGATGCTGCTGGCGTCGGAAACGCTGAACGTCATCCACGTCTCGACGCATGTGTCGCTGAAGGACGCCATCACCCGCGCCACACCGGACCGGGTGGCCGAAACGATCCGCACCGGCCACCGTCATTTTCAGCGTATGGGGGTGGCACGTCCGCGGATCGCCGTGGCGGGCATCAATCCGCATTGCGGCGAAAACGGCCTGTTCGGGCGCGAGGATGACCTTCAGGTTCTGCCCGGCGTGAAGATGGCGCAGGCCGAAGGCATCGACGTGGTGGGGCCGATTTCCGCAGATACGGTCTATTACCGCGCGCATCGCGGCGATTTTGATCTGGTGGTCGCGCAGTACCACGATCAGGGACACATCCCGATCAAGCTGATCGCCTTTGACTCTGCGGTGAACGTGTCGCTGGGGCTGCCGATCGACCGATGCTCGGTCGATCACGGGACCGCCTTCGACATTGCAGGCACCGGCAAGGCCAACCATGTCAACATGCTATCTGCGCTCGACTATGCCGGAAAGCTGCGGGCCGGGCGGGCCTGAGCGGGCGACATTGCCACTCAGCATGAGAGTCACCAAAAGCGAAGGGGCCTGCCCCGTTTCCGGGCAGGCCCCTTGTCGTTCAGCGGCCCTGCCCTTTTCCGGGCAGGCGCGGTTTACAACCTGACCAGCCGATCCTGCCAGCCTGCATCCAGCCGCACATGCCGGATCGCGCGGCGGTGGAGCGTATAGGCCAGATGCAGGCACCCGTCGCGCGTTTCGATCAGCCAGGGGTAGGACAGTTCGCGGTTGTGCCCGTCCACCGAATTGTTGCTCAGACAGGCGCCATCGCCATCCTCGATCAGATAGCGTTCAGGAAAGGTCCTGCCGCCGTCCGTTGACAGGCACAGGGCCACAGGCGCACGCGGGACACCCCAGACCGGAACGCAGCCCCCCGAGGGGTCAGCGTCAGGACGGTCGTCCCCTGCCCCCAGTTCGTCATAAAGCGACGCGCGGCGGGCGTCGGACATCGCCGCATTCACCGGGTTGCAGATCATCGCCACCGCTCCCGAGGCAAGCCGGATCGCCGCCACGGATGAATTGTTGTTGGGCACGTCAGTGGCTGTCGGCGCGCTCCAGCTGCGCCCGCCATCATTGCTTTGCGATCGGTGGACGTGGTCGGCCTGACGGCGGCGGTAAAAGGCGGCCAGCGTGCCGTCCAGCGCGACGGAGCACATATGCACCGCGCCGACTGATTCTGGAACTTCGGCATAATCCCATGATTTACCGTTATCTTTCGAGATGCCGTAGGCCGCAACATCGTGGCTTCCGGTCCACTTTTGGCCCGGTCTCTGCACGCAGCGAAAGATCGGCAGCAGCCAGTCGCCGCCGTCCAGCACCCTAAGCGGTGCCCGGACGAAACAGCCGCGCGGCAGGTCCAGATACCGCCCCGCATCGGTCGACAGCGTCAGCCCGTCACGTGTGACCCTGGCCATGCGGATGCGGCATTCGTCCTGATTTCCGGCCGGTTGCGAGGTGTGCAGCAGATAAAGTATGCCGTCCGGCGCCGCAAACAGCACCGGGTTCTGTTCGGAATGATCCGGATCAAAGCTGAGCGTCGAAACCGGACCCCAGGCAGTGGCACCGGGCGCAAGCACAGCGGCCCGGATTGCAATATCGGACTTGCCTTCGAGCGAGCCGCCGAACCAGGCGCAGATCACCGCGCCATCGGTATCCTCGTGCAGAAACGCGGCATGGTTCTGGACCATCGGCGACGGCAGCACCGCCTCTGACCGCCCGTCCGAAACTGCGGACAGCCGTCCGGTCATCACCTGTTCAATCTGGTCGACACGCATGGAAACCCCTCTCGTTTGGCGAACAGTCTAGGGTTGGCCAGGCACAGTAGTCAATATATTTGTCATGTTGTAATGCAGTTGTTATTCCGGCATCCGCAGGTCGATCAGACCGACGCCGAACAGGCGGTCGCGCGAACGTTCCAGATGGGCGGACATCAGGCGCGCCGCCGTGTCAGCATCGCGTTGTGCAATGGCGGCGTGAATGGCGCTGTGTTCTTCGAACACCGCCTGAAGCCCCTTGGCGCCGTCGCTCATCAGGGACTGGCCGTGCAGCTTCATGCCGACGTAGATGTGATCGCGCAGGGCGCGCAGGGTCGCCTCGAAATACTGGTTGCTGGCGGCCTTGGCGATGGCAAGGTGAAAGGCGAAATCGGCGTCTTCGCGGTGGGTCATCGACCCCGTGGCGTCGCGCATGAGGTCCAGCGCCCTTGCGATATCGTCAAGTGCTGCTGCATTGTGACGCTCGGCGGCCAGCCGCGCCGCCTTTGTTTCCAGCGTGATGCGGAATTCATAGCAGCGCTGGATGTCGGCCAGCGTTTCGACCTTGGCATAGCCCACCTGCGCGTTGACCGGGATGCGCACGTAACTGCCCGCCCCCTGGCGCGAATAGATCAGGCCCTCGTCGCGCAGCCGGTCGAGCGCGGCGCGCAGCACCGGGCGCGACACGCCAAAATCCTGCGACAGGGCATTTTCGGGCGGCAGTTTCTGGTTCGTCGGATAGTCACCGTTCGAGATCCGCGTGAACAGGGTGTGATAGACACGGTCCGCCAGCGTGGTGCGCGGTCTGGTCTTCTCCTCTTTCATCACGGCTCTCCGGGGGTTGGGGTCTCTGCGCCTGTTATGCTGGTTTGGCCGGGCTTTGCAAACAGCTTGACCAGTTGTTTCAGCAAGGCGGCTTCGCCGAACCCTCCGGATTTGGTGATCACGGTCATGCCGCTGGCGGGACAGCGCGCGACCGGCACGCCCGCCAGAACCTCGCCCAGCAGATCAAGCTGAGCGATGTCCAGCCCGCGCAGCAGGGTCGCTGCCGTCTCGCCGCCGCAGGCAAACAGGGTTGCGGGCCGGTCACGGCGCATGTCCCGGACCAGATCGCGGGCAAAGACCGTGCCGGCATCCGGTGAGCCGCCTGCGCCGCTGCCGGGGGTCATCTGCACGACACGTACAGGGTCGCCGTGCGGGCGGTCGAGTATCCGCCCGTCGGGCGCCTGCGTGACCGCGATGTCCAGCGCCGCAATCTGCGCCAGCGTGATCGGATCGCGCGACCCGATGGCCAGGAGCAGCGGCAGAGTCAGCGCGATGTGACGGGGCCCGGCACCCTGTGGCGCAAGGCGCCGGGCCAGCGACTCGGCAAGGCCGGCCGCCCCAAGGTAAAGCGTGCCGGACAGATCTTCGGGAAGCGCGGCGTCAAGATCCGCATCGCTTTGGGCGTCGGCAATTGTGGCGGGGCGGCCCAGACAGGGCGCCACCGGGATGCCGGTCGCCACGCCGCTGCCGGTGACCTCTGCGTTCCTGACAAAGCGCCCGAGGCGGGGAATGGCGGGACAGGCCAAGATCGGACCGGGGCGCAGATCCCCGAGAACAGCAAGTTCGGCGGCAATGTTGCCCTTCAGTCGGCTGTCGACCTTCTTGAACAGCAGCCCATCGAAGGCGCGGATGTCGGCGGACATGGACCGGATCACCCCGGCCGCCGTCACGCTGTCCATTTCCCGCGTCCCGGTTGCGACCGAAACGATCTGCGCGGCGGGGGCCATGAGTGCTTCGGCCAGATGTTCGGGTCCGGTGGCAACACGCACGGCAAGGCCGCGCACCGCAAAGGCGGCGGCGCTGTCAAGCGCGCCGGTCAGGTCGTCCGCGATAAGCAGCAGCCGCATCAGCGGCACCTTTCCCCAGCGGGGCACGTTGCCTGTGCCGCAGCGCGGCACGCGAAGGCGCGGTGATCAGCCAACCAGATCACCTGCGCTGATCGCCTCGCCGGCGGCGTGCAGGCGGATGTTCCTTGCCCAGTACCGGACGACGCGGGCAAAGTTGTCACGCGTGCGCCCGCCGGAATGCGCCGAGAACACGACGTTCGGGGCTTCGCGCAGCGGCGATGTCGCGGCCAGCGGTTCGTGTTCGAAAACATCCAGACCGGCGCCGCCGATCTGACCGGCATGCAGGGCGGCACAAAGCGCGTTTTCGTCCACCAGTTCGCCGCGCGCGGTGTTGATAAGCACGGCACCCGGCTTCATCCGCGCGATGCGGTCGGCGTTGATCAGGTGGCGGGTCGCGGCGGTGGCGGGCAGGTGCAGGCTGAGCACATCGGCAGAAGCGATGACATCGTCAAGCGCCGTCGACCCCGGTCCGCCCGAAGCGCGATGGTGCAGCACCTCGCAGTCAAAACCGGACAGCCGGGCGGCCACCGCCTGCCCGATGGCACCAAAGCCGATCAGACCGACGCGGGCACCGGTCAGATCGCGCCCGGTTTCATAAAGGTCGGGTGCCGCCCAAAGACCGGCGCGGATGCGCGCGTCACCCGCCGGAATCCGCCGCAGGCAGGCCAGCATCAGCCCGATGGTCAAATCCGCAACCGACGGCGCGTTGACGCCCGGACAGCGGGCGACGGTCACACCCCGCGACCGCGCCGCTGCGACGGGGATCCCGTCGGTGCCCGTGCCCCACTGGTGGATCAGCTTCAGGTGCGGCGTATGGTCAAGCAACGCCTCTTCCATCCTGACGGCGCGCACCACGGCGTACTCTGCCCCCGACAGCGCCGCGCGGCGGTCCTCTGCGCTGTCAGAGGCGCAAAAGACCAGATCAAGCCCCTCGGCCAGATCCCGCAACCGGGGATGCACGTCGGGCGCAAACCTTTCGAGCATGGCAACCCGGGGCGCCGGGGGCAGTCGGGTCATCAGCTGCGCCCGCGCATCAGGTCCTGCATCAGTTCAACTTCTTCGCCGCTCAGATCCGTCAGCGGCGTGCGCACCGGGCCGGTGGCAAAGCCGCGCAGCTTTACGCCTGCCTTGATGGCCGACACGGCATAGCCGGTCTTGCGGTCGCGAATCTTTGCGAAGGGATAGTAGAATTCGGTCAGCAGCTTTTCGCAGGTGGCATCGTCGCCCGTGCTGAACGCCCGGTGAAACTCCAGCGCGGTGCCTGGCACAAAGTTGAACACGGCCGAGGAATAGGTCGGCATGCCGGCGCCGCGATACGCCTGCGCGAACAATTCGTGCGTGGGCATCCCGCCGATGTAGGACAGCCGGTCGCCCATTTTCAGAGTGACGCGGCGCACGGTGTCGATGTCACCGGTGCCGTCCTTGAACCCCACAAGGTTCGGACAGTCCCCGGCCAGATTTTCAAGGATCTCGGCGCTGACCCGGCTTTGTCCGCGGTTGTAGACGATGACGGCCATCCGGGTCGATTGGCAGACGGCGCGGATATGCGCCTCGATCCCGTCCTGCGGCGCGCCGATAAGGTAGTGGGGCAGCAAAAGGATGCCGTCGCCACCCGCGGCCTCGATTCCCCGCGCCATTTCGCAGGCCATGCGGGTGCCATAGCCGCAGCCCGAGATGATCGGTTGTCCCGGCTGCGCGGCCTTGGCGGTGCGCACCACCTCGACCACTTCGGACGGGGTGAGCGAGAACAGCTCGCCCGTACCGCCCGCGACGATAAGGCCAGCGACCGGGTAGTCGGACAGCCATTCAAGATGCGCGGCAAAGGCATCGGCAGCGAAATCGCCGGCGTCGTTGAAGGGTGTTACCGGAAAGGACAGAAGGCCGGTGCGGATACGGGCCTGAAGGTCGGAATTGTCAAGCATGGGTCATCTCCTTGGGGGCGGTCAGAGCGAGGCGCCGCCGCAAATGGTAAGGGTCTGTCCGGTGATGGCACCGGCAGAGGGCGAGAGCAGGAAGGCGACGGCTTCGGCCACCTCTTCCGGCTGGATCATGCGTCCGATGGGCGGAAGCCTTGGCGGCTCGGACGTGCGGGCGGGGTCGCGCAGCATCGGCGTATCGGTGGCGCCGGGGGCGACGATGTTCACGGTGATGCCACGCGGGGCAAGTTCGGCGGCCACGGACCGGACAAGCCCGGTCAGCGCGGATTTCGAGGCGGCATAAAGCGCGCGGTTCGCAGCGCCGTTGGCGACGCGGCTGCCGATGATCACGAACCGGCCGCCAGAGTGCATGCGCGGTGCCAGCCCGCCGATCAGGCGGGCGGCCGCGTCCACATGCAGATGCCACATCCGCGCGCCATCGGTATGGTCAAAGCGGTCCAGCGGCCCGACCCGCAGAAGGCCCGCAGCATGGATGACCGCGTCCGGCGGTGCGATCCCTGCCAGCGCGTCATCAAGTGCACCGGGATCGTCCAGGTCAAGTGGCACATGGCGAAACCCGTCGCCCAGCCCGTCGGGCGCGCGGCGGCTTAGCCCCGTCACCTGCCAGCCGCGCCCCAGCAGCACCTGAACGATGGCAAGGCCGATGCCGGAACTGGCCCCGGTCACCAGTGCAGTGCGCAAGGGCTTGTCCATACCCGTCACTCTGCCGCGCGCAGCAAGCGGTTGTGGCGCAGCGACGACATCAGCGACAGGCCGATGAAGCTGGCACCCAGCAGGCCGGTGATGACCTCTGGCACATGCACGAGCGTCTGGGCGAACATGATCATGGACAGGATCAGGATCGACCAGAAGGCGCCGTGTTCAAGGTATCGGAACTCGGCCAGGGTCTTGCGTTCGACCAGCATGATGGTCATCGAACGGACGTACATCGCGCCGATGCCAAGGCCGATGGCGATCAGGAACAGGTTCTGCGTCAGGGCAAAGGCGCCGATCACGCCATCAAAGCTGAACGAGGCATCCAGCACCTCAAGGTAGAGAAACGCCCCCAGACCGCCCTTGGCCACCTGATCGGCGGCGTCCGAGCTGTCAAGCACATGGCCCAGGATCTCGACCGCAAGAAAGGTCACGATGCCGAAGATTGCGGCAAACAGGAACGTGCCGGTATCTGCGGGCGGCACCGCCATCGAGAACAGCAGGACCAGTAGCAGCACGAAGGCAACCGTAAAACCGGGCAGGCCACCGCAGTTGCGCATGACCCGTTCGATGCCGCGGATCCAGTCGATCTCTTTCTCTTCGTCGATGAACCAGCTGAGCGCGACCAGCATCAGGAACGCGCCGCCGAAGGCCGCGATGGACAGATGCGCGCCGTTGATGATCTCGGCATAGCGGTCGGGTTGCGTGGCGGCCAGGCGGATCGCCTCGATCGGTCCAATCTGGGCGGCGACGACCACCACCAGCAGTGGAAACAGGATACGCATGCCGAAGACCGCGATCAGGATGCCCCAGGTCAGGAACCGGCGACGCCAGATTTCCGTCATCTTTTCAAGCTTGTTGGCGTTCACGATGGCATTGTCGAACGACAGCGAGATTTCCAGCACCGCCAGGATCACGCCGATCATGAGAAAGCCGAGCGCGCCCGAAAGCGTGCCGGAATAATACCAGCCCAGCCAGAAAGCCAGCACGAGGCCAAGCACGGTCACCGCGTAGGCCCATCCGAGATACTTCAGCATGTCACACCTTTGACGGAATGTAGGCGGACAGGTCCACCGGCGTCAGCAACGGCTTGTCGCCAAAGAACGCGTCAAGGTTGTCCACCAGAAGCTGGGCCATGGCATCGCGCGTTTCCACGGTACCAGAGGCATGGTGCGGGTAGTTCGTGACATTGGGCAGTTGCGTCAGCGCGGGGTCGGCATCGGGTTCGCTGGCATAGACATCCAGCGCCGCATGGCCCAGCCGTCCGTCGGACAGGCAGGCGATCAGCGCGGCTTCGTCCACGACCGACCCGCGGGCCACGTTGATCAACAGGCCATCGGGGCCAAGCGCCTCCATCACGGGCGCATCGATCAGGTGGCGCGTACCCTCGCCGCCCGCGACGATCACGATCAGCGCGTCGCTGTCGCGCGCAAGCTGGATCAGTTCCGGCTGGAAGGTCCAGGGCAGATCCTTGGGGCGGCGGTTCCAGTAGGTGACCTGTTGGCCCATCGCCTTTGCCCGGTCGGCAATCGCCTGGCCGATGGTGCCCATGCCGACGATCCCGAGCTTGCCACCCCTGAGCGAGCGTTGCAGCGGAAACGCGCCGTTGCGGGCCCAGTCGCCCGACCGTACCCAGGCCTCGGCCGGGACAAGACCGCGCCGGGCAGCAAGCAGCAGCATGATTGCGGTATCGGCCACGTCGTCACACAGCGCCTGCGACGTGTTGGTCAGTGCCACGCCATGTTCGGCCATCGCCGCCACGTCAAAGCTGTCAAAGCCTGCGGACGAACAGGAGACAAGGCCAAGGTCCGGCATCGCCTTGCACATGGCACGGGTCACGGGCGCATGGCCGTTGGTGGCGATGGCGCGGCATTTCTGGCCATGTTCGGCCACAAAGGCATCCTTGTCGTCGGCAAGGTCATAGCGGTGCAGCGTGTAACGCTGTTCAAGCTGTTCCATCGCATGGGGTCGCTGCGGATAAAGCATCAGCACATCGGGTTTCGTCATGTCAGAGAGACTCCTGCGCCAGCCGCTGTTCCCTGCGGCGGGCCTGTATCGTGGGATCGGGATCAAGCGAGGCCGCAAGCAGTCCTTGGGTATACGCCTCGCGCGGGGCCTCGAATATCTGGCGTGTCGTGCCCTGTTCTACAATGCGCCCCGCCTGCATGACGACCACGCGATCGGCAAAATCCCGCACCACCGGAAGGTCATGGGCGATGAAGATGTAGCTGAGGCCGAATTCGTCCTTGAGCCGGTCGAGCAGGTCAATCACCTGCGCCTGCACCTGCACGTCCAGCGCCGACACCGCCTCGTCGCAGACAATGATCCGCGGTTCCAGCGCAAGCGCGCGCGCGATGGCGATGCGCTGCCGCTGCCCACCCGAGAACTGGTGCGGATAGCGGTGCAGGTGTTCTGCCGTCAGCCCCACCTGTTCCAGCAGCTGCGCCACGCGATCGCTCCATTTCGCCTTTGGCAGGATGTCGGGATGGATCTGCCATGCCTCGGCGATCAGCTGATACACCGTCATCCGGGGATTGAGGCTTTGCGTCGGATCCTGAAACACCATCTGGATGTCGCGGCGCATCTTGTAAAGTTCCTTGGGCGGCAGCGTGAAAAGATCCCTGCCCCGATACATCGCCCGCCCGCCGCTGGCCGGTTCCAGTTGCAGTAACAACCGGGCGGCAGTGGATTTTCCGGACCCGGATTCCCCGACGATGGCCAGCGTCTCGCCCTCGTGCAGGACAAGGTCGATGCCCTTGAGCGCCTCGAACGCGGCATAATTCTTGCTGACATTCTCCATCATCAGGATCGGTTCGGTGCCCAGCGGATTGTCGTGGATCGCACCCTTGCCCGGCGCGGAGCCGATCAGGCGTTTCGTGTATTCATGCTGCGGATTGGCATAGACTTCGGCGGCGGTGCCCTGTTCGACGATCTCACCCTAGTTCATCACCACGACGCGGTGCGCGATTTCGGCCACAACGCCCAGATCATGCGTGATGATCAGCAGCGCCATGCCTGTTTCGCGCTGCAATTCCTCAAGCAGGGCAAGGATCTGCGCCTGCACCGTCACGTCAAGCGCGGTCGTCGGCTCGTCCGCGATCAGCACATCGGGACGCAGCGCCAGCGCCATGGCGATCATCAGGCGCTGCCGCTGCCCGCCGGAAAACTGGTGCGGGTATTTTTGCGCCGCCGCCTTGGGTTCGGGGATGCCGACCTTGGCCAGCAGGCGCAGCGTTTCGGCGCGGGCCTCGGCACGGGAGGTGCCGTGGATCACCATCGTCTCTTCGATCTGCCAGCCGACCTTGTAGACCGGGTTCAGGTGGCTCAGCGGATCCTGAAAGATCATTGCGATCTTCTTGCCGTTGATATGGCGCCGCTCGGTCCGCCCCATCGTCAGCAGGTTCTTGCCGCGATAAAAGATCTCGCCTGTCGTGATCTCGCCCGGGGGGCAGTCGATCAGGTCCATCACTGCAGAGGCCGAGACGGATTTTCCGGACCCGGATTCGCCAAGGATGGCAAGGACTTCGCCCTTTTTGATCGACCAGCTTACATTTTTCACCGCCTGCACCGGTCCACGCGCAGTGTGAAAGGTGACCGACAGGTTGCGCACATCCAGCAGAGGTTCAGACATTCTTGCGTCCTCCCATTTCAAGGCGCCAGCGTTGCGTCGGATCAAGCGCGATGCGCATCCAGTTCGACAGCAGGTTGAGCGACAGCGTGGTCAGGATGATCGCCAGGCCGGGCCAGAACGACAGCCACCAGGC
>JAGXGV010000144.1 GCA_024636635.1 Puniceibacterium sp.
CCAGCGGCACCCGCCCCCGCGACTCAAGCTCCGGCACCGCGCGCAGAAAGGCCGCCAGCCCCGCAGAATAACCCAGATCCAGCGCCGCCGCCTCGTCGGTGCCGCCCAGGACCCGGGCAGAGACCGCCATCAGATGACCTCCGGTTTCCTCGATGTAGCGTTCGAACTGCGCTTCGTCTTCGAACGGATCGCGGTAGATGTCCCAGCGCCGCGCGGCAATCGACCGGTCGAGCAAGTCTGCACCCCGCGCATCCAGCACCTGCGACAGGGGCGTCACGACCTCGTGCCGCCGCACCTGAGCACCATCGAGGATCTCTTGCAGCGCGTCGCGCCACCATTGCAACCGCATCTCGGCGATCATCGCCTCCTGCGTGACCCAGGGCGCGCGCGCCGCCTCGATGTTGAAGGCACAGACCGGAAACAGTCGCGCCCGCATCTGCACCGGTGCCGCCATCAGCGCGGCGAACCGGTCCGGATCGGCACGTTCGACAAGCTGCGCACAAGCGATGAGATCGTCGTCGAATTCCATGCGCTCCCCTAGCGCGCTTGCCCCCGCGCAGCAAGTCGCGGCATGCGAATATGCCCCGGGTCAGGGACCGACGGCGCGGCGGCGTCGCCATCCCCGTCAGGCGGACCGCACCGGCATGAACGCATGGGCCATCGCTCCGGGCGCTGCGCCCGGGGCCAATGCCACTTGCGGTGTCATGGCAACTCTCCGCAATCGCGGATCAGCTTCCAGCGCACCGCATCCAGAAGCGCCTCGAACGAGGCATCGACGATGTTCGCCGATACGCCCACCGTGGACCAGCGCCGCCCCTGCCCGTCCTCGGAATCGATGATCACGCGGGTCACCGCCTCTGTGCCCCCCTGCGTGATGCGCACCTTGAAATCGACCAGACGCATGTCCTCGATCATGTCCTGATAGCGACCCAGATCCTTGGCCAACGCCTTGGACAAGGCGTTCACCGGGCCACGGTCCGACCCGGTCTCATCCATCGACTCGCTTACCGACAGCTTCTTGACCCCGTCGACCTTGACGACAACCACGGCTTCGGAAAGCGACACCATCCGGTTGCGCTTGTTCTTGCGCCGCTCGACCGTCACGCGGTAACGCTTGACCTCGAAGAATTCGGGCAGCCGTCCCAGTTCCGCCCGCGCCAGCAACTCGAACGACGCCTCGGCGGTGTCGTAGGAATAGCCTTCGGATTCCCGCGCCTTCACCGACTCGAGGATGCGCCCCAGCGCCGCTTCGCCGGGCGCCACCTCCAGCCCCGCCTCGGCCAGCCTGCGGCGCAGGTTGGACTGCCCGGCCTGATTGGACATCGGAACAAACCGGCGGTTGCCCACAAGCGACGGGTCGACATGTTCGTAGGTCGTCGGATCCTTGAGGATCGCACTGGCGTGCAGACCCGCCTTGTGGGCAAAGGCCGACCCGCCGACATAGGGCAGCTGCTTCATCGGCACCCGGTTCAGGATATCGTCCAGCATCCTGCTGAGCCGCGTGAGCCCTTCCAGCGCCTCCGGCGTCACCCCGATCTCGTAGCGGTCGCGATAAGGCGGCTTCAGCAGCAATGTCGGGATCAGAGAAACGAGGTTGGCATTGCCGCAACGCTCGCCCAGCCCGTTCAGCGTGCCCTGAATCTGCCGCGCGCCCGCGTCGACCGCGGCCAGCGTGCAACCCACAGCATTTTCGGTATCGTTGTGGGTGTGGATGCCAAGACGATCGCCCGCAATCCCCGCCGCAATGACCTCGGACACGATCCGCCCGACTTCGCCCGGCAAGGTGCCGCCATTGGTGTCGCACAGCACAACCCAGCGTGCGCCTGCCGCAAGCGCGGCATTCATGCACTCCAGCGCATAACCCGGATTGGCAAGGTAGCCGTCAAAGAAATGCTCGGCATCCAGCAGCGCCTCGCGTCCCTGCGCCACGCAGTGGGCGACACTCGCGCGGATATTCTCGACATTCTCGGCAAGGGTGATGCCCAGCGCCGCGGTCACATGGAACTCATGGGCCTTGCCCACCAGACAGACCGCGCCCGTCCCGGCATCCAGCACTGCCGCCAAAACATCGTCGTTTTCAGCCGATCGTCCGGCGCGCTTGGTCATGCCAAAGGCGGTCATGCGCGCGCGGGTCTGCCCGACCTCGGCAAAAAAGCCGGAATCCGTCGGATTGGCCCCCGGCCAGCCGCCCTCGATGTAGTCGACCCCAAGCGCATCCAGCGCCGCTGCGATCCGCAGCTTTTCAGCCACCGAAAACTGCACGCCCTGCGTCTGCTGCCCGTCCCGCAAGGTGGTGTCGTAGAGGTACAGGCGCTCTTTACCCATCACGCGACCCCCGGCTTCTTCTTTTTCCAAATACCCAAGGCGGTAAAGACCAGACTGCGCAATGCGCGGCAAAGGGTCCGCAAGACGGTTCGGGGCATAGCGACCGAAGCCCCAGTGCGGGTTCGCCCTCACTCCGGCAGAACAGTTCGCAAACCACACTCACGTCAGATTCTCGAGTTCAGCTAGATCGACTTCCGGTCCTGCGGACAGCACGACCCCTGCCTTGCTCATCTGGACCTCCACGCCCGCGCCGACCAGAACGGCTTTCAAGCGGTCCAGTTCGGCAAAGTTTTTAGTCTCAAGGGCAACTTCTCGTGCCTGAGTCAGGCGCTGCACCCAAGCGTCCAGTATCTGACCCGGTCGCTCTACCCAATGACCCATGTCATCAGCCAGCAGACCCATTATCCGCGCACTGGCTCTGAGTTCTGCCAGCGCCCCTTGGCTGGCAAGATCGTGCATCAACGCAATAGCGCCTGCTGTGTTCAAATCATCGCAGAGCGCCTCAAGAACGGCGGGAGTGGGCGCCGTCTCACCATTCAGGTCCTCCGTAAGCTCGCCCGTGAGCTTGCGCCATTTCATAAGCGTTCGGGACGCCTCCCTGGCCTTCTTCTCCGTCCAGTCCATCGGCTTGCGGTAATGTGTGCTCAGCATCACGAAGCGGATAACCTCGCCCGGCACGCCCTGATCCAGCAGATCGCGCACGGTAAAGAAATTGCCCAGAGACTTGGACATCTTCTTGCCCTCGACCTGCAACATCTCGTTGTGCAGCCAGACCTTGGCGAAGCCACCCTCGGGATGGGCGCAGCAGGATTGCGCGATCTCGTTCTCGTGGTGCGGGAACATCAGGTCGTTGCCGCCGCCGTGGATGTCGAACGAGTCGCCCAGCAGTTCCTGCGCCATGGCCGAACATTCGATATGCCAGCCCGGACGCCCCCGGCCCCAGGGCGAATCCCAGCCGGGCTGATCCGCGTCAGACGGCTTCCAGAGCACAAAATCCATCGGGTCTTCCTTGAACGGCGCCACCTCGACCCGCGCGCCCGCGATCATGTCATCGACAGACCGGCCCGACAGCTTTCCGTACCCTTCGTAGGACCGCACGCGGAACAGCACGTGACCTTCCCTTGCATAGGCATGCCCCTTGCCAATCAGGTCAGAGATCATCGCCACCATCTGCGGAACATACTGCGTGGCGCGCGGCATGTGGTCGGGTTCGAGCGCGCCCACGGCAGCCATGTCGTCCAGGAACCACTGCGTCGTTTCGGCAGTGATCTCGCCGATGGTGCGCTTGGATTCGGCGGCGCGGGCGTTGATCTTGTCATCCACGTCGGTGAAGTTGCGCACATAGGTAACTTTGCCCCAACCGTTTTCGGACGCGAGGTGCCGCAGAAGCCGGTAAAGCACGTCGAACACGATCACCGGGCGCGCGTTGCCCAGATGGGCGCGGTCATAGACGGTCGGTCCGCAGACATACATCCGCACATTGTCAGGATTCAGCGGCGTGAACCGCTCCTTGCTGCGTGTCGCGGTATTGGTGAGAAAGATGTCCATGGGTCCGTCCTCGCGAGGGGTCGCGGCGGGCTTAGCAACTTAACCTGACTTAGGGAATAGAAGACCGGCCCGCACAAAGTTTCAGCGGATGATGCAGCAAATCAGGGGCGCAGCGGTTTTCATCGGTTGCATTTATCACGCGGTCCGGCATGAAACAAGCGGACAGGAACGACCCGGAGCGGTGGGCCGCGTTTTGCCCGTGCGCAAGGCACCCTCTTGCCCCGGCGCGGCGCCCTTGGCAAAAAGGCGGCAATCCACAGCCCCGGTTTTCCTGCCGACCCTGCGAAAGGCCACACCATGCCCAGTCTCTCTTCCCGCATCCGCGCGATCAATGGCGGTGGATCCGATGGCTGGGATGTGTTCCACCGCGCCCGTGCGATGATCGAGGCGGGCGAAGCGGTGACCGAACTTACCATTGGCGAACATGACACCCCGACGGATCACATCATCCTTGATGCGATGCACGCCGCCGCGCGGGCAGGTCATACGGGATATGCCGCAGTTCCCGGCATTCCCGCCCTGCGCGATGCTGTCGCCGCCCGAGTCACCCGCCATACCGGCATCGCG
The DNA here is from genome assembly GCA_024636635.1 of Puniceibacterium sp. Classification (GTDB taxonomy): domain Bacteria; phylum Pseudomonadota; class Alphaproteobacteria; order Rhodobacterales; family Rhodobacteraceae; genus Puniceibacterium. Next base: position 4,441 of record JAGXGV010000144.1, read on the forward strand.
ACCGGACGCGACAACGTGCTGATCACCCCCGGCGGTCAGGCAGCGCTTTATGCAGCGCAGCTGGCCTGCTGCAATCCCGGTGACCGGGCGCTGTTCATCGAACCCTATTATGCCACCTACCCCGGCACGATCCGGGCCGCGGGCGCCGTGCCCAAAGGCATCACCACCCGCGCCGCCGACGGCTTTCTGCCGGATTATAACGTCGTCAGCGACGCGGCGCTGGCCCATGGCGCGGCCTCGCTTCTGGTCAACTCCCCGAACAACCCCACCGGCGCGGTCTATCCGCGCGCCACGCTTGAAGGCATCGCCGCCGCCGCGCAGGACCACGATCTCTGGGTGATCTCGGACGAGGTCTATGACACCCAGGTCTGGCAGGGCACACACCTGTCCCCCCGCGCCCTGCCCGTATGGAGCAGCGCACGCTTGTCATCGGCTCCATGTCCAAGAGCCACGCAATGACCGGCAGCCGGATCGGCTGGATCGTCGCCCCCGCCCCGGTGATCGAACGGCTGACCGACCTGGCCACCAACACCACCTACGGCGTGCCGGGCTATATCCAGGAC
>JAGXGV010000017.1 GCA_024636635.1 Puniceibacterium sp.
ACGCCGCCGAATGACCACGCCCGCATGGCTGTTCAGGGCTGCGATATATGAGGTCTCCGCCCTGCCCAGCCATGATAGCGGACCACCAAGTGAGACATTTCTACTTTGCGGGCCGACGGACATTTCTACTTGGTTGCAACACTTGGCCAGCCCCGAATTTCGGCACAAATCCGCCCGGAACCGGCGTCCCTCCGGGTGTCAGCCGCGCACGCTTTCCAATGCCGCGCGCCGCACCGACTCGATTTCCGGGGTGGCGGACCGGGCGGCGATCAGGTCAGCTGCTTCGGCCGCGCGCCAGGCGTCCATGTCGAAGGCCCCCTGCACCAGATCGCGCCGCACCAACCCGTCCCAGACTGCGCCGGGATCGCGGTAAGCGGCCAACCCGCCGGGTGACGAGGTAGAGCCGTGGCGGTCGGGCAGCACGGCGATGTTGTCGTTTTCCGCCAGCAGGGCAAAAGGCGCACGCTGGGAAATCGCATCGCCATAGATTTCGTTGGCCGCGCGGCGTGGAAACATCAGATATTCCGTCGGGGTGCGGGACATCACCTGGGTCGGATGGCCGGCGCTGCCTTCGTCGAACACCACCGTTTTGGCACCCAGAAGATGGCCGAACTGCACCGGCAGGCCCACCGCTTCGGGGGTCGATACATAGGCGCCGGCAGCCTTCAGCGCCTGTTCCAGATGGCTGGACCCCAACACGCCGCCCTTGGCCAAAAGGTGCGATCGGCCAAGATAGAGCCGTTCTGGCGCCCGCGAGATATGCAGGGCAAGCTTGTCCTCCAGCGCGGCCTGATACCCGTCCAGATAGGGGCGGTAAAACGGCGCGATGGGTTGCCGTGGGGCGGTACCCGCCTCGGGCACGTCCAGACGGTCAAAAAGCATCGGCGCACGCACCATGATCACCGGCACATCCGGCATATTCAGAAGGCGCATCAGGTCGGTCAGAAAACCGGGCGGCTGTGCTGCGGCCAGATCGGCGTCGCTGCGCACACCAAGCAGACCCTGAACCGCCAGAAAGACGATTCCATCATAGGATGTGCCCCCCGCCTTGAGCGCCCAGAGACGGTGGATGCAGTCGACAAAGAAATGGCCGAAATGGTTCCACATCGGCCCGCCGTACAGATATCGCCCCTTCAGCCGGTCCAGATCGCCACCGCCAAAGAGCCGCCGCCCGCCGCGATCGATCGGCTGCGGATCGTCGCGCAGGTTCGCGCCCCGCCGCATTCGCCCCTGTGGCGGGGCCAGCGGCGCTTCGATTCCGCCGCGAAACTTCGGCCGCTTATAGACATAGGGGGCGACGGCGACGTCGCGCAGTTCGACGATCTGGTCAGACGTAGATTTAGCCATCAGTTTTCATTTTCCCACAGGACAGTCACTGTCTCATCCCCAATTGCTCGATCAGGTCGGCATCGGTTTCGGCAAACCGTTCAAGCCGGGCGGCGTTGCCGTCCTGTTCGAACCGGGCGACAAGATCGGGCCAGCGGCGCGGGCGCGTCCCGGCTCTGGCATCTGGCGCCAGATCCGGCCCCGCGTTCACGAAATTACCGGTCAGGTTCACTGTTGTTCCCAGCCGCGCGGCCAGATCGCTTTCCAGCCGGTCCAGATCGTTCAGCCCGTAAATCCCCTGTAGCCGTTGCGCCCCGCTCAGCGCCCAACCCACCCAGTCCGAGCGCGGCAGGCTATCGATCTGCTTGGCACCACGGATCCGCCCGGTGGCCAGATACGCGGTCTGAAAATTGTCATAGTGATCCAGGACGAAGCGTTGCCAGGGCCGGTCGCCGCCAAAGAAATAGTCGTCGGCGGACCGGGTCGAGATCATTCGCATGTTGGTGCGCGCCTTGGTCGCCATTTCCTCGGGGGTCAGTTTCGCCGCCTCGCGCAGCAGATAGAAATAGAACGACGCGATCCGTTCATAGGGGTCGCGCAGCAGGGTAAAGGCAAAACGGTTGTCGGGCAGGGTCTCCAGATCGACCCAATCGATATGCCCGGCATAGAGCCGGTATCCCGGCGGCATCTGCGCATCCTCGGGGGCCGCGGCATGGGTGCGGACCGGCGAATGGGCCGCCTCGCCCAGCACCCGGCGTAACTCGGAAATCACCGTCTGACCCGCAGTTTTCGGGATATGGGGAAAGACCACCACGGGGCCAGAAGCCGGCCGTGCCCGCCCGCCCAGCAAGCTGCGCAGCCGGCTCATTTCCCGCGCCCCTTCAGCAGGTCAACCAGCCGCGATGCGGCGCGGCGCGGCAGATCTGGCGCTGTTGGTGGTGCCACAACAGGCACGGTTTCACCGCAAAGTGCGGCATACCGGCTGTGCCATGCGCTTGGCACAGCGGCACCGAACCGCTCGAACGCCGCCTCGTACTGGGGGCGCAGACCGGCGAACAGCAGTGCTTCGGTTTCCGGCGGCAGCGACGACACCCGCCCCAGCCCGACCCTTTTGTCCGCCTCGACGGGCAGCGGGGCGATGTCGAGAAAGGCGCAGACCTCGTCCATGCTGGCTTGGGTGAACAGGTCTTCATAGAACACCGTATGCACCGATCCGGATGGCACGGACTGGTCCAGCGCCTCCAGTGTGCCAGCGTAATTGGCCCTGGGGATGCGCGCCAGATCGCGCCCCGCGTGCATTTCGGCGGCACGGGCGGCGCAGGCCGATTCGAACGCCGCATCGGCCAGTTTCGGCTGTGCGGCGCTGATCGACATGCGGATCTGCGACCAGATTCGGTCAACCGGATCGCGCAGGATAAAAATGAACCGCGCCGGGCCGATCCCGGCCATTTCGGCGAAGACCTCGGGCGGCAGCACGGAATAGGACGGAGTGAAATCGCAGATGATCTTTTGCCCCGCATAACCGGTCAGCAAATGATTGATATAGGCCCGGTGATCGCCGGGACTCGTGGCATGGATCGACAGACGGTCGGCCAGCACCTGAATGGTGCGCAACCGTCCGCGATTGGCCGGATCGACGCCGGGTGTCAGGGTATCGACCACCCGGCGCAGGTGGGCGAGGCGGTCGTTGATGTGGCTCTGTTCGCCCTTGATGTGCAGGGCGTCGAAATAATGCAGCTCTTTGGTGGGCACCGTATGGCAGTCAGGGCTGGCGCGCAGCTGTTCAAACAGCCAGCTGGTGCCGGCCTTCTGCGCGCCGATACCAAAGACCAGCGTCGCCCCCGCAGGCAACAGGCCGGATGGTTTGCGTGGCTTTTTGGACGATTTTTCGGCGGTTGATGCCGTTACGGCGGAGGCTTCCTCGCGAATAAAGGCCAGAACCAGCCGGACGACGTTTTCGTCATGGGGCGGGCGGTTGAAAAACCCATGGCCCGCATTTGGATATTCCTTGATCACGCAGCGCCCGGCGGGCCATAGCGCAGCGAACTCTCGGGCGGCGGCGATCGGCACCACCTCGTCACGGCCGCCATGGGCGATAAAACAGCGCAGCCGGGACAGCAGCGGATGCCGGGATTCATCACCCGTCTTGCCATCCGCCAGCCGCGCCTGGGGCGACAGGGCGGCATGGACGGCAGGGTCGACCACACGGTTGGCGAATCCGTCCGGTCCGGTGTCGGTGACCGGATTGAGCAGGATCAGTCCCGCAATTCCGGTGTCATCCTCCAGCGCCGCATCCAGCGCCAGCAGCCCGCCAAAGGACGCGCCCAGCAGGAACAGCCGCGCCTCTGGCTGCTGTCCCCCTGCCCAATTTCGCGCCCAGATCAAGGCATGTGCGGCATCGGCGCGCATCTGCTCGAGCGTGGCACCATCGCGGTTCAGCGTGCGGTATCCGGCGGCGATCACATCAGCACCCCCGGCGGACAACAGCCGACAGAACGGCGCCAGCATGTCAGGGGCGCCGTCCACCCCGCCGCCGCCATGCCAGGCCAGAATCGCAACTGGCCTGTCTTTCCCGCTGCCCTCCTGCCCCCCGGCATCCTGACCTTCGGGCGATACCCGTGCCGCAGAATCGGCAGCAAACAGCGACACATGCAGGCCCTGCCCGATATCGATGGTTTCAGGTGCGGCAGAGACGGCGGGTTTGGTCATGGCAGGTCCCGGAAAGAAGAAACGGCTGATGAAGCTGATGAAAACGACAGGTTGAAACGGCAAGACAAAGCGGCAGGCACCACGCATCCCGGCGCAGTTTCGACATGGCCCCGGCATAGCACCGCTCCCGACGCGGTGAAACCCCGTCCGGGGCAGGGGCGTTGTTACAGGCCCGGGCCTAACGCGCCGGGTCCGGAGGGCCCTTTGCACCACGTCGTTCGCCAATACGGGAGCCAATACAGGAGTGGCGGCAAAGGCCGGACTTTGCCCTTGCATGGATGCGCTTTGCATGATGGTAACCTGAGCTACCTCAGACGGGACGAGTTTTGGCGCAAATGATCTGTTCTATTCTCCTTATGCGGGACAGTGCGCCCGCTGTCCGGCCCGCTCCGCATTCCGTCCCGATTTCCCCCCCGACGTGCAAGGCGCTGCGCGGTCATCCAATGCGCCCGGCATTACGCGACGGCCCAATGCACAAGGCGTTGCGCGCGCCCCTAACGTGCAAGGTACTGCGCGCGCGCCTGCACGCGCCCCTGACGCGCAGGGTACTGCGCGATGTTTAGGCGGTTGATTGCCCTGAACGACCGCTATGCGGCGACGCATCTGGTGCTTTCGGGGGCGCCTGCCGAGTTGCGCAATACCGACGGCGAGACGATCGGTTATGTCGAGCGGGTGACCGTGGATCAGGGACGGCTGAGGGTGTCGGGATGGGCGCGGGCGGCGCGGATCACGTTGGTGCTTGGCGGCAACCGCGCCGAAATCATCCCCCGCCTGCGCCGCGAGGATGTGGGCGCCTCCCTCGGTATTCCGTCCGAGGTGGGGTTCGATCTGGACCTGCCCTGCACGCTTGACACGCTGGCGACCTGCGATGCGCCGGGGCTGCTGGCCACGCCCGTGCCGGGGGGGGGCGAGATCTACCCGCTGTCGCTGCCCCTGCCCGCCCCCGGCCCGGCCCGCATAAAGCTGTTTTTGCGATTTCTCTGGGTCGGATTTTGCCTGCTGCCGGCCGTTGCCGGGTGGTTCATCACCCGCGATCCGGCGTATCGCGCAAAGGTGAAGCGCGGGCTGGGGCTGAACACGCTGCATATGGCCGTCCCGCTGGAAAGCCGGCTGTTCCTGACCGGTGACGCCAATATCGACCGGATCGAACCTTTGGCCCCCTGCCGGATCACCATTGTCCTGCCGGTCTATAACGCGCTGGATCTGCTGAAGCTGGCCTTGGCGCGGATCGAAGAGCATACCGACCTGCCCTGGCGGCTGATCCTGATCGAGGACAGATCAAGCGATGCCGCCGTCCGTCCGTTTCTGCGCGATTGGGTCGAATCCCGCCAGAACAGTCACGATATCGAGCTGATCGAAAACCCCGAGAACCTTGGCTTTATCCGTTCGGTCAATACCGGGCTGGCAGCCGCCGCAGCCCAGCCCGCGCCGGTGGACGATACACCCGAGGGGCCGGTGATCCTGCTCAACTCGGACGCTCTGGTGCCTGCCGGATGGGCATCGCGTCTGGTGCGCCCG
>JAGXGV010000018.1 GCA_024636635.1 Puniceibacterium sp.
GGCGCTGATCGGCGCGCTGGTCACGGCGCGGCGCGGTCTTGCCCGGGTGGCCTGGGGTGCGACAGTGGGCTTTATAGCGTGTTGCGTTTGACCGGATTCAGTGCATTCAACTGCTTCCCCGAGGCAGTGTTTGTTTCCCGGCGCGGTCGGGGTGGCAGGTGAATTCAATTCAACGCAACACGCTCTATTGCGCTGTTTGCCTGGGTGATCCACACGCAACTGCAACATGAGGGCCGGGATGGCACCGGCCATTCCATCCTTGCGGTGCTGGTGGTGATGGCGGTGTTTGCGGGGGTTTACCGCAGGTGGCGGGACAGGCAGAAGGCGGAGCATGGCTGAAATTTCCTTTCACGGACGCGGCAGTCTTTCACGGGACCGGGCGCTGAGCGATCTGACCTGGCTGCGGGTGGGGGGATGCGCCGACTGGCTCTACCAGCCTGCGGACCGCGACGACCTGTGTGCGTTCCTCAAGGCCCTGCCAAAGGACATCGCGGTGTTTCCCATGGGGGTCGGGTCGAACCTGATCGTGCGCGACGGCGGGTTGCGTGCCGTGGTGATCCGGATGGGACGGGGATTCAACGCCATCTCGGTCGAGGAGGGCGGCCGCGTCACGGCTGGCTGTGCGGCGCTGGACAGCCATGTGGCGCGCAAGGCGGCCGCCGGGGGGGTGGACCTGACCTTTCTGCGCACCATCCCCGGCACCATCGGCGGGGCGGTGCGGATGAATGCCGGGTGTTATGGCGCCTATGTGGCGGATGTGCTGGTCAGCGTCGACGCGGTGAGCCGTGCGGGCGAGCGGGTGACGCTGACGCCGCAGGACCTGAACCTTGGCTATCGCAGCAGCACCCTGCCCGAAGGCTGGGTGCTGGTCGGCGCGACCTTCGAGGCGCCGCGCGGCGATCCCGGCGCGCTTGAGCGGCGGATGGCGTCCCAGATCGCGAAGCGCGACGCGACGCAGCCGACGAAGGCGCGCACAGCCGGCAGCACGTTTCGCAATCCGGCGGGATTTTCCAGCACGGGGCGCGCGGATGACGTGCAGGATCTCAAGGCGTGGAAGGTGATCGACGACGCCGGAATGCGGGGTGCCCGCCGGGGCGGGGCGCAGATGAGCGCGATGCACAGCAATTTTCTGGTCAATACCGGCGGCGCGACGGCGGCCGATCTGGAAGGTCTGGGCGAAGAGGTCAGAAAAAAGGTTTTCCAACACAGCGGAATAGAGTTAGAGTGGGAAATCATGCGGATCGGTGAACCGGACCGCAAAACAGGGGCCGCAGACGAGCCCTGAAAACACAGCAAAAACAGACGGCCACAGGCAGGCCGCACATAATAACAAGGGCGATACGCCCGGGACATTTGAGGCAGTTTGGGATGTCGAGCAGGACATTCCCGAAAGTAGTGGTACTGATGGGCGGACCCTCGGCTGAACGCGAGGTGTCGCTCAGCTCTGGGCGAGAGTGCGCCGCTGCTTTGCGGGATCATGGATACAAGGTGAGCGAGGTCGATGCAGGCCCCGATCTGGCGCAGCGTCTGACCGATGCGGCGCCGGACGTTGTTTTCAACGCCCTGCACGGGCGCTGGGGCGAAGATGGGTGTGTGCAGGGCCTGCTGGAATGGCTGCGGATCCCCTACACCCATTCGGGGGTGCTGGCCTCGGCGCTGGCGATGGACAAGGCGCGCACCAAGGACGTGTTCCGCGCGGCCGGCCTGCCGGTGGTGGACAGCCTGATCGCCCTGCGCGACGATGTGCGGCGCGGCCATGTGATGGTGCCGCCCTATGTGGTCAAGCCCAACAACGAGGGGTCTTCGGTCGGGGTTTACCTGGTGGCCGAAGCCGCGAACGCGCCGCCGCAGCTTTCGGACGACATGCCCGAAAGCGTCATGGTCGAGGCCTTTGTGCCCGGGCGCGAACTGACCACCACGGTGATGGGGGACCGGGCGCTGACGGTCACCGACATCCTGACCGATGGCTGGTACGATTACGATGCAAAATACAAGCCTGGCGGATCGCGCCATGTGGTGCCCGCCCAGATTGCGCCGGACATCTTTGATGCCTGCCTTGACTATGCGCTGCGGGCGCATCGCGCGCTGGGGTGCCGGGGCGTGAGCCGGACCGATTTCCGCTGGGACGAGGCGCGCGGGCTGGACGGGCTGATCCTGCTGGAAACCAACACCCAGCCCGGAATGACACCGACATCGCTGTCGCCCGAACAGGGGCAGACCGTCGGCCTCAGCTTTCCCGAGATGTGCGCCTGGATGGTGGAGGATGCGTCATGCAACAGATAAGCCGGGCCGATCCGGCGCCGTCGCGCCTGCGCTACCGCATGAACCGGCTGATGCTGACGCCGTTCTACCGGATCATGCTGCGGGTGGGGTTGCCGTTCCTGGTCGCCGTCGGCGGCGGTTCCCTGTGGTATTCGGTGCAGGAGAACCGCGACGCCTTTTGGGGGATGGTCGTGAGTGCGCGCGAGTCCTTCGAGCAGCGCCCCGAATTCATGGTCGCGCTGATGGCGATCGACGGAGCCAGCGACGGCGTGGCCGAGGACATTCGCAAGACGCTGCCGGTGACCTTTCCGGTGTCTTCCTTCGATCTGCCGCTGGACGAGATGCGCGATGCGGTCGCAAAGCTTGATGCCGTGGAAAGCGCGCGCTTGCGCATCCGGCAGGGAGGCGTGCTTCAGATCGATGTAGTCGAGCGAGTGCCGACCGTGGTCTGGCGCAACGAGACGGGTCTGGAACTGCTGGACCGCAAGGGCGTGCATGTCGGCCCCGTGGCGCATCGCGGCGATCAGCCCGCGCTGCCGCTGATCGTCGGGCTTGGCGCGGATGGACATGTGCCCGAGGCGCTGTCGCTGCTGGCGGCGGCGAAACCGCTTTGGCCGCGCCTGCGTGCTGTGCAGCGCATCGGCGAGCGGCGCTGGGACATCGTGCTGGACCGCGACCAGCGCGTGATGCTGCCCGAGGACGGTGCGGTGCAGGCGCTGGAGCGGGCGATTGCGATGGATCAGGCGGTGGAACTGCTGAACCGGGACTTGATGGCGGTGGATCTGCGGTTGCCGCAGCGGCCGACCTTGCGGCTGACCGGATATGCGGTCGAGGAATTGCGGCGCATGAAGACGATGAAAGTTGGGGATAACTGAATGATCGAGCTGTATGAATCTCAGCGCGCGATGCGCAACATGCGTAAGGTCGCAATGCAGCGGGGGGTGATCGCGATCCTTGACGTGGGCAGTTCCAAGATCGCCTGCCTGGTGTTGCGCTTTGACGGCTCGGAAAAGGGCGGCGAGAATGACGGCATCGGGTCGCTGGCAGGACAGTCGGGATTCCGTGTCATCGGGGCGGCCACCACCCGGTCGCGCGGCGTGCGTTTTGGCGAGATCGACGCCATGGGCGAGACCGAGCGTGCCATCCGCACCGCCGTTCAGGCGGCGCAGAAGATGGCGCAGATCCGGGTTGATCATGTCATCGCCTGCTTTTCGGGCGCTGGGCCGCGGTCCTACGGGCTGGACGGCAAGGTCGAGATCGAGGGCACAACCGTGTCCGAACAGGACATCGCCCGGGTGCTGTCGTCCTGTGACGTGCCCGACTTCGGTAATGACCGCGAGGTGCTGCACGCGCAGCCGGTGAACTTTGCGCTGGACCACCGGTCGGGCCTGGGCGATCCGCGCGGCCAGCTTGGCCAGACGCTGAGCACCGACATGCACATGCTGACGGTCGAGGCGATGGCGATCCAGAACCTGGCCCATTGCGTGAAACGTTGCGATCTGGAACTGGCGGGCATCGCGTCTTCGGCTTATGTCAGCGGCGTTTCCGCGCTGGTCGAGGACGAACAAGAGCTGGGTGCCGCCTGCATCGATCTGGGCGGCGGCGCGACCGGCGTGTCGATCTTCATGAAAAAGCACATGATCTATGCCGATTCAGTGCGGATGGGCGGCGATCATGTCACCGGCGACATTTCCATGGGTCTTCAGGTGCCGATGGCGACGGCCGAGCGGATCAAGACATTCTACGGCGGCGTCGTCGCCACCGGCATGGACGACCGCGAGATGATCGAGATCGGCGGCGACACCGGCGACTGGCATCACGACCGCCGCACCGTCAGCCGGGCCGAATTGATCGGCATCATGCGCCCCCGGGTTGAAGAGATCCTCGAAGAGGTGCGCGCCCGTCTGGACGCCGCCGGGTTCGAGCACCTTCCCAGCCAGCAGATCGTGCTGACCGGCGGCGCGTCGCAGATTCCCGGCCTTGACGGACTGGCCAGCAAGATCCTGGGCCAGCAGGTGCGTCTGGGTCGGCCGATGCGGGTGCATGGATTGCCGCAGGCGGCGACGGGACCGGGATTTGCCAGCGCGGTCGGCCTTTGCCTTTATGCCGCCCATCCGCAGGACGAATGGTGGGATTTCGAGATTCCGGTCGAGCGGTATCCGGCACGCTCGCTCAAGCGGGCGGTGAAGTGGTTCCGGGACAACTGGTGATCGTATTGCCGGGATGGTCCGGCACGCGCGGATTTCTGCCCGTGCCAGAGTTTGCGCGTGACGCCGAAGGCCGGTGCGGGTAGTTTCAGAGTGGTACCGCCCAAAGAGGCGGACATGGGATGTCGAGCAGACCTCCCCACGATACGGACCTGATGCTTCGCGGCTTTTGTGCGCGCCAAAAGGCGTGTCTGGTAGTCGTTGACCCGGAAACCACAGCATGTCGTGAAATCGTCGATATACCGAGTATAATGGTGAATTAATTGCCATATTTGGTGGGAATCTTACGTTTTTTGGATGACGCGAAGCTCGTGATTCGTTAAACTTGGTGGGAATAGGCGCAAAAAGGGCCTGGGACAGGCCACAACAGCAGGCGGAAACATCAATGACTTTGAACCTTTCGGTGCCCGGACAGGATGACTTGAAACCTCGGATCACGGTATTCGGCGTGGGCGGTGCCGGAGGCAACGCGGTCAACAACATGATCGACAAGCAGCTTGACGGTGTGGACTTTGTTGTCGCCAACACCGATGCGCAGGCGCTTCAGCAAAGCAAGGCCGAAAACAAGGTCCAGCTGGGGGTGAAGGTCACCGAGGGCCTTGGGGCAGGGGCACGCGCAAGCGTCGGCGCCGCCGCCGCCGAAGAGAGCATCGAACAGATCGTCGACCATCTGGCCGGGGCGCACATGTGTTTCATCACCGCCGGCATGGGTGGTGGCACCGGAACCGGGGCCGCGCCGATCATCGCGCAGGCCGCGCGCGAACTGGGCGTTCTGACCGTCGGCGTGGTGACAAAGCCCTTTCAGTTCGAGGGCAACAAGCGGATGAAGCAGGCCGAAGACGGCGTCGAGGCGCTGCAAAAGGTCGTTGATACGCTGATCATCATTCCCAACCAGAATCTGTTCCGTCTGGCGAATGAAAAGACCACATTTACCGAGGCGTTCAGCCTGGCCGACGATGTGCTGTATCAGGGTGTCAAGGGTGTGACCGACCTGATGGTGCGTCCGGGCCTCATCAACCTCGACTTTGCCGACGTGCGTGCGGTGATGGACGAGATGGGCAAGGCCATGATGGGCACGGGCGAGGCCGAGGGCGAAGATCGCGCCATCCAGGCCGCCGAAAAGGCCATCGCCAACCCGCTGCTGGACGAGATCAGCCTGCGCGGCGCCAAGGGTGTTCTGATCAACATCACCGGCGGTCACGACCTGACCCTGTTCGAGCTGGACGAGGCGGCCAACCGCATCCGCGAGGAAGTGGATCAGGACGCGAACATCATCGTCGGCTCGACTCTGGACAGCTCGATGGAAGGCCGGATGCGCGTCAGCGTCGTTGCCACCGGTATCGATGCCCGCGACGTGAACACGGAACTTCCGGTGCCGCGCCGTTCGCTTGCCCAGCCGCTCAAGCAGTCTGTCGAGTCGGCGGCCTCCGCTCTGGCCCCCAAGCTGCAGCCCAAGCCCGCCGCGCAGCCGATTGCCGCGCAAAAGTCCGAGCCGCAGTACGAGGAAGAAGAGCCGTCGCTGTTTGAGGGCATGAACGCCGATCAGCGCGCCGCCGAAGAGCTGGCCTACGAGGAAGAGGAATTCTATCAGGAGGCCGAGCAGGACGACGGTCTGCCGCCGCCGGCCTACAAGCCGCAGGTGGCGCAGTTCCAGCCCCGCGCCGAGATCGAGGCGGAGCCCGAAACATTCGTCGCCCCGCGCGCCGCGGCGCCCGGAACTCCGTCGCCGGAAGCTTTGGCACGTCTTCAGGCCGCAGCTGCCCGCGCCCGTCCCAACCAGCCCCAGGGCATGGGGCGTCCCGCAGCAGCCGCTGCCGAAGCAGCGGAAACCGACAGGAACCCGCGTTTCGGCATCAATTCGCTGATCAACCGCATGACCGGCCACGGTCAGGAGGCACCGGCCCCGCGCCGCCAGCAACCGCCGGTTCAGGCCCGCAGGCAGGCCCAGCCCGACCCGATGGTCGAGCCCGAGCATGACCCGGATCAGGAGCGGATCGAGATCCCCGCCTTCCTGCGGCGCCAGGCGAACTGAACCGGACCGTTCAAACCGGACACGATGTTACAGAAATGCCCCCCTTTTGCGGGGGCATTTTTCCGTTCAGGAACAAAGGGTTCAGCACGGACAGCCCGAAGTGGGCGGCGTTGCGCCGAGATTGACACGGCGATGTTTCAGACCGTTGCAATCTTTGATTTGAGGCAAAAGGGGTGAGCCTTTATCTGATGTACAAGCGTTAACGGGATCTTTCCGTATTTCGCAAAGACGTGAGGATAAAGCAGTGCAGACCACAATCAGATCAGCGATTTCATTTTCCGGTGTCGGACTCCATTCCGGCAAACCCGCGCGTCTGACCATCCGACCGGCATCGGCCGAACACGGTGTGTGGTTCAAGCGCACCGACATCGCCGTGGGGGATGCGCTGGTTCCGGCGCGCTGGGACGCGACCGAACACACGCCGCTGTGCACCCGGATCTTCAACAGGGTGGGCGTCTCTGTCTCGACCATCGAACATGTGATGGCGGCCCTTGCGGGCTGCGGCGTGCACAACGCGCTGGTCGAAATCGACGGCCCCGAGGTTCCGATCCTTGACGGTTCTGCGGCCCCCTTTGTGCGCGGCATCCTGGCGCGGGGTGTGCGGGAACTTGACGTGCCGGTCCGCGTGATCGAGGTGCTTGCCCCGGTCGAGGTGAAGACCGACCAGGGTTGGGCGCGGCTTGAGCCCGGATCGGGCGGTCTGTCCATGGATTTCCACATTTCCTTTGCAGACAAAGCGATCGGCACCCAGAGCAAATCGCTGGACCTGCGCAACGGCACCTTTGTACGTGAACTGTGCGACAGCCGCACCTTCTGCCGTCAGGCGGATGTCGATGCGATGCGCGAAAAGGGTCTGGCCCTTGGGGGTACGCTTGAAAACGCCGTCGTCGTTGATGGCGACCGTGTGCTCAGCCCGGGCGGATTGCGCCACGCGGACGAGGCCGTGCGTCACAAGATGCTGGACGCGCTTGGCGATCTGGCTTTGGCCGGGGCGCCGATCATCGGCCACTACACCGGACACAAGGCGGGTCACACCCTGACCAACCTTTTGCTGCGCGCGCTGTTCGACACGCCGGGCGCCTTTCGCATGGCGTTTGTTTCAACGGAAACCGCGGCGCGTCTGCCCGGTGCCGGGGTCGACCGCCACGAAATCCCGGCGGTCGCCTGAACCGGTCAGTCCAGCCTGTGCCACAGGGTCGGCGGAAAACGGTGCAAAGGCGTTTTGCACCGGAATTTTCTGTGCTAGGACCGGTGGCAACAGTGGGGTCATTCACCCCGCAGCACGCAATCAAGGGTGAGCAGGCATGACAGGCGGCAGGTCGCGACTATCTGTGATCGGGGCAGTTCTGGTGTTGGGCCTCGTGTCGGCCTGCGGAGACCGTGGGCCCGGCTCGTCGCGTGGCGGCGATTCCAATCTCGAGAGTTTTACCGCAGAGCAGATCTACGAGCGGGGCGAATACGAGCTTAACAACAACGATCCCACCGAGGCCGCGTTCTACTTCGGCGAGATCGAGCGTCTTTATCCCTATTCGGACTGGGGCAAGCGGGCGCTTATCATGCAGGCTTTTGCCTATCACCGCGACCGCGATTACGAAAATTCCCGCTCTGCCGCACAGCGCTACATCGACTTCTATCCGCTGGAAGACGATGCCGCCTATGCGCAGTACCTGCTGGCGCTGTCCTATTACGACCAGATCGAAGAGGTCGGGCGCGATCAGGGTCTGACGTTCCAGGCGCTGCAATCCCTGCGCACCGTGATCGAACGTTATCCCGACAGCGAATATGCCCGTTCGTCCGTGCTCAAGTTCGATCTGGCCTTCGACCATCTGGCGGGCAAGGAGATGGAGATCGGGCGCTATTACCTCAAGCGCAAGAACTACGCCGCCGCCGTGAACCGGTTCCGCGTGGTGGTCGAGGATTTCCAGACCACAACCCACACCGCAGAGGCGCTGCACAGGCTGGTCGAATCCTACCTGTCGCTCGGGCTGACCCAGGAGGCGCAGGCCGCCGGGGCGATCCTTGGGTACAACTACCAGTCGACGCAGTGGTACGATGACAGCTACAAGCTGCTCACCGGTCGCGGTCTTGAACTCGAGGCGGCAGGGGACAACTGGCTGGCGCAGATCTACCGGCAGATGATCAAGGGTCAGTGGCTGTAGTTCCGGATCCGGCGATGAGTGACCTTTGGGGGATGTCCCATGCTGCGCGCGCTTGAAATCCGCGACATGCTCATCATCGACCGGCTGGAGCTTGCCTTTCAGCCGGGTCTGAACGTGCTGACCGGAGAAACCGGCGCCGGCAAATCCATCCTGCTGGATTCGCTCGGGTTCGTGCTGGGCTGGCGCGGCCGCGCCGAACTGGTGCGCGCGGGCGCCGATCAGGGCGAGGTGACGGCGGTCTTCGATCTGGGGCAGGACCACGCGGCGCGTCAGGTGCTGCAGGAGGCGGGCCTGCCGTCGGGGTCGGAACTGATCCTGCGGCGGGTGAACGGGTCCGACGGGCGCAAGACCGCCTGGGTGAATGACCGGCGCTGCTCCGGCGAGGTGCTGCGTGCCCTGTCGGAAACGCTGGTCGAACTGCACGGCCAGCACGATGATCGCGGGTTGCTTAATCCGCGCGGCCATCGCTTGCTTCTGGACAGTTACGGCGCGCTTGAACCCCGGCTCGAGGCGGTCCGCACGGCCTGGGCCCGCCGCGCAAAGTCGCAAAAGGCGCTTGATGCGGCCGAGGCCGCGCTTGACGCGGTGCGCGCCGAAGAGGATTTCCTGCGCCATGCGGTGGCCGAGTTGGAGTCGCTTGATCCACAGCCCGGCGAAGAGGCCGCTCTGGACGCGCAGCGCCGCAGCATGCAGGGCGCCGAACGCATCCGCGAAGACATCACACGCGCCCGCGCGGCGCTTGCAAACGGTGCCGAACAGGCGATGGGCGACGCGCTGCGCTGGCTCGAAGGTGTGGCCGACTGGGCCGAAGGCGCGCTCGAGGCGCCGCTGGCCGCGCTCGAACGTGCCATGGTGGAACTGGGCGAGGCGACGGTGGGCGTCGAGACCTGCCTTGAGGGGCTGAATTTTGATCCCCACGCGCTCGAAGCGTCAGAGGAGCGGCTGTTCGCCATCCGGGCGCTGGCGCGCAAGCATCAGGTGGCGCCGGACGATCTGAGCGCCTTCGCCACCGGGCTTCAGGCCAAGCTGTCGGCGCTGGATGCGGGGGCGGCGGATCTTGCGGGGCTGGGGGCGGATCTGCGCGCGGCCGAAACAGAATATGACGTAGCGGCCGACACGCTGAGCCGCGCGCGCCGCGCCGCAGCCACCCGGCTCGATGCGGCTGTGTCCGGCGAACTTGCGCCGCTGCGGATGGAACGCGCGGTGTTCGAAACAGCGATCAGCGACGGTCCCGCAGGGCCCGAAGGGCGCGATGCCGTCGCCTTCACCGTCGCGACCAACCCCGGCGCACCGGCGGGTCCGCTGGGCAAGATTGCCTCGGGCGGCGAACTCAGCCGCTTCCTGCTCGCGCTGAAAGTGTGCCTCTCCAAGGAACGCAACCGGGGCGTGACCATGATCTTCGACGAGATTGACCGGGGCGTCGGCGGTGCCACCGCCGATGCGGTCGGGCGTCGTCTTTCGGCGCTGGCCGATGGCGGTCAGGTGCTGGTGGTGACACATTCGCCACAGGTCGCCGCCCTGGGCGCGCATCACTGGCGGGTGGAAAAACGGGTTGACGGCGATGTCACGACCTCGACCGTTGTGCCGCTGGACGCGCATCAGCGCGAGGGCGAGATTGCGCGCATGCTGGCAGGCGACACGGTGACCGCCGAAGCCCGCGCCGCCGCGCGTGCCCTGCTTGTGGGTTAAGGCGTGTTGCGTAGAATTGTATTCATCGGCCACTCCGAACGCGTCTGGAAACAAACGCTGCCTCAGGGAAGCAGTCGGGTAGATTTTATCTGGTCAAACGCAAAACGCTAAAGCGTCTCGCCCACAATGGCGTCCGGGTCGCGGATCGCATGTGTCGTGCAGCTCGAAAGCGGCCCCGATCCGCGTCCCGGATGGATCAATCCCGCCAAGCGACAGACCCTTACACCTGCCCCCGGGGCGCGCGCCTACCAGAACACCCCGAACCACAAAGCGTCCCCTCTTGCCCTTCT
Source organism: Puniceibacterium sp. (assembly GCA_024636635.1). Lineage (GTDB taxonomy): Bacteria > Pseudomonadota > Alphaproteobacteria > Rhodobacterales > Rhodobacteraceae > Puniceibacterium. The sequence continues at coordinate 10,640 of JAGXGV010000018.1, forward strand.
TCGGGTTCCAAATATCCCGGGGAGCGCGAGGGGCTGGCCCCTCGCTCCGGCGGCCCCGAAAGGGCCGCCACCCAATAGTCAGCGCGGACGGACAAGCTTGCCCGGGTTCAGGATGCCCTGCGGGTCCAGCGCCTGCTTGAGCGCGGTCATCACATCCCAGCCCGCGCCATGTTCGCGCTCCATGTAGCCAAGCTTGCCCAGACCCACGCCATGTTCGCCCGTGGCCGTGCCGCCCAGATCCAGGGCGCGCTGCACCATGCGGTGCGACAGGGCCTTTGCCTCGGCCAGTTCCTCGGGGCGGGCGGGGTCGATCAGCAGGACGCTGTGAAAGTTCCCGTCGCCCACATGGCCGAGGATCGGCCCGGGGATCGACGCCGCAGCCAGGTCCGCCTGGGTTTCCGTGACCGCCCGCGCCAGCCGCGACACCGGCACGCAGATATCCGTGACCAGCGCCCGCGCCCCGGGACGCGAGGCGAGGATGGCGTAATAGGCGTTGTGGCGCATGGCCCACAGCGCGCGGCGGTCCTGTTCCAGCGTCGACCACTGGAATCCTTGGCCGTCGTGATCCGCCACGATCTCGCCAAACCGGGCGGCATCCTGCGCCACGCCCTCTGGCGAGCCGTGGAATTCGACCATCAGATGCGGAGCGTGCGGCAGGCTGGTACCCGCATAGCTGTTGAAGGCGGCCGCCGTCGCCGCATCGACAAATTCGATCCGCGCCACCGCGATACCCATCTGGATCGTATCCAGCACCGTGTCCACCGCATCCTCGATCCGGGCAAAGGCGCAGACCCCCGCCGACACCGCTTCTGGTACGCCGTGCAGGCGCAGGGTCAGTTCAGTGATCAGGCCCAGTGTGCCTTCGGAGCCGACCATCAGCCCGGTGAGGTCATAGCCGACAGCAGACTTGCGCGCCCGCCCGCCGGTGCGGATCACCCGGCCATCGGCCAGCACCACCTGAAGGCCAAGGACGTTGGCGCGCATCGTGCCGTAGCGCACCGAGGTGGTGCCCGAAGCCCCGGTCGCCGCCATTCCGCCAAGCGTGGCATTCGCGCCGGGATCGACCGAAAAGAACAGGCCCGTCGCGCGCAGTTCCTGGTTCAGCGCCTCGCGCGTGACGCCGGGCTGCACGCTTACGTCCATGTCCGCCGCCCGGATTTCCAGCACCTTGTCCATGCGCGCAAAATCCACCACCAGTCCGCCCCGGACCGCAAGGGCATGCCCCTCAAGCGATGTGCCCGCCCCCCATCCCACGACCGGGATCCGGTATTCGGCGCAGACCTGCAGGATCTGCTGTACTTCGGCACTGGTTTCGGGCCAGGCGACCGCATCCGGCGGGGGGGGGGCGGAATGCGCCTCGGACCGGCCGTGCAGATCCAGATCGTGCTTGGACGTGCTCAGCCGTTGTCCTAGGAAAGAACGTAGGGCAGTCAGGGCCTGGGACAGGGGCATGCGGCGACTCCGGTAAAATCAGAGACGATCCTAGCCCGGGTACTGCACTAGCGAAACCCTGATGACGGAGGTGGCATGACAGCGCTTATGCTGTTCAAAAGGCACTGGCGCAGAACGGTCGCACGCTGCTTGCGTGGCTGGCAGGTGATGCGCACCCGCGGGCCGGGCCAGGTGCAGTTCTGGTTCATCGCCCTGGCCATCGGCATTGCCGCCGGCACCGCGGCGCTGCTGTTCCGCACGGCGATCGAAGCGTTGCAGACTGCGCTCTACGGCACCGATGATGTGAACCTTCTGGCAAGCTTTGCCGTGACGCTGCCCTGGTATCTGGTGTTGCTGATCCCGGTGATGGGCGGGCTCGTGGTGGGGCTGATCGTGCACTACCTCACGCCGGATGGCCGGGTGCGGTCGGTGTCGGACGTGATCGAAGGCGCGGCGCTTTACAATGGCCGGGTCGAGAAGAAGGCCGGCATCGCCTCGGTCCTGGCCTCGTGGATCACGCTGTCCACGGGTGGCTCGTCGGGGCGCGAGGGGCCGGTGGTCCATATGGCCGCGATGATTTCAAGCTGGGTCAGCAACCTGATCCGCGCCGACGGCATCACCGGGCGCGACCTGCTTGGCTGCGCCGTCGCGGCGGCTGTTTCGGCCTCGTTCAACGCGCCCATCGCGGGGGCGCTGTTCGCGCTCGAGGTGGTTCTGCGCCATTTTGCCCTGCACGCCTTTGCGCCCATCGTCATCGCCTCGGCGGCGGGAACGGTGATAAACCGGCTGGCCTTTGGCGATGTGACCGAATTTCGCCTGCCGGGCACCACCACGGTCGAATTCTACCTGGAACTGCCGGCCTTCCTGCTGCTGGGGCTGGTCTGCGGGCTGGTGGCGGTTGTCACGATGCGGGGCATCTTCTGGGCCGACGATCTGGGCAGCCGGGTGCAGCGCCGCCTGAAGCTGCCCAACATACTGCGCCCCGCGATGTCGGGTCTGCTGCTGGGCATGCTGGCGATCTGGTTTCCGCACATCATCGGCGTCGGCTACGAAACGACCAGCCGGGCGCTGACCGGCGATCTTATCCTGTACGAAGCCGTCGTTTTTGCCATTCTCAAGGTGGCGGCGCTGGCCATCACCTTTGCCGGGCGCATGGGGGGTGGGGTATTTTCGCCCTCACTGATGATCGGCGCGCTCACCGGCATGGCCTTCGGGCTGATCGCCACGGGGATGTTTCCGGATCAGTCCGGCGTCTCGACGCTATATGCGCTGGCGGGCATGGGGGCGGTCGCGGCGGCGGTGCTGGGTGCGCCGATCTCGACCACGCTGATCGTGTTTGAACTGACGGGGGACTGGCAGACCGGGCTTGCGGTGATGGTGTCCGTCTCGATGTCGACCAGCGTGGCGGCCCGGCTGGTGGACCGGTCGTTCTTTCTGACACAACTCGAACGCCGCAACGTGCAGCTTGCCGCCGGGCCACAGGCGTACCTGCTGCGCATGTTCCGGGTCGGCGCCGTGATGCGCAAAAGCGAGGATCTGTCGGCAGAGGACGCGGATGCCTGCGGCGGGATGATCCAGCAGTCCCTGTTCGTGAATGTGTCCTCGACACTGGACACGGTGCTGCCGCTGTTCGAACGGACCGGCAGGCCGTTCCTGCCGGTCGTCGTGCTGCAAGGGGCCGACAAGTTGCCGGTGATCCAGGGCGCGCTGTACCATCTTGACGCGCTCAGGGTCTATAACCGCGCCCTGGCCGCGACGGCCGCCGAAGAACACAGCTAAGCCGTGTTGCGTTGACTGTATTTAACCCGGTCAAACACAACACGCCATGGCTGCGGGGTGCCAGATTTTTCGTACGAAAAATCTTTGCCTCGGGTAGGGCGGTCAGACCTGTTCGACCATCACCCCGTCCTGGACGTAAAAGGCCAGGTGGCCCTTGATCGCGGCGGCTTCGGGCTTCGGGTCCTCGTAGGACCAGGCGGCATTGGTGTAGCTCCGGCTTTTCGACATGATCGAGAAATATGAAGCCTCGCCCTTGTGCGGGCAGGTCGTCCGGTGGTCGGACGCGTCCAGCAGGGCCATGGCGATGTCGCCCCGCGGAAAATAGATCACAAAGGGCCGGTCGCCCTCGGTCAGTTCCAGTGCTCCGCTGCTTTCGCCCAGAACGGCGCCACCGGCGCGGACGACCCAGGTGCCCTCGGCGGGCCGGATGGTGATAGGGTTGCTCATCATGTCTCTCCCAGAAATGCAGTTATCGCTCGTCCGCGTAACGGACATGTGTCAGGCGTGGCGCTATAGGGGCTCTGTCGCCGCCAGAAGCCAGTTCCGCGCATCGCCGTCGACCAAAGGCACAAGGCGGGCGCGGCAGGTCGCGTGGTAGGCATCCAGCCAGTCGGCCTCCGGGCCGGTCAGCATCTCGGTCACGATCAGCCGCCGGTCGATGGGCACATAAGTCAATGTCTCGAAGTTCAGCATATCCAGAACACTCGCCCCGGCAAGATCTGGCGCGGCGGTGACCGCGATCAGGTTCTCGATTCGGATACCATAGGCGCCTTCGCGGTAAAAGCCCGGCTCGTTGGACAGGATCATCCCCTGCTCAAGAGGGACGGTCCCGGTCCGGGCCAGCCGCTGCGGACCTTCGTGCACACACAGGTAGCTGCCCACACCATGTCCGGTGCCATGGCCATAATCTAGCCCGGCCTCCCACAGCGGCACCCGCGCGAGCACGTCCAGATCGCGCCCGGCCAGCCCCCTTGGCCAGCGCACGCGACTGATTGCGATCATGCCGCGCAGAACGCGTGTAAACGCCTGCCGCTCCTCCTCGCCGCCCTGGCCGATGGCCACGGTCCGGGTGATGTCGGTGGTGCCGTCGACATACTGCCCGCCGGAATCCACCAGCAGCAGGTGCCCGTCCTCGACCCGTGCATCGGTCTTTTCGGTCACGCGGTAATGCACGATGGCGCCGTGCGGACCGGTGCCGCTGATCGTCTCGAAACTGATGTCGCGCAGCGCGTTGGTGCCGCGCCTCTCACCCTCAAGCGCCCTGACCACGTCGATCTCGGTCAGGCTGCCTGGCGGCTGGCGATCGAGCCAGGCCAGAAAGCGCACCATCGCCGCCCCGTCGCGCAGATGCGCGGCCCGAGTGCCGGCGATCTCGACCTCGTTCTTGCAGGCCTTGGGCAGCACGCAGGGTTCGGGGGCCTCGATCACACGCACCCCTGATTCGGTCAGCGTGTCGGCGATGATCACCGGGCAGGTGGCGGGGTCGATCATCACCGCACCCCCAAGGGTGGCCAGCGCGGCAAGGAAACTTTCGGGGGGCGCGACCGACACCTGCGGCCCAAGATGATCGCCCAGTTCCGTCAGCTTGGCAGCGTCCATGAACAGCATCACCGTGGCATCGTCGTGCAGGAGGGCAAAACCATGCGCCACCGGATTGCGCGGAATGTCCGACCCGCGGATGTTGAGCAGCCAGGCGATCGAATCGGGCAGTGTGATCACCGCCGTCCGCGCCTGTCCAAGCCTGGCCGCAAGACGCGCGATCTTGTCGCCGTGCGCCTCGCCGGCAAGGTCAACGGGATGGATGGATACCTTGCCCGACGGCGGCGGCGGCTGATCCTGCCAGACCCGGTCCACAAGGTTGCTCACCGGCTCCAGCGTCACCGACGTCAGCTTGTCATGGAGCGCGCGAAACGGTTCGACCGCGTGCAGCCAGGGATCGAACCCTACGCGCCCGCCCTCGGGCAGCGCTGCTGAAATCCACTCGGCAAGATCGGTTTCGGGCCAGTCGACGGGGGAAAACTCCTCAGCCACCTGCGTCTTGACCTGCACCCGGTAGCGGCTGTCGACAAACACCCCGGCCACTTCGCGCAGTGCCACGCAGAAACCGGCCGATCCGGTAAACCCCGTCAGCCAGGCCAGCCGGTCGTCGCGCGCCGCGACATATTCACCCTGATGCGCATCGGAACGGGGCACGATGAACCCGTCCAGATCCCCCGCCACCAGCAGCTTTCGCAGCGCGGCCAGCCGGGCCGGACCCTGATCCGGCGAAGCGGTCTCGTCAAATCTCTGGAACATGCCTTCCCCTTGTCTTTGCAGCGCAGACTAGCTGTTTGCGTCTCCGCCGCCAGCACAACCTGCGCCCCGGGCCACCCTGTCATGCCAGCTTCAACGGTACTCTCCGCGCGTCCGGTCCCGACGCCGGACGCACACCCCCCCGCTCCCACCTTCTCCGGGTGGCAAATATCCCGGGGGAGTCGCGCTTTGCGCGACGGGGGCAGCGCCCCCTTCAGCGCCCCGCAGGGGCGCGCCGGTCGGACCGGCGCAGCCGGTCCGAAACCGGATCAGGACACGCGCTTCATTCCCATCACGCGCGCCCGCGCCCGCGGATCGGAATCAAACAGCGACGCAAGCTGCTCTGTCATCGCGCCTGCCAATTGCTCGACATCCGTAATCGTCACCGCGCGGTTGTAATAGCGGGTCACGTCATGTCCGATGCCGATGGCAAGCAGTTCCACCTGTCGGCGGCGTTCGACCATGGCGATCACGTCGCGCAGATGCTTTTCCAGGAAATTCGCCGGATTCACCGACAGCGTCGAGTCGTCCACCGGCGCGCCGTCGGAGATCACCATCAGGATCTTGCGCGCTTCGGGCCGGTTCACCATGCGGCGGTGCGCCCATTCCAGCGCCTCGCCGTCGATGTTTTCCTTCAGCAGGCCCTCTTTCATCATCAGGCCCAGATTGGCCCGTGTCCGCCGCCAGGGCGCATCGGCGCCCTTGTAGATGATATGGCGCAGATCGTTCAGCCGCCCGGGCTGCTGTTCGCGCCCGGCGTTCAGCCATTTCTCGCGCGCCATGCCGCCTTTCCACGCCTTGGTGGTAAAGCCCAGGATCTCGACCTTGACGTTGCAGCGTTCCAGCGTGCGCGCCAGAACGTCGGCGCAGATCGCCGCGATGGAGATCGGCCGTCCCCGCATCGACCCGGAGTTGTCCAGCAGCAGCGTCACCACCGTGTCGCGGAATTCGGTGTCCTTCTCGATCTTGAAGGACAGCGGTGTCGTCGGGCTGACCACCACGCGGGCCAGCCGCCCGGCGTCAAGGATGCCCTCTTCAAGGTCGAACTCCCAGCTGCGGTTCTGCTGCGCCTGAAGGCGGCGCTGCAACTTGTTGGCCAGCCGCGACACTGCCCCCTTGAGTGGATCAAGCTGCTGGTCAAGGTAGGCGCGCAAACGTTCAAGTTCGACCGGCTCGGCAAGGTCCTCGGCCTTGATCTCTTCGTCATGGGTGCCGTCGTAGACGGTATAGTTCGGGTCGGCGTCTGAAAACGGCTGCGGGGCAGGGGGCTCCATCGGGGCCTCGCCCTCGGGCATCTCGGCCTCGTCGCCCAGCTCCTGGTCGGCCATCTCGTCCATGCTGACCTGCGCCTGCGAGCTGTCCTGCGTTTCGTCCTGAGATGATTCGGGGCTGCTGTCGGAGTCTTCCTCGCCTTCTTCGTCATCGCCGGTCGAATCGGGGTCCTGTTCGTCCTCGCCGCCGTCTTCGGCCTGATCGTCGGAAGTGTCATCCATGTCGTCGGGGTCATCGCCCAGCTGGTCGCCATAGCCGAGGTCGGAAATGATCTTGCGCGCGAACTTCGCAAAATCGGTCTGCGACGCCAGCTTGTCCTGCAACCCGTCCAGCGATCCGCCCGCCTGATCCTCGATGAACCCGCGCCACAGGTCCATGACGTTCTGCGCCCCCGGTGGCAGGGGGCGCCCGGTGGCCAGATGCCGGATCAGATAGCCCGCGCCGACCGACAGTGGCACATCCGACGCCTGCTTGACCTCGCTATAGCCGCGCCGCGCGGCCTCGTGCCCGATCTTGACGTCGATATTGCCGGCCGTGCCGGGCATGTCGCGCGCGCCCATCGCCTCGCAGCGCGCGGTCTCCATCGCCTCGTAAAGTTCGCGCGCCATATCGCCCGGCGGGGCATATCGGCTGTGCGTGGCGGTGTTGTGGTAGCGCCGGTATAGTGCCAGCGCATCGGCGGTGCCGCGCGCCAGCAGCACCTCTTCGCGGGTCATGCGGCGGCTGACCTGCGGCAAGCGCATCGCATCGCCCGACACGCCCGCGGGGTCGACCGAATAGCTGACCGTCAGGTCGCGGTCATGTGCCATGACCTTGGTCGCCTCGGCCAGGGCTTTCTTGAAGGGATCTGCGGGGTTGTCGGATTGATGTGCCATGCCCCGACTAATTGGACATCTGCAAGCTTTTGACAAGGGTCGATCTGGTAGCGATCCTGGGTCGCATAGCTCTTTTAGGGGAACGCGTGCCTTGCCCGCGGACCCTCGCGCAGGAGCATTTCATGACACCGTGCCATCAAACGACCGTTCGATCAAACGGGGCTTGCGGAGGTCTTATTGCGCCGACATAGGCGTCAACCTGTCGCAAAGCTTCATCTGACGTTCGAACAGGTCGCGGCTGGCGCGGTCGCCACCTTCGACTGTGGCACGGACCAGCAGGGCCATGCCGTAACGCTGCGCGTCGATTTCACGGTCGGCGGCCTTTGGCGGCATCCCGGCGGTGATGGCCGCCTTGCGGAACATGGCGGCCTGTGCTGCGGCATCCCCGATGTTCAGATAGGCCGAAATGCGGGCAAAATCGGCGTAACCTGTCCAGAGCGCGGCACAGGTGATTTCAGCCTCCTGTGCCGCCGCCGGGCCTGCGCCCAGCAGCAGGATCAAGCCTGCGCGGATCATCCCAACGACAGGGATGCAGCACTTTCGGGCAGTTCTTCGTCAAAGCAGCGCTGGTAAAATTCGGCCACGGTCTGGCGTTCCAGTTCGTCGCATTTGTTCAGGAAGGACACGCGGAAGGCATAGCCGAGGTTGTGGAAGATCTCTGCGTTCTGCGCCCAGGCGATGACCGTGCGCGGCGACATGACCGTGGACAGATCGCCGTTCATGAAGGCGGTGCGCGTCAGATCCGCCACCGTCACCATCTGGCGCAGGGTCTTGCGGCCCTTTTCAGTGTTGTAATGCGGGTTCTTGGACAGCACGATCGCGGTTTCCGCGTCAATGCTCAGGTAGTTCAGCGTCGCCACCAGCGACCAACGGTCCATCTGGCCCTGGTTGATCTGCTGCGTGCCGTGGTACAGCCCCGTGGTATCGCCAAGGCCAACCGTGTTGGCGGTGGCGAAGATGCGGAAATACTTGTGCGGCGTCAGTACGGTGTTCTGGTCCAGCAGCGTCAGCTTGCCGTCGGTTTCCAGCACGCGCTGGATCACGAACATCACGTCGGCCCGGCCCGCGTCATATTCGTCGAACACGATGGCGCAGGGGTTGCGCAGCGCCCAGGGCAGGATGCCTTCCTGAAACTGCGTGGTCTGTTTGCCGTCCACCAGCCTGATCGCGTCCTTGCCGATCAGGTCGATCCGGGAAATATGCGAATCGAGGTTCACCCGCACCGCAGGCCAGTTCAGCCGCGCGGCGACCTGTTCGATATGCGTCGATTTGCCGGTGCCGTGATAGCCCTGGATCATCACGCGGCGGTTGTTGCGGAAGCCCGCAAGAATCGCCAGTGTCGTGTCGGGATCGAATTTGTAGGTGCTGTCGATGTCCGGAACGCGCTCTGTCCGTTCGGGAAATCCGTGCACGATCATATCCGTATCAATGCCGAAAACCTCGCGGACGTCGATTTCTTCGGTGGGTTTCGCATTGATGTCGATCATGTCGTCAGCCATTGTGGAACTGTCCTTTAGCATCGCGCGTTTTCGTGTCGTGCCCGTCGTGCAACATAACGCGCGAAGGGGCAAGGGGAAGCGCGCAAGTTCTGCTTGGCTCGCAGTTTAGATGGTGGGATAATCGACATTGCGTTCAGTGCAGGATGAAATCGAGGATTTGCTTGCCCGCATTGCGATGGGGGACCGCAAGGCCTTCCGCGCGCTGTATACCCGCACCTCGGGCAAGCTGTTTGGCATATGTCTGCGCGTGTTGCGTGACCGGGCCGAAGCCGAAGAAGCTCTACAGGATGTGTACCTGAGGATCTGGGACAAGGCAGAGCTGTACCGCGCCAACGGGTATTCCCCGATGACCTGGCTGATCACCATTGCCCGCAACATCGCGGTCGATCACCGACGCCGGAAACACCGGGTGCCCGAGGTGGGGCTAGATTTGGCGGAATACCTTGCAGACGGCACGCCGGGTCCGGAGGCCCTGACCATCATCCGCGACGCGGGGGACCGGTTGCGCCAGTGTCTGCTCGAATTGCCAAGCGACCGTGCGTCGATTGTACAAAGTGCCTATCTTGACGGAGCAACCTATAAAGAGTTGTCCGAAGCGACGGGTGTAAAGCTGAACACCGTGCGAACCTGGCTGCGGCGCAGTCTTGCGCAATTGAAGGAGTGCCTGAGCCGATGACCGGCCCTCGGGATCATCAAGGCGAAATGCTGCCGGATCTGCCCGGCGGGGACACGGCCCTGTGCGCGGAATACGTGCTGGGGTTGCTGAGCGCGCCCGAGGCTCAGGCCCTCGAAGCCCGGCTCGAATCGGAACCGGCGTTGCAGGCCGAAGTCGTCTACTGGGCAGAGCATTTTGCCGACATCGCCGACACAGTGCCCGAGGTGGCGCCGCCACCTGCGGTTCTGCAACGGCTCGAGCTGCGTGCCTTCGGTTCGGCCCGCCCGCCGTTCTGGCGCCAGCTTCTGCCCTATCTGGTGGGCGCCGTCGTCGCGGCCACGGTCGCGTGGATGGTGAATTTCAGCGGCCTGCTGAACGTGGGGCCAGAGGCGCCGCACCTGTATGCAGAGCTGCGGGCCGACGAACGGGGCCTGCAATTGCTGGCACACTGGGCGCCCGACAGTGAAACCCTGATGGTGCGGCGCGATGCGGGCGACCTGCCCGAGGGGCGGTCGCTGCAGATATGGATCCTTCCCGCCTCTGGCACCGACCCGATCCCGATGGGGCTGATCGTGCCGGAACAACTGACCGAGATCCCGGTGCCCGGCGCGCTCCAGCCGCTGATCCCCGGCGCGACCGTGGCGATTTCCGAAGAACCGGAAGGCGGATCGCCCACGGGCGCCCCTACCGGACCGATTCTGGCAAGCGGCTCGCTGGGGTGATCCGCCAGCGCGTGTCGTGCGAATGGTATTGGCGAAGTGGTCCGACCGCATTGCGCCCGACCGTTTCTGACCGTTCCGCATTTCGCATATCCGGCACCTTCTGAAGGCAGCACAATTCTGCGCAACAGGCTACCGAACTGTCACGGCGCTGTCACGGCGACGTGATGGCGGAATTCCGCAAGGCGCTGAAACTTGTGCCGACAGCCTGCCGTGGTTGCCTATAACCCAGCGATAATCGCCGGGGCCATGGAGGAAATCACCAATGCGATTCAACACACCCTTTGCCGTACTGCTTGCCACGACCCTCACCACCGGCACCTTTGCCGTTGCCCAGGGCATGGATGCCAATCCGATGGTCGGCGGCGCCGAAATGTTTGCGGACCGGACTATCGTCGAAAACGCGGTCAATTCTGCGGATCATACCACGCTGGTCGCCGCCGTCACCCAGGCCGGTCTGGTCGAAACCCTGTCCGGGCCCGGACCGTTCACCGTGTTCGCGCCGACAAATGCCGCCTTTGACATGATCGCGGACGATTCCCTGTCCGCCCTGATGATGGACGAGAACAAGGCGCAGCTTGCCACAATCCTGACCTGCCACGTGGTCGCAGCCAATGCCATGTCCGACGCCATTGCCGGCATGATTGCCGACGACAACGGCACCCATCCGGTAGCCACCGTCGGCGGTTGCACCCTGCAAGCCGCGATGGACGGCGACAACATCACCCTGACGGACGAACAGGGCCGCGTGGCCACCGTGACCATCGCCGATGTCAAACAGTCCAACGGCGTGATCCACGTCATCGACCGCGTGCTTTTGCCGGCCATGTAAGACCGACTGTTTCGGAACGGTCGCGCAAACGTGCTGGCCCCGCCCTTGTCCCCGATGGGGTGGGGCCACCACCTTTATCCCAAAGCTTAGGAGGATTCCATGAACCGACGTCTGTTTCTGTCCGCCACCGCTGCCGCCTCAGCCGCGTTTGGATTTGGCCGGATACCCGCACTGGCCGCCCAGAATTTCGAGGTGACGCGCACCGAGTCCGAGTGGAAGGCCATGCTGTCCGATCTCGAATACAAGGTGATGCGCGACGAGGGGACCGAGCGTGCCTTCACCTCGCCGCTGAACGACGAAACGCGGCCCGGAGTTTTCCACTGCAAGGGATGCGACCTGCCGCTTTACGATGCGGAGACGAAGTACGACAGCGGCACCGGCTGGCCCAGCTTTTACGCGGCACTTGACGGCGCCGTGGGCAACAAGCCGGACCGGTCGCTGTTCGGCGTGCGCACAGAAGAGCATTGCAGCCGCTGCGGGTCGCACATGGGCCACGTCTTTGACGACGGTCCCCAGCCGACCGGCAAGCGTCACTGCATCAACGGAGTGAGCCTGGTGTTCCGCACGGCCTGATCCCTCGGGGACCGGCGCGATCATCGGCCACGATCCGGGCGGATCCGACTGTCAGCGGATCCGCCCGGTGTTTTTATTGCCACGTCAGTCTGGCGATTGGGTTGATATCCCCGGACCGCTTGCGTCGCCGCAGAGCCGTGCCCGCCTGACCGGCGGATTATTTGAAATTGCGGCTGTCCTTGATCTGATCCCAGGCCCAGACAACCTCTTGCAACTGTTCCTCTTGCGAACGGTCGCCGCCGTTGATGTCCGGGTGCAAGACCTTGATCAAGCCCTTGTAAGCCTTGCGCACCTCGGCCTTGGTCCAGTGATCCTTCGCCTCGAGGATATCGATCGCGCGACGTTCGGTCGGGGGCAGGCGGCGGGTGCCGGTGATTGACTTGCCGGGGTTGCGCGTCGCGTTGTCGCCCAGCACCTGATGCGGGTCCTCGATACCCAAACGCGCCCAGGCGCGGGTTTCGGAATCGCGGTAATCCTTTGTCTTGCGCTCCCACACCTTGTCGGATGTGGCCTGCGCGTTCATCTCGGCCTCGGTCTTGCCGTGGAAGAAGTTCCACTTGAGATTGTATTCGCGCACATGGTCCTTGCAGAACCAGTAGTAATCGTCCAGCACATCCGGTGCCTTGGGAGCGCGGAACTTGCCCGCCTCGTTGCACCCTTCATGTTCGCACAGCCGGACAGAGGTCTCACTCTCGCCGGACATGCCGCGGCGCCCGCGAGGGTTCTTCTTTTTCGAAGACGACACCGACATGTCGAAACCGAAGGGATCTGATTTGCTCATGGGAACACCTTTCCGACTCGGACGCTAAACTGTAGACTATCCACTGACAGATGACAGAGGTTGAACGCTAAAAAATGACCAGAACTCAGGAAATCGAGACACGGCTGCGCGAGGCATTCGCGCCAAGCGAACTGCTTGTGCGCGACGACAGCGAAAGCCACCGCGGTCATTCAGGCTTTCAGGAGGGGGGCGAAAGCCACTTCCATGTGGTGATGCGCAGCGCGGAATTTAAGGACCGTTCGCGTCTTCAAAGCCACCGCGCCGTGCATGCAGCCCTTGGCGCCGACCTCATCGGGCGCATTCACGCGCTGTCGCTCGACCTCGGCACCTGACCTTTCATCGGCGTTCGTTGTCGATGCCCGGATGATCGGCCGTTCAGGCCGTGTCGTCGCCGTGCTTGCGGGCGGGGAACATCAGGCGCGCCGCCCGTGCCCTGAGTGCGGATGTGAGCCCCGACATCTCGTTTGTCTCTTCGACACCGTTGTCCGCCTGCGCCGGGGGTCGGGCAAAGCCCTGCACACTGGACCAGCGGATCACATCGTCTTCGGCGTCTTCGGGCGTTGTGCGCTGTTCCTGCGTGTCATTCCCCGGCGCCCCGGTCGTCTTTCCCGGCGTTGGCACCGGGCCAGGCTGCGCCGCAGGGGGGCTGTCGCCTGGCGCCAAAGGCGGTGCCTTGGGCTGCGTCAGGCGCAACCCCGCCGCGCCCAGCCCGGCAGAGCGTGGCAGGTCAGGCGCTTCGGTCCCGTTCCGATCCGTCGGCCCGGGCGCGTCAAGAAGCCTTGGCTGAAGCGCAGCCACATCCCCGGCGCGGGGGCGGCGGAACACCAGCAGGTTGCGCCAGTGCGTGACCGACCCGGTCAGCCCGGCGCGCTCTTCACTCGGGAGCGTTTCGGCCCGCTGGTATTCCCAGCCCTCGGCGGCCATCTCGTTCATCAGCCTTTCAAGCGCATGGGCGAACCGCGCCTCTGGCCCCTTGATGCCCGGCGCCTTTTCCCCCCGCGCCGGAGAGGGCACCACCCTGTACTCGTACTCTGTCATGTCGCTGCCCGACCCCTTGTCCTTGTGGCTGGTCCGCCACCCTAGCGCGCCACCCTAGCGCCCTGGTCGCCCGCCGTCACGCCCCGTGCATGTCTCATAATGCCCCTTGTGGGCACGGGCTCCGGCCAGACGCACCGTTCGCAAAGGCAAACCTTGCAGATCCGGCCTAAAGCCCCAGTTTGCGCGCCACGATTTCGTTCACCGCCGCCGGGTTCGCCTTGCCGCCGGTGGATTTCATCACCTGACCGACGAACCATCCGGCCAGTTTCGGGTTCTGTTTGGCTTTTTCCACCTGTGCCGGATTTGCGGCGATGACGTCGTCCACCGCCGTCTCGATGGCGCCGGTATCCGTGACCTGACGCAGACCCTTTTGTTCAACGATTTCAGCTGGATCGCCGCCTTCGTTGAACATGATCTCGAACACGTCCTTGGCGATCTTGCCGTTGATGTCGCCCGATTTGATCAGCGTGATCAGCCCGGCAAGCTGGCCGGGCGCCACGGGCGAATCGGAAATGTCCCGGTCATCCTTCTTGAGACGCCCGAATAGTTCGTTGATCACCCAGTTCGCTGACAGCTTGCCGTCTGAACAAAGGCCCACAACCTCTTCGAAATACGCAGCATTAGCGGTGTCCGCCGTCAGGACGGAGGAATCGTATTCCGTCAGTCCGAATTCGGTGACGAACCGGGCCTTCTTGGCATCCGGCAGTTCCGGAAGCGAGGCTTCTATGTCATCGACCCAGGCCTGCTCGATTTCCAGCGGCAACAGATCAGGGTCGGGGAAGTACCTGTAATCATGGGCTTCTTCCTTGGATCGCATCGACCGCGTCTCGCCCTTGTCGGGATCGTAAAGCCGGGTTTCCTGATCGACCGTACCACCACCCTCAAGGATTGCGATCTGGCGTTTTGCTTCATAATCAATGGCTTGCTGGATGAACCTCATCGAGTTCATGTTCTTGATCTCGCACCGTGTGCCAAGGTGGGCGAAATCCTGCGTTTCCTGATACTTTTCGTACTGGCCCGGACGGCAGACCGATACGTTCACATCCGCGCGCAGGTTGCCGTTCTGCATGTTGCCGTCGCAGGTGCCAAGATAGCGCAGGATCTGGCGCAGCTTGACCACATAGGCCGCCGCCTCTTCGGGGCCGCGGATGTCGGGGCGGGAAACGATCTCCATCAGCGCCACGCCGGTGCGGTTGAGATCGACAAAGGACATGTTGGGGTCCATGTCATGGATCGATTTGCCCGCGTCCTGTTCGATGTGGATGCGTTCGATCCTGACCAGCCGCGCGATGCCGGGTTCCATGTCCACCAGCACCTCGCCCTCGCCCACGATGGGGTGGTAAAGCTGGCTGATCTGGTAACCCTGCGGCAGGTCGGGATAGAAGTAGTTCTTGCGGTCAAAGGCCGAAAACAGGTTGATCTTCGCCTTGAGGCCAAGCCCCGTGCGCACCGCCTGTTCGACGCAGAAATCGTTGATGACGGGCAACATGCCGGGCATGGCCGCGTCCACGAAGGCGACGTTTGAATTCGGCTCGGCACCGAATTTTGTCGAGGCGCCCGAGAACAGCTTGGCCTGGCTTGCGATCTGGGCATGGACTTCCATCCCGATGACGAGTTCCCAGTCATGTCTGGCCCCGGCGATCACCTTGGGTTTGGGGGTGTCGTAGCTCAGATCCAGCATGTCTTGCGTCCTCGTGCCAATGAACGCTCCGGTCTTAGGCCAGAGGTGGCTCCGGGGCAAGGGGGCGGTGCTGCCGGGGCGTGCACGTGTGGCGACCGCCCGGGGCACAAAAGGTGGCAGAAGTGGCGCTCAGTGGGTGATGTGCAGGCCGTCCGGTGCAAAGCGGATCTTCCGGTCGCGACGGATCTCGGGCGCAAAATGTTCCGCCAGCGTCGACAGGGCGCGGGCGCGGCCCCGTGCGACCGTTTCGACGCAGCCAGCGCGGGGTGGTGCCCCGGCATGGGGCAGGGCGGCGGCCCAGACTATGGGATGCACTTCGCGCAGGTGGTCGCGCACGATCCAGTCGAAACAGCCACACACCCGGGCGCGGGCGCTGCCCGGCGCGGTGGCACGGGCCAAGGTCAGACCGGTCTGGGCCGCCAGCAGGTTGACGGTGTGCTGGTCGGGGCGGCGCGCCAGAATGTCGTGCAGCCCTTCGACCATCAGTTCGGCATCCAGTCGACGAAATACACCGGGGTCTACCGCAAGCGCGTCGAAATGCACCCAGGCATAGGCCCCCACGCCCCAGACATCGCGGGTGCGCGCCACGGTGCGGCGGGCCTGAAGTTCCAGTTCCTCGTAACTTCCGAACCAGCGTGGCAGCAGGTGATTGCCGAAGCTGCGCATGTGGCGCGGGCTTTCAGGGTCAAGGTCGATGACATCCTCGTAATCATCGGCCACCCGCTGCGACGGGCGCAGGTCCGCCGCCAGCAGGGCGCAGCGCGCCGCCGCGACCGAAGGCGCGTCCAGTTCGAAGGCATCGAACCGGTCGATGATGCCCGAGGCGGCACGGAAATGGGCATGAAAGGCGGCAAGACGGGCGGCGGGGATGTCCTGCGCCCAGCCTTCGCCGCGCCAGGTCCAGCCAAGGTCGATATGGGCCAGGGCGACCACAACGCCAATGCCGTGGTCACGGGCATGATCGGCATAGATCTGCTCCAGTGCGGCCAGGGGGGCGTGGGCGCCGTGAACATCGCCGCGCCGCACGGCATCGCGGCCCGAATCCACCGCATCCGCCCGCGCCCCGAGGGCGAGCACATCCGAAACCGGCGTCCCGCCCGAGGTCGTCACGCGCTGGTGATCGAAGGTGCGGATCAGCCGGCCCAGTTCCGTCCAGTCATCCTGGCGCGCAAGAAACTGCCCTTGGGCAAAGTAGCGGGCGGTCTCACGCACTTCCGGGGTGGATTCGCAGGTTTCGATGCTGAGATTGGGCGCACGCGGCGGCGTATTGCCGGGACGCGGCGCGGCTGTCGCGGCAGAGAACACCGACCAGAGCGCCTCGACCCTTGGGCCAACGTGAACGCTCAGGGAGCGCATCGGGGGAAGGAAACCTGTCATGCTCATGGGGCAAAGTGTGCGTGTTCAATCTGGCTCAAACATGGCGGGGGCGCAGCGTTGTGTGGCCAAAGTCCCGACATTCCTGCGGTGCATCATGCCGAAGACTGCGCAACATTCCTTCTGCTCCGGCGGAAGCCTGCGCAACATTCCTTCTGCTTCGGCGGAAGCCTGCGCAACGCTCTTTCGGCTCCGGCGGAAGCCTGCGCAACGGGACGCGCGCAGCCATGCGCAACATGCATACCTCTTGCGCAAACGCGGGCTGATGCGGCACTGTCGGGCTCATGTTGCGTTTCGCTGTCATCCTTGCCGTGATCCTTGCGCCCCTGAAGGGGGCTGCCAATGCACCGGTGTCGTTCCCGTCGCTCTCACCGCAGGCGGTGATGCAATCGCTGAGTCCCGTGGCCCGCCCTGACGCCTTGCCGACCGCACGCTGGAGCGGCAGCAGCCGCGGCGTGCTCTGGACCCGCGCGGCGGTGTCGGCGCTGCGCGGGCATGCCGACACGCTGCCGCGTCAGGTGCCGCGCGACATCGACGCCTGGTGTCCGGCTTATCGCAAGGCCGACACTGCCCAGAGAGAGGCGTTCTGGGTCGGGCTGGTATCGGCGATGGCCAAACACGAAAGCAGCTATCGTCCCGGGGCCGTGGGAGGTGGTGGTCGCTGGTACGGACTGTTGCAGATCCTGCCGGGCACTGCGCGCGGCTATGGCTGTCGCGCCCGCAGCGGAGAGGCGCTGACCCATGGCCCCGCGAACCTGTCCTGCGCCCTGCGGATCATGGCGCGTACGGTGGCGCGCGACGGTGTCGTCGCCCAGGGGATGCGGGGTGTCGCGGCCGACTGGGGGCCGTTCCATTCGTCCGCAAAGCGCGCGGACATGATGGGATGGACCCGGTCGCAGACCTATTGCCAGCCCATCCTGGACACCCGCCCGCAGGCGCGCCCGCAGACGCGCGGCCTTGCGACGCCGACCCGGAACTGAGGTCGGCAGTTCGTTCGTGCATATGAGGCTCTGCGGCACATGCCGGGTCAGGTCCGCAGGGAAATCGGGTGGGGGGCCGACGGGCCGGTACGGCCCTCAGTAAGTTTTGGTTGCCGGTACGGCCCTCAGTAAGTTTTGGTTGCCGGTACGGCCCTCAGAAAGTTTTCGTTGCCGGGACGCCCGCAGCAAGCCTTCATCACCGGGACTGCTCTCAGTACGCCTTCAGCCATGACGGACGGCGCGTACTGTCCAGAAGCGACACGGCAGGGCCCTTGCGTCCGCCAAGCGCCAGCGTTGCGCGGCGCAGCATTTCGATGCTGGCATCGGATTTGGCGGGCAGGGCGCTGGACGAGATCGGCTCGCCCACGGTCACGCGGTAAGGCTGGCGATGCTTGTTGAGCGTTTCGTGAAACAGGGTGATGTCGCGCAGGGTCGGGTGGATGAGGTCAAAGAGGTAGAACAGCATGGAATTGCGCGCCCGGATGTTCACCGGGATCACCGGCAGGTCGAACTTGCGCGCGATCATCGCCGCCGATGCCATCCAGGGCCGTTCATGCAGCGACAGCCCCTGCCGCTTGGCCAGCCGCCCGGCGGGAAAGATCACGCCAAGGCGCCCGGCCTCTACCGCCTTGCGGGTGTAATCCATCGTCTCGCGCGTCTTGGCATGGCTGCGTTTCGCCTGCCGCCATTCCACCGGCGCGATCATTTCGGACATCTGCGGCAGCAGCCGCAGAATGTCGTGGTTGGCAAAGAAATACGCGTCCGGGCGCACCTTGGTCAGAAGGTGGTTCAGGATGATGCCGTCGGCGATGCCGGTGGGATGGTTCGCCACGATCAATGCCGCTCCGTGACGGGGAACGTGACCCAGCCCCGCGACCTCGACGTCGCGCGCCAACAGCTGGCCCATCGCCGCCATGATCTGATCCGAGGGCATATCCTCGAACGCCGTGGCCAGCGAGACGGTCTTTTCATACCCGAGCAGGAAGTTCAGAGCGTTTCGGGCATGTACGGTTCCAGGGCGCTTGGCGAAAAGCCAAGGCGCACGTTCCTGGATCAATGGGTCGATTCGGTCCTGCATACGGTACTCAAAACAGGTTGTTGCGACGCGTCGGTGACAGGATCGCGCCTCATTTTACGGCAGCGCAAGCCCAAAGTTACGCCATGCCCCGAACCTGCGGAAAACAGCATATATGGCAAGAAACGCAAGCGCGAACCTGCTGGTTCCCCTGACATCCCAAAAATTATCGAAAAAGCGAAAAAGGATGGCGCTGCACCACTATCCCGGCGGCGGTCAGCGCCGATTCGAACCTTTGGTGCGGCGGTGTCGCCTCGGGGGGAATCGCGTGGTGGCGTCCCGAACGCTCTACCAGGCTGGCCCGTACCGTGCCGTCCCAGCGCCGGTCCAGACGCACATGCGCAATGTCCTGCAACAGCAATGTTTCAGAGTGGCGTTCGCTTTGCCAGCGGATCCCGGTGCCGTTCAGGTCAAGCGAGGCGTGCCTTGCGGTCACAATCTCGAGGACCGCTGGCAGCGTGAACGCTGCGAGTCCCGCGACGATCCAGCCTTCGGCATCAAGCCAGACATAGCCCGCCGCAAGCACTGCCCAGACCGCTGCGACGGCGCCGACCGCGCGCCACGACCGGCCCGTGCCGCGATGGGCAAGCGTCGTCACGCGGGCGCGCGCCCTAGCGCCCGGCCCGGCGCACGTCGGTGATGCCGGGAACGGCGCGGCAGGCAGGGCTGGCCGCGCCCCGCGCCGACCCCGGGGCAAACCGCCCCGAAGCGGATGCTGCCGTGCGTGACCGCAGACATCTTCACCCAAGGATCCGGCTGACCATTTCCGTGGTGTCGCGCGACAGCTTTGGCTGTGCGGCGATCCGTTCCAGCGCGGCCTTCATTTTCGCCTGACGCTCGGTGTCATAGCGTTTCCACGTCTGGAAGACCGAACACATGCGCGCCGTGGTCTGCGGGTTTATCGCATCAAGGCGGATCAGCCAGTCGGCCAGAAGGTCATATCCCGCGCCATCCTTGCGATGGAACCCGGCGTGGTTCATCGCCAGCGCACCGAACACCGCCCGGAACCGGTTGGGGTTCTTCATGTCGAACGCCGGGTGCTGCGTCAGCGCCCCGGCGCGGTCCACGGCCTGCGCGGGATGGGCCGCGCCGATCTGAAGCCCGAACCATTTGTCCATCACCAGCCGGTCATCCTGCCATTGGGCGTGAAACGCCTGCAAGGCCTCGGTCTGCTGTCCGGCCTGAATAAGCTGGCTCAGTGCCGACAGTTGCAGCGTCATGTTGTCGGCGCTGTCGAACTGCTTTTGCGCCATCGCGCCACCGTCCAGACGGGTTTGCAGCGACAGTACCGCAGACCCCAGCGCACGTTTGCCGCATTGTTCGGCTGTCGGCTCGTAGGGCGCGTCCACCTTGCCCTCGAGGGCGAGCCTTTCGAGCAGGTCGCGGAAGGTTTGCGCCATGGCGTCGGCCATCGTCTCTTTGGCCTGCCAGATCGCGTCGGGATCGGGGGTCACGCCCGCCTCGAACAGGGCCTGCGCCAGTTCCGATTGGGACGGACCCGACAGCATCAGCGCGCGAAACGCCGGGTCGAGCGTGTCGTCGCGCAGCAGCGCGCCCAGACCGTCAAGATAGGCCTGATCGGGGGCCGCGCCGTCACGCACGTTTCCAATCAGGCTGTTACGGGCCAGGTTGCGCCCGGCCTCCCACCGATTGAAGGGGTCGGTGTCATGGGCCAGCAGGAACACCTGTTCCTCGCGGCTTGCGGCGCGGTCCAGCACAACCGGCGCGGAAAAGCCGCGCAGCAGCGACGGGATGGGGCGGCTGGAGAGACCGGAAAATTCAAAGCTCTGCTCGGCTTCGGTCATTTCCAGCAGGGTGGTGGGAACCACCTCGTCGCCATTGGGGTTCAGCAAGCCCACCGCGATGGGCAGTACCTGGGGCAGCTTTTGGGCCTGTCCGGGCGTCGTCGGCGTGTGCTGTTTGAAGGTCAGCGTATAAGTGCCATCGGCATAATCCTCGGACACCGACAGGCGCGGGGTGCCGGATTGCGAATACCACCGCTTGAACTGGGTCAGGTCGCGCCCCGTCACCTCGGCGAACACGGCCAGCCAATCCTCGATCGTGATGGCCTGCCCGTCGTGGCGGGCGAAATACAGCTCGAGCGCCTCTGCATACGCCTCGTCCCCGACCAGGCGCTTGAGCATGCCGATCACCTCGGCACCTTTCTCATAGACGGTGGCAGTGTAGAAGTTGTTGATCTCCTGAAACGACTCCGGGCGGACAGGGTGCGACAGCGGCCCCTGATCCTCGGGGAACTGGCGGGCGCGCAGGTCGATCACGTCGCTGATGCGCTTGACCGGGGCCGAGCGCATGTCAGAGGTGAACTGCGAATCGCGGAACACGGTCAGCCCCTCTTTCAGGCACAGCTGGAACCAGTCGCGGCAGGTGATCCGGTTGCCGGTCCAGTTGTGGAAATACTCGTGCGCGATGATCGCCTCGACCCGTTCAAAGTTCATGTCGGTGCTGGTCTCGGGCGAGGCAAGGACAGCGGACGAGTTGAACACGTTCAGCCCCTTGTTCTCCATCGCGCCCATGTTGAAATCATCCACCGCGACGATGTTGAAGATGTTGAGGTCGTATTCGCGCCCGTAGACCTCTTCGTCCCAGCGCATCGACGCCTTCAGCGCCTGCATGCCAAAGGCGCATTTGCCCTCGTCCCCCGGACGGACCCAGATGTTGAGTTCGACATCCTTGCCCGAACAGGTGGTAAAGCTGTCGGCGTGGTTGACCAGATCGCCCGCAACCAGCGCAAAAAGATAGGACGGTTTGGGCCAGGGGTCGTGCCATTCGGCCCAGCCGTCGCCGGATTTGCCCGGATTGCCGTTGGACAGCAGCACGGGGTGCGGCCCTTCGACACGCACGGTAAAGACCGACATCACGTCGGGGCGGTCGGGATAATAGGTGATCTTGCGGAAACCCTCGGCCTCGCATTGGGTGCAGTACATGCCGTTGGACATGTACAGCCCTTCAAGTGCGGTGTTGGTCTGGGGCGAAATCTCGACCTCGGATTCCCAGACAAAGGGTTTGTCGGGCACCGCGCAGGTCAGCCCCTCGGGCGTCACGCTGGGTTCGACCGGCTTGCCGTCGATTTTGGCCGAGATCAGGTTCAGGTCTTCGCCGTGCAGAAAGAATGTCCTGTCCGTCGCGTCGGGGTTGGGCGCGAACCTGATCCGGCTCAGCACGCGGGTGCTGGTGGCGGCCAGACGGAAGGTCAGGTGCACCTCTTGGACCACAAACCCGAAGGGTGTGTAGTCGCGCAGATAGATGGTCTGGGGGGCGGCGTCTTTCATTTCGGGTCTCTCCTTTTCGGTCCGCAGGCCCGGATGTGATGGAACCGCGTCTGTTCCCGAGTGTTAGGTCTGTGAAACCCGCGCTGCAACAGCGCAAAAACCCTTTTCAAAAGGAGATTGCATGTCCGCTCCCAATACTGACGTCAAGGAAGAGGAAAAGAAACACAAGCCTGCACTCCTGGGTATTAAAGCGGTCTTGATTTACGCCGCAATCCTGCTGGTTGGCTGGCTGGTGTGGACGATGATGTACGCCGAGCCACCCCAAGGTGCCGATACCCAGATCGACGGACGCACTGGCGAAGAGGTTCAGGCAGACTAATTGCCAGTGATGGCAACACTCGTCTGGTTCAAACGCGATCTGCGCCTTGCGGATCATCCCGCACTGGCAAATGCCTGCCGGTCCGGCGCGATCATCCCTCTTTATGTGTTCGAACCTGATTACTGGCGGCTCGAGGATAGCTCGGGCCGCCAGTTCCATTTTCTGCGACAATCAGTGCTGGATTTGCGCGGCGCATTGCGGGCGCGGGGGATGGATCTGGTGGTACGCACCGGCGATGTGGTTGATGTGCTGTCGAGGCTAGAGGCCCGGACCGGATTCGACCGCATGACAAGCCATGAAGAAACCGGCAACGCCTGGACCTATGCCCGTGACCGCAGGGTCGCCGCTTGGGCACGGGACCGTGGCGTTACATGGCAGGAATTCGCGCAATGCGGCGTGGTGCGTCGGCTTGCAGGTCGGGATGCCTGGGGCGAGCAGCGCCACCGGTTCATGTCCACACCGGTCCTGCCCGTGCCGCACTCTATGACCGCGGTCATAACTTCGTCGGACCCGGTGCCCGACCTCTGCACGCCCGATCCCCTGACCACGCCGCAGACCGGCGGGCGGACGGCGGGATTGCAGGTGCTTTACAGTTTTCTGACCGAGCGCGGGGCGCAGTACCGGTCTTCCATGTCCTCGCCCCTGACCGGCGCGCGGGCCTGTTCGCGCCTGTCCCCGCATCTGGCGTTCGGCACGCTTTCAGTGCGCGAGGTGGTGCAAGCGACTGCCGCCCGGCAGCAAGAGGGGCCACCGGGCGTGTCCGGCTGGCACGGCAGTCTGCGCAGTTTTCAGTCCCGGCTTGCCTGGCGCGACCATTTCATCCAGAAACTCGAAGACGAGCCGGGGATCGAGCATCACCCCATGCACCGCGCCTATGCCGGTCTGCGTCCGTCCGTGCCGGATGCCGCGCGGCTGGATGCCTGGCGAAAAGGTGAGACGGGTGTGCCGTTTGTCGATGCCTGCATGCGGTCGCTGCACGCGACGGGGTGGATCAATTTCCGGATGCGGGCGATGCTGACCAGCTTTGCCGCCTATCATCTCTGGCTTGATTGGCGGGCGCCGGGGCTGCATCTGGCGCGGATGTTCACCGATTACGAACCGGGCATCCACTGGAGCCAGATCCAGATGCAGTCGGGCACCACGGGCATCAACACGCCGCGCATCTACAACCCGGTCAAGCAAGGCGGCGATCAGGATCCGGAGGGCATCTTTACGCGCCGCTGGCTGCCGGAACTGGCGGATGTGCCGGACCGCCATCTTCAGGCGCCTTGGCTGTGGGACGGGGCCGGTCGGCTGCTGGACCGGGCCTATCCCGCGCCTCTGGTCGATCTGGACAAGGCAGGGCGCGCGGCGCGGGACCGGATCTGGGCGCTGCGCCGTGCGCCGGGCGTGCGGGACGAAACCGCGCGGGTGATCCACAGACATGCGTCGCGCAAGGACCAGAGCGGTCTTTTTGTCAACGATCGCGCGCCAGCCCGGAAGCGGCGCAAGGCATCGGTCGACCCGGCGCAGCTGAGTTTCGATCTGTGACGGGCAAGCGGATCGCCAAGGCCGATCTTGCGCAGAAAACCTGCGCGACCTGCGGACGTCCCTTTGTCTGGCGCAAGAAATGGGCAAAGGTCTGGGACGAGGTGCGCTATTGTTCGGATCGTTGTCGCAGTCAGCGCAAAACCAAGGCAGAATGATCATGCACAAAGCGCGGATCTGCGGTGCCCGCGCTTTCTTTTCGGCATCAGGAGTTGCCTATCGGAAACCGATTTCATATTGATGCACACAATTGCATACCGCACCACAAGCCGGGGAGGCCGACATGACAACCCGTATCAGCCGTTGTGAGCTGGAAATCGACGAGATCCTGTGTTCCTTCATTGAAGACAAGGCGTTGCCGGGCACGGATGTCACGCCGGACACCTTCTGGCAGGGGCTCGCGGACCTTGTTCACGACTTTGGTCCACGCAACCGCGCCCTGCTGGAGCGGCGGGCCGACTTGCAGGCCCAGATTGACGCCTGGCATATCAAGCGGCGCAACCAGCCGCATGATCACGAAGCCTACAAGGCCTTCCTGAGCGAGATCGGCTATCTGCTGCCCGAGGGTGAGGATTTCGAGATCGACACGGCCAATGTGGACCCCGAGATTGCCACAGTGCCGGGTCCGCAGCTGGTGGTGCCGATCACCAATGCCCGTTATGCGCTGAACGCGGCCAATGCGCGCTGGGGATCGCTTTATGACGGGTTCTACGGCACTGACGCCCTGGGCACGCCCGCGCCATCGGGCGGCTATGACAAGGGGCGTGGCGCGCGTGTCGTGGCCCGCGCAAGGGTGTTTCTGGACGAGGCGTTTCCGATCGACGGCGGCAGCCATGCCGACGCGCGCCGCTACCATGTTAGCAATGGCGCGCTGCTGGTGGACGACATGCCGCTGGTCGATCCGGGCAAGTTCGTCGGCTACCGCGGCCATCCCCGCGCGCCCGAGGCGGTGGTTCTGGTCAACAACGCGCTGCATGTGGAGCTGGTGTTCGACCGCACGCATCGGATCGGCAGCCGCGACCAGTGCGGGCTGGCCGATGTGCAGCTGGAAAGCGCGATTTCCGCCATCATGGACTGCGAGGATTCGGTCGCCTGCGTCGACGGTGCCGACAAGACGCAGGCCTATGCCAACTGGCTGGGCCTGATGAAGGGCGATCTGGAAGAAACGTTCCGGAAAGGGGGCGAGACGCTGACGCGCAGGCTGAACCCGGACCGCGTCTATACCGCGCCGGACGGCGGCGAGGTCACGCTCAAGGGGCGCGCGCTGATGTTGGTGCGCAATGTCGGGCATCTGATGACGAACCCGGCAATCCTTGACCGCGACGGCAACGAGGTCTTCGAGGGGCTGATGGATGCGATGATCACCGCGCTGATCGCCAAGCACGATCTGGCGCGCGAGGGGGGCAATTCGGTCAAGGGCTCGGTCTATGTGGTCAAGCCCAAGATGCATGGCCCCGAAGAGGTGACCTTTGCCGACGAGACCTTCAGCTTTGTCGAGCAGGTGATCGGTCTGCCGCGCAACAGCGTGAAGCTGGGCATCATGGATGAGGAACGGCGCACCAGCGTCAATCTCAAGGAATGTATTCGCGCGGCGAAACACAGGGTCGCCTTCATTAATACCGGGTTCCTTGATCGCACCGGCGACGAGATCCATAC
>JAGXGV010000145.1 GCA_024636635.1 Puniceibacterium sp.
CAGATGTGTATAAGAGACAGCGGAAGGTGCAGCCCCATGAACTCCATCAGCATCTGGTTGGAGTTGGCCGTGCCATAGAAGGTGCAGGTGCCCGGGCCATGATAGCTTTCCATCTCTGCCTTCATCAGGGCATCGCGGTCTACTTCGCCGGATGCAAATTTCTGGCGGATCTTCGCCTTTTCGTCGTTGGGAAGGCCGCTGGTCATTGGCCCTGCGGGCAAAAATATTCCGGGAATATAGCCAAAGGTGGCGGCGGCAATCACCAGTCCCGGAACGATCTTGTCGCACACGCCAAGATAGAGCGCCGAGTCAAATACGTTGTGCGACAACCCGATGCCGGCCGCCAGCGCGATGACGTCGCGCGAAAACAGCGACAGCTCCATGCCGACCTGGCCCTGCGTCACGCCATCGCACATCGCGGGCACGCCGCCGGCCACCTGTGCGCTGGCGCCCTGCGCGCGGGCAGCGGCGCGGATGATGTCGGGGAATTTCTCGAACGGCTGGTGCGCCGAAAGCATGTCATTATAGGCCGAAACGATCCCGATGTTGGGCGCGCGGCTGTCCGCCAGGGTGGATTTGTCGTCGCCCATCGCCGCATAGGCATGTGCCTGGTTGCCGCAGGTCAGGTGCGCGCGACGCGGGCCCTCTTCGGCGGCGCGGGCCATCCGGTCGAGGTATCGCGTGCGCAGCGGCGCACTGCGTTGCTCGATACGGTCGGTGACGGCGGCGATTGTGGCGTTCAGGGTCATGGATCTGTCCTTGTCCCAAGTGTGACTGTCTGTGCTGACTTTAGATCGGTTAGCGCTAACAGTAAAGGCGGCTTCGACTTTCTCGCGTCCGACAGCCGCACCTTCGGCACAGAGCGGCTATGCAAACGGACAGTCAACATTGTGGCCAATTTCGTCGCGCGGGACAAGGGATGGCCCCAGAACGCCGGTGGTGCAGACAGAATTTCCTGCCCCGGCCGGTCGGGCCGCGCATGAGGATGCTTTCCAGTGCACGCAGGACCGTCTAAGAGGGCGACATGACAGAGTCCCTCCTTCCCACCGTCCGCCTGAAACCAAAGGCCAATGCCCGCGCCGTCCGGCGCGGCTTTCCTTGGGTGTTCGCCAATGAAATGGTCGTCGACCGCCGCACCGGGGCCTTGCCGCCGGGCAGCATTGCGCTGCTCGAGGATGCCGAGCGTACGCCGATGGGGCTGGTCGCGGTCAATCCCGCGTCCAAGATCATGTGCCGGATGCTGGACCCCCTGGGCACCGAGGCACCGGATCAGGCCTGGTTTGCGGCGCGGATCGCCCATGCGCTGACCCTGCGCGAGCGGCTGTTCGACACGCCTTTTTACCGGCTGATCCACGCCGAGGCGGACGGCCTGCCCGGCGTCATTATCGATCGGTTCGGCGATGTCGCGGTGGTCCAGCCCAACGCGGCCTGGGCCGACCTGTACCTTGACCCGATGGTCGCGGCGCTGGTCGAGGTGACGGGCGTTACCACCGTGCTGAAGAACGCGGGCGGACGGGGCCGCACACTAGAGGGACTCGACGATGTGGACGCGGTGCTGGTGGGTCAGGCGCCCTCGGCGGCATTGCCGGTGCAGATGAACGGTGCAACCTATCTGGCGGATGTGACAGGTGGGCAGAAGACCGGGCTGTTCTATGACCAGAGGCCCAACCACGCCTTCGCCGCACGTCTGGCACAGGATGCGCGGGTGCTGGACGTGTTCTCGCACGTGGGCGGTTTCGCCCTCGCGGCTCTGGCCAATGGCGCGGAATCGGCGCTGGCGGTGGATGGATCGGCCCCGGCCCTTGCTCTGGCGACCGAGGCTGCGACGCAAATGGGGGCGGCCGAACGGTTCACCACCCGGCAGGGCGATGCATTTGACGCCATGATGGGGCTGGCGCAGGATGATGCGCTGTTCGATCTGGTAATCTGCGACCCGCCCGCCTTTGCACCGTCCAAACCGGCGCTGGAAAAGGGCCTTCGCGCCTATGAGCGGGTTGCGCGGCTGTCGGCCGGGCTGGTGCAGGACGGCGGGTATCTGGTGCTGTGTTCGTGCAGCCATGCGGCAGATCTGACCGTGTTCACCGGCGCCTGCCTGCGTGGGATCGGCCGCGCCGGGCGACGGGCGCAACTGGTCCATACCGGATTTGCCGGGCCTGACCATCCGCTGATGCCGCAACTGGCCGAGTCGGGCTATCTCAAGGCGCTGTTCTTCCGGCTGTGAAGGTCCTGATCGACACCTGCGTGCTTTATCCGACCGTGATGCGGTCGGTGGTGGTGGGTGTTGCCGCAACCGGGGCGTTCAAGCCGCTCTGGTCCGCGCGCATCCTCGAGGAATGGGCGCGGGCGGCGCGCAAACTGGGACCGGGTGGCGAGGCGCAGGCGCGAGCCGAGATTTCGCAATTGCGCACGCAATGGCCAGAGGCCGAGATGATCTGGAAGCCCTCGCTCGAATCGCGTCTCTGGCTGCCTGATCCAAATGACGTGCATGTGCTGGCGGCGGCGGTGGCCGGTTCGGCGGATGTGATCCTGACCCTCAATGCCGCCGATTTTCCCCGCAACGTGCTGGCGGACGAGGGGCTGAGCCGGGCCGATCCGGACGCCTTCCTGCTGGGCCACTGGCAGGCCGGTCCCGGCGCGGTGCTGGGGGTGTGCAATTCCGTTCTGGCAGAGGCACGGCGCCTGTCCGGCGCACATTGGGAAATGCGCGCGCTGCTCAAGAAGGCGCGTCTGCCGCGGCTGGCAAAGGCCGTCGCGGGCTGATCTGATCTGCGCCTTGGTGCGTGCCGGGCGGCAGTTTCACCCGCGCCGCAAGGGTTGCGGTGCGGGGCCCGGGCTGCTAATCGGCCTTAAAACCCGATGGTTTTCATCGGATACGTTGCGAGGCACAGGTGAGCGTCCCTTCCCCCACGGCTCTTTTGCCAAGGCTTGACATCCGCAACCTCGTCCGCCGCTTCGAAGGCAAGGCGGTTGTGGATGACGTGTCGCTGAGCATCCTGCCGGGGCATGTGACCTGCCTTCTGGGCCCGTCCGGTTGTGGGAAATCCACGACTCTCCGCCTGATTGCCGGTGTAGACATGCAGGATTCCGGCCAGATCCACGTCGATGGCAAGCTGATCTGCGACACGCGCTACCGTGTCCCGCCCGAGCGACGCTCGATCGGCCTTATGTTTCAGGACTTTGCGCTGTTTCCGCACCTGTCCGTGGGCCACAATGTTGCCTTCGGGCTGAGCGGCAGCAAGGCGGAAAAGCGCAAGCGCGTCTCGGAACTGCTTGAACGCGTCAATCTTCTGCACTTCATCGACGAATATCCCCATCAGCTTTCGGGCGGGGAGCAGCAGCGTGTGGCGCTGGCACGCGCCCTTGCGCCGCGCCCCCGCGTGATGCTGATGGACGAGCCATTTTCGGGTCTGGACAACCGGCTGCGCGACGGCATCCGGGACGAGACGCTGGCCTTGCTCAAGGAAGAGGGCACAAGCGTCCTGCTGGTGACCCACGAACCCGAAGAGGCGATGCGCATGGCCGATGAGATTGCGCTGATGCGCGACGGGCGGATTGTGCAGCGCGGCGCGCCCTACAACATCTACAAATCCCCCGCCGACAAGGAGGCCGTGGCCTTTTTCAGCGACATCAACGTGTTGCAGGGCAATGTTCAGGGCGCGCTGGTGGATACCGCCTTTGGCCAGTTTCTTGCGCCCGGTGTGCCGGACGGCGGCGCGGTCGAGATCGTGTTCCGCCCGCAGCATGTGGGCATCGACTTTGACCGGGCCGGGCGCGGACCCAACCCGACCGAATTGCAGGGCACCCCTGCGCGCGGCGTGGTCGAGCGGGCGCGCTTCATGGGCTCGGAAAGCCTTGTGGAGTTCCGCATGGACCACGACGGCGCGGTTCTGAAGGCGACGGTGCCGAACGTGTTCCTGCCCAGGGTCGGGGTGGCCATGTGGCTGACGGTGCGGCGGGACCGCTGTTTCATCTTTCCGCGCAAGGTCTGACTGCGCCAGCATCTTACATTGGTACGCGAAAAACTTGAAACACCCGGCATTTTTTTTTCGCGTTTGAGCCGCCGGCGAAAGGCAGCGAACAAGGGTTTCAAGTACTTCCCGAAACGCCGTAAGGTTCGAAATCCGACAGCCGTTTGCCCGGTTCGTCCACGAACAGCCCCGGCACGGTGGCAAGGGCCGTGATGCGGTCGATGCGGAAACTGGCAAAGTCACGGGCGGTTTCATCCCAGACGATGCAGGTCCAGACGCGGCCCCAGTAGTCGATGTGCAGCGGGCGCACGATATGCGCCTCGGCCTCTCCGGCCAGTGTCACGCGCAGCTTCTGGCGTGCCCGGATGGCTGAACGGAAGGACGGCATGTGCCGGAAACCCTGCGCTGCCTCGGCAAAGGGATAGGTGGCGAACCCGAAGGGCGCCGGGGCGGGGCCTGCGTCCTGCGGCAGAACGGCGTCGATCTTGGCCGACAGCGCGCGGGCGGCTTCGGCGAGATCCGGCAGCGATCCGGCCCCCACGGCAGCAAGACCAAGGTGCAGCGCCTCGAGCTCTGCTTCGGTCAGGTTCAGCGGTGGCAGCGTGATGGCCGCGCGGGCGGTATAGCCGAAGCCGCGCGCGCCCTCGACCGGGACCCCCGACGCGGCAAGCGTGTCCATGTCGCGGTAGATCGTGCGGATCGAGACCTTGAGCGTCCTGGCAAGATCCTCGGCGCGGTGCAGATCGCCATCTTTGAGCCGCATCATCAGGGTGTAGAGCCGGTCGGCGCGTTTCATGGTGGCAGGCCCTTTCGGTAAAGGTGATTCGCAGCGATGTCGCGGCTATTACTGACAAAAATCTGGCAACTGACAACCTCTTGACAAACGGCACCGGAAAATGGTCCGCAAACCGGCGTGATCGGCGGGCTTTGGCGCTTTTCGCTGCTGCGGAAACCCACTAGATACTACAGATGATTTTTGTGGGCGCGCATGGCCCGCTAGCGTCGAGGAGAGAGAGATGCTCAACAATATCGGCCTTCCCGGCCTTCTGCTGATCGCTGTCGTGGTGCTGGTCCTGTTCGGACGCGGCAAGATTTCCAGCCTGATGGGCGAAGTCGGCAAAGGTATCACCGCCTTCAAGAAGGGCGTGAGCGACGGATCGAAAGAGATCGACGACGAGCAGGCCGAAAGCGCCCGCGATGTCACGCCGAGCGAGACAGAGAAAGACAAGGTGTAAGTTCAAATGTTCGATCTTGGCTGGTCCGAGCTTTTGCTGATCGGGGTTGTCGCCCTGATCGTGGTGGGTCCCAAGGACCTGCCGATGCTGTTCCGCAACGTCGGGCGGTTCATGGGCCGTGCCAAGGGCATGGCGCGCGAGTTTTCCAGGGCGATGAACGATGCCGCGGACGAGAGCGGCGTGAAGGACATGGCCAAGACCTTCAAGACGGCCAGCAACCCGATGTCTTCGGCCATGGACGGGGTGCGCGATGCGGCAAAGTCGATGACCAGCCTTGATCCCGACAGCGAAACCGGCAAGCTCAAGGCCGAACGCGAGGCGGACCGCAAGAAGATTGAGGTTTCGACCGCCCGCGCTGCCGCAGACCGCAAGAAACGCGAAGCCGACGCGGCCGCAAAACGCGCCGACGCGATGGAGGCCGAGATGAAGGCAGAGCAACAGGTCGGCCCCACAGCCGAAACGCCTGCCGAAACGGCTGCCGAACCTGCCGCCCAAATGCCCGCCGAGACGAAGGGTAACGCATGAGCACGCGTGACGATCTTGAGGACAGCAGCGCGCCGCTGATCGAACATCTGGCGGAACTGCGCACGCGGCTGATCCGGTCTGCGCTCGCCTTCATTGTCGGCATGGTTCTGGCCTTCACCGTGGCCGAGCCGATCCTTCAGTTCCTGCTGGGCCCGATCGAGGATACGCTGCGCGCGCTGGGGGATTCGTCGCCGACGATGCAGTATACATCGCCGCAGGAATACCTGTTCACGTTGTTCCGCATCGCGATGGTTTTCGGCTTTGCGCTGGCCTTTCCGGTGATTTCCTACCAGATGTGGCGGTTCGTCGCGCCGGGTCTCTATAAAACCGAAAAAGGCGCGTTCCTGCCTTTTGTCATCGCCTCGCCCTTCATGTTCATGCTGGGCGCGAGCTTTGCGCATTTTGTGGTGACGCCGCTCGCTATGGCCTTCTTTCTTGGCTTTGCAGACGTGAGTTCGATCTTTGCCAACCTGTTGCAATCGGCGCCGGTGAACCTGCCCGACGGGGTCGTGAATGACATGGCGTCGGACAATGCGGTGGTACCCGAAACGGTCGACGGCGTGCGCATCACCTTCTTTGGCAAGGTGAACGAATCCCTCGATATCACGCTGAAATTCATCATGGCCTTTGGTCTGTGCTTTCAGCTTCCGGTGCTACTGACGCTGATGGGCAAGGCGGGACTGGTGTCTGCGGCCGGTCTTGGACAGGTGCGCAAATATGCGATGGTGGGCATTCTGGTGCTGGCCGCGGTGGTGACGCCGCCCGATGTCACGACGCAGCTGATCCTGTTTGTGGTGGTCTACGGACTTTACGAGGTCTCGATCATACTTGTGCGACTGGTCGAGAAAAAGCGCGAAAGGGATCTGCGCGCCCAGGGGTTGTGGTTTGAAGAGGACGACGAAGACGAGGATTCCGAAGCCACACGGAACGGTGACAACACATGAGCGATGCGCTTGACCGCATTGCGGCGGCGCTGGAGCGGATGGCCCCTGCGCCGCTGACCGCCCCAGAATTCGACGCGGCAGAGGCGTTTGTCTGGCATGTCGGTCCGGACCGGCTGGAGCCTGTACCGGTCGTGTCCCGGGTGGATCTGGACCTGCTGATCGGGGTGGACCGCAGCCGTGACACGCTGCTGACCAATACCGAACAATTCGCCCGCGGGCTGCCCGCCAACAACGCCCTGCTCTGGGGCGCGCGCGGGATGGGCAAGTCGTCGCTGGTGAAGGCGGTGCATGCCGAGGTGCTGCGGCGCGGTCTGGATCTCAAGATCGTGGAATTACAACGCGAGGATCTGCCTTCGGTTGCGCGGTTGCTGAACCTGCTGCGCGCATCGCACCACCGGTTCCTGCTGTTCTGCGACGACCTGTCGTTTTCCAGAGACGACCAGCATTACAAGAGCCTGAAGGCAGTGCTCGACGGCGGAATCGAAGGGCGTCCAGAGAACGTCCTGCTCTACGCCACATCGAACCGGCGGCATCTGATGCCGCGCGACATGATCGAGAACGAACGCTCGACCGCGATCAGCCCCGGCGAGGCGGTCGAGGAGAAGGTGTCGCTGTCGGACCGGTTCGGGCTTTGGCTTGGATTCCATCCCTGTTCGCAGGACGACTACCTTGCCATGATCGATGGCTATTGCGCAGCGAACGGGATCGAGATCGCGGCAGAGACGCTGCGGGCCGAGGCGATCGAGTGGCAGGCGACGCGCGGCTCGCGCTCGGGCCGGGTTGCCTGGCAGTTCTTCGTCGATCTTGCAGGACGCCACGGCCTGCGCATTTCCTGACAGTTCCGCGACTGGCGTGATCCGAATGCGCGCGCTTTGCGCGCACCGTTTGTCTCGGGTCCGCCTCTGGCGGTCCCTCGGGCTGGCGCGGGTTGTGGGAGCTGTGCGCGACGTCTGCCGTTGATCCGGTCGCAAGCGCCGGACCGGCCTCCGGCGGGGATATTTGGAACCCGAAGAAGTCGAAAAATCGCAGCATTCATTGGAGGCCACGGCGTTTGGCAGCTTTGGGCCGACAGCTTGCAGACGACACCAACCCTGTCTGTCGGCCGGGATGGTGTCAGCGCCGGGCCGCTATTTCAGGTATTTCATCGGATCGACCGAATCAAAGCCGTTGCGCACCTCGAAATGCATGCGGGGGGGATCGCCCGCGCGCACCTTGCCGATGGACTGGCCGCGGCTGACCGCATCCCCCTTCTTGACGCTGAGGCTGTCGATATGGGTATAGACGGTGAGCAGGTTGTCGGCGTGCTTGATCACCACGATCGGGATGTTTTCGGTGTTGGTCGTTATGGCGGCCACTGTGCCACTGGCGGCGGCCTTCACGCTGGTGCCCGCAGGGGCGCCGATGTCGATACCATCGTTCCTGCCTTTGGCATATTCGCGGATGATGCTGCCCTGCACCGGGTAGCTCATCGCGGCGGAGCTGCTGGCCGCGGGGGCGCTTTGCTGGCCAATGTCGGGTTTTGGCACGGCCGGGGCAGGTTTCGCGGTGGCCGGTGGCGTCGCCTCTGGCAGTGGTCTGGAGGCGCTCGGGGGAACCGGCGTCTGGCTTCCGGATCCGGGGGCGGTTGTCGGTGCGTTCGCCGGGGCCGCAGTGTTACGTTGGGTGTCGGGCAGGGCGGTCGGAATGAGCAGGTACTGGCCGTCGCGCACTGCAAAATCGCTGGAGAGGCCGTTCCAGTCGGCCAGTGCGCGCGGAGTCACGCCGTAGAGCCGCGCGATCGTAAACGCCGTCTCGCCGCGCGCGACCTGATGGCGCACCGGCTGTACCCCGCCCGGCATGATGTTGCTGGCGGTTCCAGCACGGGCGGGGGCCGGTGTTGTTGGGGCGCGTTCGATGGCTGCCCCCGCAAGGGTCGTGATGTCGATGGCGCCCGCCGGGGTAATGGCGCCAACCGGCGCGGCGGACGGCATCGCGGGCGAAGAGACAGTGGCGACGCGGCGCGGCAGGGCGATGACCTCGCCCGCGCGCAGCGGATCGCCGGGCTGGATACCGTTGTAATCCGCCAGTTCCGCCACGGGCAGGCCGACGCGGCCGGCAAGGGTTGCCATCGTGTCGCCCCGCTCGGCGATGGCGACCTGATAGTTGGGGTAGCTCAGCACGCCGCGGGAATCCGGTTCGGGGCGCGGGGAGGTCGCGGCGGTGGCGGCTTCGGAGGTGTCCACTTCCCCGCCCATCCGTCCGCGCATGTCGATGTCAAAAGGACCCGAGCAGGCCGTCACCGTTACCAGGGCAAGGCCGGCGCAACTGGTGCGCAACAGGCCAGGGAACGGGCGGTGGGGGGCTGTCACTGTCATCTCGTCATCCTCGGCTGCGTCCCTTGTTGGCCGGGACGTCTTGGTAAAGTCATTGCGGCCTCAGCTGTCCTTGCCCAGACCTTCGACCAGCGGAACAAAGCGCACCGGGCGCAATTCGTCGTATTCATAGCCCGTTTCGGTCCGGGTCACGCGGATCAGGCTCTGAACCGTGTCGGACTGGCCGACGGGCACCACCATGATACCGCCAATCTTGAGCTGGGCCAAGAGCGGGCCGGGGGGATCTTCGGCAGCGGCGGTGACCAGAATCCGGTCGAACGGCGCCTGATCGGGCAAACCGTGCGATCCGTCGGCGGTGAAGGCGGTGATGTTGGTGATGCCAAGCTGATCGAAGACGCCGCGCGCCTCGCGCACGAGGCGCATGTGGCGGTCCACCGTATAGACCCGGCGGACGAGACAGGACAGGATCGCCGCCTGATAGCCCGAGCCTGTGCCCACTTCGAGCACCTTGTCGCGGGGGCTCACATCCAGCGCCTGGGTCATGAGACCGACGACCGAGGGCTGAGAGATCGTCTGTCCGCAGGCGATCGGCAGCGGCATGTCGTCATAGGCGCGGTCGGTGAAATAGCCGCGGATGAAGGGGC
>JAGXGV010000146.1 GCA_024636635.1 Puniceibacterium sp.
GCATCGCTGTTACGCGGCTCAACCGGACCGGCGCGGGTCACGGGCACGACATCGCGATGAGTCTTTTCCTGCAGCAGCAATTCGGCCGCTTTGATCACTGGGTCGGCGTGAAAGCGGTCGCGGTGGATGCCATCCAACACAACGTTCGCGATGGCGACAATTGACATGCCGTGGTGGTGGGCCATCACGTTGCGGACAATGACATGGTCCTGCCCCTCGGGCAACCGAGTGGCCGTGAAGTCGATCGCGTCGAAATAGCCGTAGGACCCCAAAGCCCCCAGTGCATTCAACCGCTGCAGGTTCTGTACGGCGGCCCTTGGCGCGATCTGGGCCGCCAATAGCGTGGCGTAGGGTGCGACGACATGGTCGTTCGTCTGCATCCGCTTCAGCGCAAGGTGCGGCACTCCGAAGGCGTAATACTGGTAGTTCATCTCTCGGTCACGGGCTGAAAACGCGCTTTCCGAGATCCCCCAGGGCAGTCGGAGCCGATGGCCGTGCTGCATCTGCGCGCGAACCGCCATAGCGTTCGCTGTGTGGAGGACACCTCCGACACGTTCGTGCATCACCAAAGGCGGCATCAGGTATTCGAACATCGACCCGGACCACGACAGCAGCACCCCCTGCGTTCCGACGGAGGTCACGGGCCGCCCCAGCCGCAGCCAATGGGAAGTCGGCACATCGCCTTTGGCGATGGCAAAGAGGCTGGCGAGACGCGCCTCCGACGCTAGAAGGTCGTAGCAACTCTCGTCGCGTTCGCCGGTGTCGGGGCGGTAACCGATCGTCAAAAGACGCTTTTCCGTATTCAGCAGCAGGGCGAAGTCCATCTCGAACGCAAGCTTGCGCACGCGCTGCGCCAGATCGGTGAGCGCATGCGCCAGGTCGGCGCGGCTGGACACCTGGTCGCCGGTATCGCCGACGATCTGGTCGCAGTTAGTGCGCAGGGCCTGTGCCCACCACATGACCTCTGCGGTCTCGGCGCGTTCGGATTCCGCGTCGAAATCGGCGGCAAGGCGGGCGATGTCGGCGGCGATCAGCCTCAGGTTTAGGGCGCGCAATGTGGCGAGCTGCGGTTCGGCCATGTAGGCCACGTGGCTACGCCCGAAACCTTCGATCAGATGCTCCAACCGGCGGCGCATGGCGCGCAGGGTACGGCGGTCGTCGGGCACTTGTCCAAGACGTTCGACCAAGACTGACAAAGTGTCACCGATGCCCGACAGGTTGCCTTGCATATAGACTGTGGGGCGATCGGCCCAGTCATTCAGGGCAGAGGACAGGGCGATCAGGTGACCCGCGAGGTTTCCGCTGTCCACGGAGGATACGTAGCGCGGTTCCATTACTGACAGGTCGCGGGTGTTATACCAATTGTAAAAGTGGCCGCGGTACCGCTGCATCCCTTCGAGTGTGCCGATCGTCCTTTCGATCCTCCCGATAGCGTCGGCCTGCCCGATCCAGCCCAAGTCGCGGGCCGACAGGACTGAAAGGAGATACAGTCCGATATTGGTCGGTGAGGTGCGTTCCGCAATCTTGGGTGCGGGCGTATCCTGGAAGTTGTCTGGCGGTAGGTGATGGCTTTTATCGGTGACAAATGTCTCGAAATAGCGCCAGGTCATGCGCGCGATGCGGCGTAATTCAGCTGCGTCAGCCGGGGCGACGTCCAACCTGTCTTCGGTCTTCATTGATCGGGAGACGGCGAAGGCGACGCCGGGGGCGGCGATCCAGAAAAACGAGAATAACATGGCGACGGACCAAGCGGCTGGATTTAGCAGCAGAGTCAGCGCAAAGGCAACGCAACCGATGATCGGCGATCCGATCATGGCAAGCCACCAGTCGCGGCGACTGCGGCGTCCGCTGCTTTCTACCTGTTGCGCGGTGCGCCATTCCAGCATGCGGCGGTGACTGATCGCCAGGCGCCACAGCGTCCGCGCCACAGCGTCTGCCGCGTTGCACGCCTGATGCGCGATGAAAATCAACCGCAGGCCGATCTCGCTCAGGTGGCCCCCGAGGTCTTGGGCCGTCCGCACTAAGTGGTGCCCCTTGGCCACGCCGGGCTGGGACGGCAGCAGACCCAGTTGAAAGTTCATGAGCGGCATGAAAAACAGCGACGCGACCAGCGACAGAGTCCACAAGGAACTTGCGCCTGCTGGTAGCACCAGCCAGCCCAATATCGCCGACAGCACCCATGCGGGTGCTACGAGCGACCGGCGCAGGTTGTCCGCCATTTTCAGGCGGGCTAGCCCGCTCAGGCCATTGTGCCTGTCGAGGATGAAGGGCAGCAATTGCCAGTCCCCCCTGATCCAACGATGCTGGCGCGAGACGTCGACATCGTAGCGGACAGGAAAGTCCTCAACCACCTGCACATCGCTGACCAATGCGGCGCGGGCGAGGCTGCCTTCGATCAGGTCATGGCTCAGCACAGCGTTTTCCGGGAACCGGCCCGCCATAGCCGCGTCGAATGCCCTGACGTCGTAGATCCCCTTGCCGGTGAAGGAGCCTTCGTCCAGCAGGTCCTGGTAGAGGTCGGAGACGGTGAAGACGTAGGGGTCCATTCCGCGTCCGACGGAAAACACCCTTTGGAAGACCGACGAATCTGCGCCGGTGGACAGCGATGGCGTGACGCGCGGCTGCATCAACGCGTGACCCGAGACGACGGTGCCCGTTTCGGGGTCGATGACAGGGGTATTCACCGGATGCATCATCTTGCCGACAAGGGCCGCAATCGTACCGCGTGGCAACCGGGTGTCACTGTCCAGCGTCACGACGTAACGTACGTCGGCAGGCGGGCGGGGGCTGACATCCATGAACGTCGTTTCACCCAGGCCCAGCAATAGGCTGTTCAGTTCCGCCAGCTTGCCGCGCTTGCGCTCCCATCCCATCCAACGCTGGTCGACCGCATTCCACACCCGGCTGCGATGCAGCAAGTAGAAGCGACGCCCGACATGGGCATAGCGCGCGGCCAGCGCGTCGGTCTCGCTGCGGGCGTAATCGAGGACGCGGCGGTCGGCATCCGTGATCTCCTCTCGGGAGTCCGGCCAGTCGGTGACCAGCGCGAAATCTATCGCGCCATCCGGGTTAGCAAGGTAGTGTAGTTCCAGCAATTGCACCATGTCGTCCACGGTATCGAGGTCGCCGATCAGGCAGGGCACTGCGACCAATGTGCGGGCCTCGGGCGGCACGCCGGCGTCATAGTTGTAAGCCGGCAACCGGCTGACGGGCACCAGACGCGCGCTTAGCAGGTTCACGATACCCATCGCGGCTTCCGACCCGGTAAGGAGGGTCAGGACGAAGAACAGTATCGCGAGCACGAATGGCATCGGCGGCAGAAGTGCCGCAAGGCCCGTAGCAATTAGGAGTGTCAGCGCCAAGGCGGGAGCAAAGATGCTCCACCACCCGGCTTGCCGGCCGAGCTTAAGTAATCTTTCCGAAAGGGACGCGCGATAGCCACACGCCTGCGCGAAAGCCGCGGCGTCCCTGCCCACTAACAAATGGCCCGCTGCCAATTCGCCGGACATTTCCACGGCTTTCTTCGCCACGTCGATCTCGCTCATTCCTGACCGGCGCGAGATCCGTTCGATGGCATTGCGATAATCGTTGCGCGTTACCCGGTCGAGGTGTGGGAAGTCGAGCGTGTCCTGTAGCACAGCATCGACGCGGCTGACTTTTTCAAACCATTTAGTCCAGTTTGTCTCGTCCAGGCACCGCATGCTGCGAATCACGTTGCCGACGGCGACGTTTGCTGCCGATTGCCTGGCGTTGTCCCGTGCGAGGACCCGTGCGCTGTCGGTGCCCTCTTGGGCCAGCGTTTCCTCCAGCCGCGCCAGCGCGATGTCTGCCGCCTGCGACCCATCGCGCAGCCGATAGAGCAGCTGCGATGCGAAGGCGTCTGAAAGCGGCCCCCCATCCTGAGCAGGCCATGCCGCGTCTTCGCCCTGCATCAGCCTGTCGGCTAGGGCGTTCGCCGCAACCCGCGCTGTGCGCGCCTCCATCACTTGGTCCGATACGCGACGCAGGTTTTCCAGCAGCACAAAACGCAGCATGGCCGGGATCGCCCAGATCTCGCCAATCGTGAAAATGCGAACGCTTTGGTATCCGTCGGCCATGTCCGTTAGGGTCGAAACTCTGAAGTCGGAGTTGCTCAGCGCCACGTAACGCCACGCGAAGGCCAACACTGCGGGGATGTCGCCGTAATGCGCGGTCGAGATATTGGGCAACTTGCGATAATAGCGCGGGACGAGATCGCGCTTGAGGTGGCGGAAGCTCTCCTCGACGACATAGTGGTTGTCCAGCAGCCATTCCGCGGCCGGGCTGATCAGTTCCGCATGGCCGACCGCAGTGATAATACGGTTGTAATTGTCAAGCACGGCGGCCCGGTTTTGGCCTAGCCGCGCTGGATAGGCAATCCCGACGAAACCGGTCAGTTCGACCGGAATTTCCTGCGCCAACGCGGCACCGGAATCGGAAAAGCCGGACTCGGCGCCCGTCTCGCAGCGAATGATGTCGTGCGCGGAATTTGCCGTGGCCGGTATGTGATGCTGTAGCACGGTGGACCTCGTCGGACCCGCCTATCGCGAATCTTCCAATAAAAACGCACCTGAGTAACGGGGGGTTCCGTGGTGATTAATATAAGCGCTGAAACCAAAAAGGGTGGTGCACATGCAAGAGCGGCAAGGTCACGTCCTATTTTGCGAGTGCATCGAACGGATACATCGTTCCCCACTCAGACCTTGAGTGCTTTAGAGACAAAGTCAGATTGACTTTATCTAAGCCGTTTATGTAGCCATTACCTCAGAGGGCTTCTGCCGCCGAAAGGGGGACGGGTCACCAACCTTCCAGTTTCTCGTTGTGTCAGCCTGAAGGCTAAGAAAGTTAACGTGCGCCGGGGGCCGGGTCTGAGCTACCGCATCGATTGGGTTTTCCAGCGTCGTAACATGCCCCTGCAGATAATCGCCGAATACGGCCACTGGCGTCGCGTAGTCGACCGTGACGGTGAAGGTGGTTGGGTGCATTACGCCCTCTTATCGGGTGTACGCACAGTGATCGTGAACAAAGATAGCGTTTCACTGCGTACCAAAGCGTATGTCACCGCGCCTGTGAGAGCTGAACTGGAACATAACGTCATTGCATGGCTTGGCGATTGCCAGGGCACATGGTGCGAGTTGACCGCTGATGGCTATACAGGCTGGGCTCACAAAGCCGCAATTTGGGGGGATGGCTGACGCCAGCTTCGCACCTTCATGTTTGCCACCTCTTACAAAGTGACGGTGCCAGATTGACCCAGACTCCGACGGTTCATTCCAGCGTGGCATTCCGCGTTCAAAACGGGGTTTGGCTATTGATCGCTCGATGACACCGGAGTCCGCGC
>JAGXGV010000019.1 GCA_024636635.1 Puniceibacterium sp.
CTACTTGCCGGACTTTCCGGGCATGGACAGCTTCAAGGGCACCATCCAGCACAGCTCGCAGCACGAAGGCCCGGATGCCTGGACAGGCAAAAAGGTCGTCGTGGTGGGCTCGAACAACTCGGCCCACGACATCTGTGCCGCCCTTTGGGAAGCGGATGCCGATGTGACGATGGTCCAGCGATCCTCTACCCATATCGTGCGGTCCGACACGCTAATGGATATCGGTCTGGGCGCCTTGTACAGCGAAGAGGCGGTGGCCTCGGGGATGACCACGGAAAAGGCCGATATGGTCTTTGCCTCACTGCCCTACCGGATCATGCACCAGTTTCAGATCCCGCTCTATGACCAGATGAAGGAGCGCGATGCCGAGTTCTACGCAGGGCTCGAGAAAGCGGGCTTCGACCTTGACTGGGGCGACGACGGGTCGGGCCTGTTCATGAAATACCTGCGCCGCGGCTCTGGCTACTACATCGACGTGGGTGCCAGCCAGTTGATCATCGACGGCGAGGTAAAGCTTGTGAAGGGCCAAGTGGAGCGCTTTGACGAGACTGGCGTCGTGCTGTCGGATGGCACGCATCTGGATGCCGATCTGGTGGTCATGGCGACGGGCTACGGATCGATGAACGGCTGGGCCGCCGACCTCATCAGTCAGGAGGTCGCCGATAAGGTAGGCAAGGTCTGGGGCCTTGGGTCCGACACCACCAAGGATCCCGGCCCCTGGGAAGGCGAGCAGCGCAACATGTGGAAACCGATCCAACAGGAAAACCTGTGGTTCCACGGCGGCAACCTGCACCAGTCGCGGCACTACTCACTGTACCTTGCGCTGCAACTAAAGGCACGGATGGAGGGTTTGGACACCCCCGTCTATGGCCTGCAAGAGGTGCATCACCTGTCATGATGGGATGACGGGGGCCGCGCCCGTGGTGGCGCGACCTGGCGTCCGGCTCCATCCTCGCGCCGGGCGCAAACAAATTCAGATATTGGAGAAAAGAAATGAAAGCAGCACGGTGGCATGGCGTGAAGGATATTCGCGTCGAAGACATCCCCGAGCCGACCCCAGGCGCGGGCGAGGTCAAGATAAAGGTCGCCTGGACGGGGATCTGCGGCAGCGACCTGCACGAATACCTTGCGGGGCCGATCTTCATCCCAGTGGGCGCTGACCACCCCCTCAGCCACGATCAGGCCCCGATCACGATGGGTCACGAATATTGCGGCACCGTCGCCGAACTGGGCGATGATGTCACCGGCCTTTCGGTCGGTGACCGCGTCGCCATTGAGCCGATCTTTGCCTGCGGCGATTGTCCGGCCTGCCTGGAAGGCAAGTACAACCTCTGCGACAGCCTTGGTTTTGTCGGCCTGTCCGGCGGCCACGGCGGTTTTGCGACGCACAGTGTGGTGCCAGCCCGCATGGTTCACAAGATGCCCGATGGGCTTTCGATGGAACAGGGGGCACTTGTTGAGCCCGCCGCCGTCGCCCTGCACGCCGTCCGCTTGTCAAAGATCAAGGCCGGCGACAAGGCCGCCGTCTTTGGCGCGGGGCCAATCGGCCTTCTGGTGGTCGAGTCGCTGCGGGTCGCGGGCGCATCGGAAATCCACGTGGTGGAACCGTCCGGGGTGCGGCGGCAAAAGGCGCTGGATCTCGGCGCGACATCAGTGATCGACCCGACGGCAACGGATGCCGTCGCGGCGATCCGCGAGGCGACGGGCGGTGCTCATGTGGCCTTCGAGGTGACCGGCGTGCCGCAGGTGCTGCCGCAGTGCATCGACGCCACCCGCCATGAGGGACAGGTTCTGGTCGTGTCGATCTGGGAAAAAGAGGCGTCCTTCCAGCCCAACACCGTCGTGCTCAAAGAGCGTCAACTGCAGGGCACAATTGCCTACCGCAATGTCTATCCGGCGGTCATGGCTCTGATGACCCAAGGCTACTTCAGCGCCGAGCAACTGGTAACCAAGCGGATTCCTTTGGATGACATCGTCGCAGGAGGTTTCGAGGCGCTTGTCGCGGAAAAGTCCCACGTGAAGATCCTTGTCGAGGCACCCGACTGACGTCCGCAGGAAAATTTTCGGCCGCTCAGATACGAAGGAGCGGCCGGAGACCCCGCATCGACGCGCGGCACGAATAGCCCCACCGGATGCCAGCACATCGTTGTAACATGCGCGGACAGTCAAGTTTTCGACACGCGCGAAATCCTTTGAGAGAGCAAGCATCTGGGCCTTGCTGCCACCCTCCGTGCCAATGAGAGTGAGACATTCGACTGGCTGAAGCTTACACTTGGGGGGCGCAGGAGAACGAACCCATGGTTATGCCTTCACAGACGCCGCTTTCACCGGAAGCTGGGTCTGACGCTGTTTCAGTCGCCAAGTTCAATCAACGCTTTGGCAAGGGGCGCTGCCCCCGTCGCGCTTTGCGTGACTCCCCCGGGGTATTTTCCAAAAGAAGAAACCGGAGTCTGACCGTCGCCGTTGGCCGGGCCGGATGTGCAAGCCCCGCGGTCAATTCCGAGTGGTCTGCCGCAAGGCAAGTGACCCTTGGGTGGTTCAGCTCAGAACCGCTCCAGCAGGCGTTCGAGGTATTGCAATTCCTCTTCCGGGCGCTGCCCTTCACCCGACCTTCGCCGGATCTCGTCCAGCAATTCCCGGGCGCGGCGGTAGACATCTTCGCCTTGCAACATGCCCTCTTCCGACCCGATCTGGCCGTTGCTGCCCGCGCTGCGGCCCAGCGGGTCGCGCTGCTGGCCCGGTTCAGTGCCCTCGGCCATGCCTTGCTGGCCCTCGTTCTGCTGTTGGGCCATCGCCTCGCCAAGATCGCGCATGCCTTCGCGCAAGGCTTCCATAGCTTCCGACTGCCGGTCGATCGCTTCGGCCAGATCGTTGCCGCGC
This sequence comes from Puniceibacterium sp., assembly GCA_024636635.1. Lineage (GTDB taxonomy): Bacteria > Pseudomonadota > Alphaproteobacteria > Rhodobacterales > Rhodobacteraceae > Puniceibacterium. Next base: position 2,881 of record JAGXGV010000019.1, read on the forward strand.
AAAGCTTCTTCGGCGCCTTCCATGGCACCTTCGGCCCGCCCCAGCGCCTCGCGCGCGGCGTCACCTTCGGCCGTGCCCTGGCCGGGCATGTTGCCGCGCTGGCGGTTCAACTCGTCGCGCAGGTCACGCTGGCGTTGGGCCAGATCCTGTTCAAGCGACTCGCCGCCCTGACCCTGCTGGCCCTGACCTTGACCCTGACCTTGGCCCTGACCCTGTTGCTGACCCTGGCTCTGCCCCTGCCCTTGCTGACCCTGTTGGCCCTGCTGACCTGGATTGAACTGCTCCTGAAGGTCGCGGAACGCCTGATCCGACAGGTCCTGCTGTTCGCGCAGCGTCTCGGCCAGGCCTTCCATCGCCTGCTGGCCTGGGGACTGCTGTCCTTGGCCCTGACCCTGCGTCACGCGCATGTTCTCCATCATCTGGCGCAGCTCTTCCAGCGCCTGTTGCGCTTCGGCCATGCGGCCCTCTTCCATCAGTTCCTGGATGCGGTCCATCATCGCCTGAAGGTCGCTCTGCTCCATCTGCATGCCGTCCTGGTTTTGCGACATCTGCGAATCCGGGTTCTGTTCGGCCTCTTTCTGCGCCTCGGCGGCAAGCTGGCGCATGTAGTCGTCCGTCGCCTCGCGCAGCTCTTGCATCAGCTCTGCGATTTCCTGATCCGAGGCACCGTTCTTCATCGCTTCGGACAGACGTTCCTGCGCGCGTTTCAGCCGTTCGCGGGCATCGTCCAGATTTCCCTCTTCCAGTAGCAGCGCAAGGTCCCACATCGCCCCTGCCAGTTCGATCTGCTGGTCATCGGTCATGCCGTGGTCAGCGAAATTCTCCATCCGTCGCAGGATCGTCTGCAGCCGCAGGTAATGCACCGCCGAGCGGAAAATGTCGTCCGGGCGGTAGGACACCGCGCGCAGGATCTGGCCGATATCTTCGGCATTTTCGCGATTCCACAGCAACGACCGGCGCTGTTCGATGATCGCGGCAGCCATCGGATCAAAGAACCTGCGTCCCGGCAGTGTCATTGCCTCGGGCGCCGCCGTGCCAGACTGTTCGGCCGCATCCTCGACCGAAAGCGTGATCGTGACCGGCAGGTTGGCCCACGGGTGCTCCGAAAAATTCTCGATCAATGTCTCTGTGAATTCGGACCGGTCGCCAGAAATCGGCATCGGCAGCGGCACTTCGATTGCGGCGCGCGGCTCGGGGTCGTCTTGCAGGCCATAGCGGCGATCGACCTCGTTCAGAGCAAGCTCGATCCGGGCGGTCCCGGCAACAACGCCGTAATCGTCTGTCGCGGCAAAGGGAATCGTCGCTTCGCCCTCGTAGCTGCTTTCGACTTCGCCGTCGCGGGCCACGGTGGGGGGGGCGTCGGGGGACATCGCCAGGTCCCAGGTGCGGCCGCCGGGTCCGTCTATCTCCAGCGTTCCCGACCGGACGACGGTGAAATCCTGCGCCGTCGCCTGGTTGCCGCCCTCGGGCAGGGGATTGCCGGAAACTGACTCGCTCACGTTCAGCGCGCCGACTTCGCCGTACATGCGCAGTGTAATGCGTGCGCCCTCCGGCACGTTCAGCGCCCCGGCGGTAATGTCGTTAAGATAGACCGAAGGCAGGCGGGTGTATCCCGGCGGCTCCATCCAGCCTTCCCATGCCGGACCCGAGGCAAGATCCTTGCCGCCCGGTCCGATGCCGGTGACCGACTGCACCCGCAGGACCGACCCGAACAGGACTGCCGTGAACAGCGCCAGCAGCGCGACGTAACGCAGCGCAAAGGGGTCCGCGCCCGCGACCCGCAGATCTGGCTGCACGGCCTTGGCCCCGGCCAGGCGTTCCCGCATCCGTGCCTGGTGCGCGCGCCACACGGCAAGCGAGGCCGCATCGTTGCCGCCGATGGCCTGTGTGTCCAGCGCCGTCTGGATCGGATTGCCCCGCATGGTGGCATCAAGCCGCGCAAGCGCCCCTTCACGCGTCGGCATCCGGAAGCGGCGTATGCCCCACACTGCTGCGACCAGCGTTGCGGGCAGCAGTACCGCCACGGCGGCCCAGACCACCTCGACCCGGACCAGATCCTGAAGGCCCAGCATCAGCGCCGCCAGCGCCACGAACAGCACCGACCACAGCGGCCAGAATCCACGCACGATCCGTTCGGCAACCATTCCCGCGCGGGTCAGTCGCAGCGGCCCACGCAGGACCTTGAAGATCTCGGGGGGCAATGTGACGGGTGACGCCATGAGGCTCTCCTGCAGGGTCAGCCGCAGGAAGGATACCCTACAGCCATGCAGGAATTGTATCGCGGGAAATCATTTCGTCAAAGCTTGGCCGGGCGCGGATGACCGCAAAGTGATCACCTTTCACCAGAACTTCGGGCACAAGCGGTCTCGTGTTGTATTCCGACGCCATCACGGCGCCATATGCACCCGCCGAGCGGAACGCGACACGATCCCCTGCCTGCAATTTGGGCATCATCCGGCCCTTGGCAAAGGTGTCGCCGGATTCGCAGACCGGCCCGACAACGTCATATGGCACCCGTTCCGCGCCGGGATCGGCCTCGACCAGCGGCACGATGTCGTGCCAGGCGTCGTACATCGCCGGGCGGATCAGGTCGTTCATCGCCCCGTCCAGGATCAGGAACTCGCGACCTTCGCCCTGCTTGACGTACAGGACCTCGCTCACAAGCAGCCCGGCATTGCCGACAATCAGGCGTCCCGGCTCGATCTCGATCTCGCAGCCCAGATGCCCCAGCTCTTCGGCGATAAGCGCGCC
>JAGXGV010000147.1 GCA_024636635.1 Puniceibacterium sp.
ATCAACCCGCATGACCCAAAACGAGCTGCCGACCGGGCCTCACAACCCGGACGCCGCATCCGCCTGCGCAGGAACTTCATCCCGCCCCGAAAATATCCAGCCGACAGCCAAAATCCGGACTTGGTGAATTATCCGGGTTAGCATGTCCCTGCTTTTGGTTGGTACTAGAAAGGCCAAAGCCGTGATCGGTGCAGGGACGCCAGCCTGCCATTTGGCGAACCGCCCCTGCCGAGCAGTGACGTGCTCCGCAACGTGATGTCCCGCATGGCCAACTACGGCCACACGGACCGAGACCATCCCCCGGTTTCGGGACAGCAGAGGGCCGGGGGCGGGCAATACAAAAGCGAAGCCAGCTGGGACGCGCATATGGATGTGACCGGCAAGGGCATCCTGCTGATGACCAACGCCCTGCTGCCGCGGATGCGCGCCCGCAAGGCCGGGCGGATCATCAACTTCGCCTTGCTGGCCGGGCGGCAGGGCGTGTCGGCTCTTGACCGGTGCTGTTGCACCGGCGGACCGGTTCACGCGGCCCCCTGCCGGGCTTCGGCGGCCGCGGTTCGGATCATGCGCAACATCAATGACTGGCCAAGCGTGGGCAACCAGCCCGCGCGGGTGGTCAGCCCGATCGGGCGACCCACCCGGTCCATGTCAACGTCCATCCGCGCAAGCAGGTTTTTTGTGATCTCCGCATCCGCCTGCACTGTCGAGATGCAGCCCAGATGATCGCTTGTCAGCAGGATCTCACGCATCAGCAGGATGGACCCGGTTTCGATGATGCTGGTCGGCGCAAAGCCGTCGAAACAGGCGTCGAACTGCGCGCGGGCCGGCGTTCCGCGGCGCGCCACCACCCAGGGCATGCCGCAAAGATCGCGGGGCGACAGGCCCTTTCGGTCGGCAAACGGATGCCCGGGGCGGCACAGGATGGTCAGATGGTCATTGAACAACGGTTCCTGCACAACGTCGCCAATCGGCAGCGGATCGCGCAGCGCACCCACGATCATGTCGATGTCTCCGCGGCGCAGCCCCGCCAGAAGCTCGCCATAGGCGCCATCGACGACCGTGATGTCCTGCACCGGACGCAGCGCGCGAAAGTTCGTCAGCGCGCGGGGAAGGATCACCGACCGCGACAGGGGAAGCGCCCCGACAACGATGCGGCCCACCTCGCGCCCGTCGAGTTCGGCCAGATCCGCATCCGCCTGATTCAGTTCCGCAAGCGCCAGCTGCGCGCACTGGCTAAGCACGCGGGTGTGCCGGGTGGGGATGATGCCGTAGGGGGTCCTTTCGAACAGGACACGCACCGATTCCCGTTCAAGCTGTGACACCGCGCGGTGAACTGTCGGCTGTGACAGCTTCAGACGGCGGGCCGCCAGGGTGAAATTCTCGGTTTCGCGCAGGGCGATCAGGGCGGTCAGTTGCGACAGGGTGGCCGTCAGCAAAAGCCGGGGCGCAATTTCCCCAAGGGCCGGGTCAAGCAGGGCAAAGGCCCGTCTCACCCGATCCAGCAGCACCCGGCCCGGCGGCGTAAGGCGAAAGCCATGCCGCCCGCGATCGAACAGCGCGCCACCGGCGTTCCGGTCCAGCTTGTTCAATGCCTGGGTTACCGCGGGTTGCGTCACGTGGCACCGTTCGGCGGCGCGGCTGACGGAACCGGTATCCGCCACGGCCAGAAAGACGCGCAGATGCCGCAGGTTGCGTGTGATCACGCCACTTTCCCGGGCGACGGCACGACCGCCGATCTGCCGACCTGCTGTGAACCGGCCTGCTGTGAACCTGCGTGCATCCCCGACCTTCCCCTTGCGGTGTATCCGCAACATGCCATGCCGTGCGTTCCTGTGCCACGTCATAGCCAGAACTTATGCCACAAAACAGGCTTTGGAATTGAGAGTCATGGCCATTTCGTGGAACACTCGGGCAAGCCCACGCAGGAGTCAGCCCATGTCCAACCCGAAAACCGCTCTGGTCATTTCCGCCCATGCCGCCGATTTTGTCTGGCGCTGCGGCGGCGCCATCGCCTTGCACAGCGAACAGGGCTATGATGTCACGGTTCTGTGCCTGTCCTTCGGCGAACGTGGCGAAAGCGCAAAATTGTGGAAGCAGGACGGCATGACCCTGGACCGGGTCAAGGACGTGCGCCGTGCCGAGGCCGAGACGGCGGCGCAGGCACTGGGCGTACATGACCTGATATGCCTGGACCTTGGCGATTATCCGCTGGATTTCAGCCGCGAGAACAAGATGAAGATCGTCGATGTGATCCGCCGGGTCCAGCCGGACTTCATGCTCAGCCACAGCCAGTACGACCCCTACAACACCGATCACATGAACACGACCAATGCGGTTCTGGAATGTCGGATGATCGCACAGGCCTGGGGTCACAACCCCGGCGAAAAGGTTCTGGGCGCCCCGCAGCTTTACCTGTTCGAACCGCACCAGACCGAACAGATGGGCTGGAAGCCCGACACCTTTCTGGACATCACGCCGGTCTGGGACAGGAAGCGCGCCGCGATCGAGGCGATGCAGGGTCAGGAACACCTGTGGGAATTTTACACCCGCGTCGCCCAACAGCGCGCCAATCATTTCAAACGCAATTCGGGCGGCATGTCGGGCGGGCGCGATTGCAGATATGCCGAAGGCTTTCAGTCGGTGTTTCCGCGCACGGTCGATACGCTGTGACGCAGCAACACGGCACATCGCCGGTCAGCAAGGAGCCCCCAAACATGGCCATCGTCAGACAGAAAATTGAACGCGCCGATCCTGCGGTGATCGACGCCCTTGCCCGCGCCGGTGTCGCCACGGTCCACGAGGCGCAGGGACGCACGGGCTGCCTTGCCGCGCATATACGCCCGATCTATTCCGGCGCGCAGGTGGCGGGGTCGGCGGTCACCATATCGGCACCACCCGGCGACAACTGGATGATTCATGTGGCCATAGAGCAGTTGCAGGCAGGTGACATCCTCGTGCTGGCGCCGACCTCGCCCTGCGACAACGGCTATTTCGGCGATCTGCTTGCGACTTCGGCGCAGGCGCGGGGCTGCAGGGGGCTGGTAATCGACGCGGGCGTGCGCGATATCCGCGACCTCACGTCCATGGGCTTTCCGGTCTGGTCCCGCGCGATCAGCGTGCAGGGCACGGTCAAGGAAACGCCGGGCTCGGTCAATGTGCCCATCGTCTGCGCCGGTCAGGCGATCGATGCCGGCGACGTGATAGTTGCAGATGACGATGGCGTGGTCGTGGTGAAACGCGACGAAGCCAAAGCGGTGCTGCAAAACGCCCAGGTGCGTCTGGACGCGGAAGAGGCCAAACGCAAGCGGCTGGCGGCGGGCGAACTGGGCCTTGATATCTACGACATGCGCGGACGTCTGGCCGACAAGGGTTTGAAATATGTCTGACCCCGTCAATGACGGTGTGCCCTGTCTCTGGATGCGGGGCGGCACGTCCAAGGGCGCCTATTTCCTGCGGGACGATCTGCCTGTGGACACGGCCGCGCGCGATGATCTTCTGCTGCGCATAATGGGCTCTCCGGACCCGAACCAGATCGACGGGATCGGCGGCTCGGACCCGCTGACGTCAAAGGTCGCGATCCTGTCCCCGTCAAGCCGCAGCGACGCCGATGTCGACTACCTGTTCCTTCAGGTCTTTGTCGACCGGCCGCTGGTCTCGGATGCGCAGGGCTGCGGCAATATCCTGGCCGGGGTCGGTCCTGCCGCGATCGAACGCGGCCTCGTCGCCGCGACGGGTGATGAAACTCCGGTGCGCATCCACATGCTCAACACGCAAGAGGTGGCAACGGCCCGGATTGCCACGCCGGGCGGGCGCGTGCGCTATGACGGCGCGGCATCGATCGACGGGGTGCCGGGGCATCATGCTGCCGTGCCGTTGCTGTTCGAAAATATCTCCGGGTCGATGTGCGGCGCGCTGTTGCCCACGGGCAATGCGGTTGACGTGATCGACGGGGTGGCCTGCACGCTGATCGACAACGGCATGCCCTGCGTGATCCTGCTTGCCTCGGACATGGGGCTGACGGGGGGCGAGGACCGCGCGGCGCTGGATGGCGACACGGCGCTGAAAGACCGGCTTGAGGCGATCCGCCTGAAGGCCGGCCCGCTGATGGCACTGGGTGACGTAACCGACAAGAGCGTGCCGAAGATGACGCTGGTCTCGCCGCCGCAGAACGGCGGAACCGTCGCCACGCGATCCTTCATCCCGCATCGCTGTCACGCGACCATCGGCGTCTTTGCCGCGGTCAGCGTCGCCACGGCCTGCACTTTGCCGGACTCTCCGGCGGCGTTGGTGGCGGAATTGCCGGTGGGTGATGCGTTTGCGATCGAGCATCCCACTGGCGCAGCCGAGGTTTTGATCGAACGCGCGCCATCGGGGGCTGTCGCGCGCGCGGGCATTCTGCGGACCGCCCGCAAGATGTTCGACGGCCGCGTGTTTCCAAGGGGCTGAAGGTCTCAGGCCCCGGTCAGCAGCTCGCGCAGCCCGGCATAGATGAGGCGCACCGACAACAGCACCAGCACCACGTCCAGCGCCAGCTTGAAACGGCGGTCGTCGATCCGGTTCAGGACGGTCGTTCCGACCAGCGTTCCGCAGAAGCCTGCCGCGATCATCGCCGCGACAAAGGCCCACCAGTCGGCAAAGGCAAAGCCCAACAGGCCGAACATGATGGTCTTGACCCCGTGCTGCACGGTCATCAGCGTGGCGTGGGTGGCGACATGGGCGTGGCGCGGAAGTTCTTGGGATTTTGTGAAGGTGGCGACGAACAATCCCGTCGCGCCAAAGAACATGGTGAGAAAGCTGGACACCGCGCCGACCAGAACCGGCCAGTCGCGCACACCGCGGGGGGGCCGACCCAGCACCGACCATATCACGAAGGAACCGACGCCGATCTGCACCCAGGCCCCCGGCAGGTTGATCACCAGCGCGCCGCCGGTCGCGGCCCCGATGACCGATCCGAGGGAAAAGGCCGGCAGGGCGGGCCAGAATATGTGGCGGAACGTCACCAGCGCCCGACCGAGGTTCGACCCGATCTGGATGACCCCATGTGTCGGGATCAGGGCGGCAGGCGGCACCAGCGTTGCCATGACTGCCAGCAGCATGCCGCCACCGCCGATCCCCAGCGCAACGGTGATCAGCGACCCGATAAAGCTGGTTGCGATCAGGACGGCAAAGACGATTTCACTCATGCCCTCGGGCAACAGGATCTGCGGAAGGCTCAACATTGGCTTGCACCCCGGGCAGGGGCAGAGGAATGTGCACCCCGGACGGGGGCAGAGGAGTGTTCCCTCCGGGCCCGGTCTGATGACCCTGGACAGCATACCCGGATGGAGCAAGCCTGATGCGCGTGGATTACCTTGGACTCGAAGCCTTTGTCGGGATTGCCGACTACGGGTCGTTCCACCGCGCGGCAGAGGCGCTGCATCTGTCGCAGGCTGCGCTGAGCCATCGGGTGCGCAAGATCGAAGAGGATCTTGGCGCGCCTCTGTTCACACGGTCCAGTCGCGAGGTGTCCCTGACGCCCACAGGGCAGGACCTGCTTCCCGAAGCGCGCCGTCTGCTCAAGGCGTTGCAGGACACCTATGAATCCGCCCGCGTCGGCGCGCAGCGGCAGGCACGGCGGCTGGCCTTTGCCTGCCTGCCCTCCATCGCCAATTCGATGCTGGTGAAGGTTCTGATGGCCATGGCCGAGGATCACCCCGAAATCGCCTTTGAGCTGCTGGACATTCCCGTCATCCGTATCGCCGAAGCGGTGCGCAGCGGAGCGGCAGAGTTCGGGCTGACCATCGTGTCGGCGGAACTGTCCGACCTGCGCCTGCGCCCTCTGGTAGACGAGGATTACCGGCTGTTCGTCCACTGCGACCACGCCTTTGCGAAAAGGGAATCGATCAACGTTCACGAACTTGAAGGCGTCCGGCTTGCCCGTATCCGCACACATTCCAAGAACAGCGAATTGCTCGACCTGGCCTTTGCCAAAATGCGCGACAGGATGCGCTGGCAGTTCGAGGTGCAGAACGCCACCATGGCGATGCGGTTGGCCGCGCAGGGCGCCGCGATGACCATCCAGCCGGAATCGGCCATCGCCATGGCGCCGGCGGCGCTGGTGTCGGTGCCGATTGCCGGGATACGTCTGCAACGCACCCTTGGGGTCGTGTCGCGCCGTGGGGTGCCCCTGACGCGCAATGCCGCGGAACTTCTGGCCCGCATCGAAGCAGACATACTTGAAAATTTCCGTGCCAATGTGGCGTCCGGCTTTGACCGTGTGTCGCGGCCAAAGCACTGACGCCCTGCGCCGTACCACGGTCCGGTTCAAAGGAGCCCGTCCAGATCGACAGGACATTCGGTGCCGCAATGCCCGCCCGGATGCGCGCGCCGGATCACCGGAGAGGCGACACGATCCGAAATCTGGAAATCCCAGACGGCCGCCTTGCCACTTTGGCGAAACTCTTCCAGCAGGGCGGGCAGCGTTGCCAGATCGTCAATCCTCTGGCCGCCGATGTCAAAGCCGCGCGCAATGGCGGCAAGGTCGGTGCGGCCAAAGACGGCGCCGGCATCCGACAGACCCTCGTCGCGCAGCTTGTGGATCTCGGATCCATAGGCACCGTCGTTGAGCACGCAGATCAGGATGTTGAGACCGTGACGCCGGATCGTCTCAAGCTCCTGGATATGCATGAGAAGTGATCCGTCGCCGTCGAACATCACCACCGTGTCGCCCGGGCGCGCGGCGGCGACACCCATGGCATAAGAGATGCCGTTGCCGATGGCGCCGAATTCGCGGATCGTAAGGAACCGGTCAAAGGGCCGGTCCATATGCGCGAAATAGAACGAACAATGGCCCGATGAATTGACCATCTGCCAGTCCTGCGGCAGAACGCCGTCAAGCGCGGCGACCACGTCACGCGGGTCAAGCAGCCCGGGTTCTGGCGGAAATTCCGCCGTGTCGGGAACCGCTTCGGCGATGGCTCGGGCCAGCCGGTCGCTGCGCCAGCCGTCCTGCCCGGGCAGCGCCGCGCACAGCGCCTCGGCGCAAAGCCGGGCGTCGCCCCGCAGGTGGTGGGTGGCGACCACCGCGCCCTGACTGATCGTACAGGGGTCGGTGTCGATCTGGATAATGTCAGCCTTGGGAAACAGCTTTCCCTTGTCCAGCGTGTGCTGGGTCAGGCTACAACCAAGGGCAATCACAAGATCGGCCTCGGCGCATAATGCGCGCCCCAAGGTTGATGAAAAACCGCCGGCGATGCCTATGCAGTGGTCATCGCCGTGAAACAGACCGCGGGCCGGCAGGGTGGTGGCAAGAAGGGCGCCGGTCTGTTCGGCCAGTGCCCGGCACGCCTGAACCGCACCGGATGCGGCGGCACCCAGCCCCCCCAGCACGACGATGCGTCGGGCCGCACGAATGCGCTGCGCGATGGGGTCCAGATCTGACGGGTTCGGCGGAGTGGGCGCCGGGCGGGGCATGATCGCCCGCGCCGCAGACGGCAAGGCTTCGGTGCTGTCCACAAGCTTGTTCTGAAGGTCCATCGGCACGCCCAGAACCACCGGGCGGCGCTGTTCCACGGCTTCGACAAAAGCGTCGCGAATCTGTGTGGTCATCCGCGGGATGTGGTGCAGGCGGCGGTAGGTGGCGCCGGTGGCGGTGATGAAAGGCGCCTGTTCCAGTTCCTGATTGTACCACGCCGCACCCAGCGGCGATTCCCCCGCAAAGATCACCAGCGGTATGCCCGCCCGCACCGCGGCCGGCAGGGCGGTCAGGACCTGTGTCAGGCCGGGGCCGCAGGTAACCGTGGCGACGCCGGGTTGGCCGGTCTTGCGCGCATAGGCGGTGGCGGCGGCCACGGCGCAATGTTCGTGACGCACGTAAAGCAACCGCACGCCGCGATCCGCCAGTGTCGTGGCCCAGTTCATGTTGGCATCGCCTAGCAGGGCGAAACATGTATCAACGCCCTGATCGACAAAGCTGTCGGCGAGGGTTTCAAAGACGTGACTGGCCATGAGAAAGGGTTCCTTGACATGAAGGGGACCGGTCGGTCCGGTCGGCTGCAACGGACCGGTTCAGTCCGCAGCAGGCCCTTGCCAGACCGAGGCAGGTACCATCACTTCGCCGCGTGCCAGCAGCCGCGCGGTGCGCACCACGCCGGCCGAACGGATGTCGATGCCGTCATTGCTCCGCCGGAAATCCACCACCACCTCGAAGGTGCCCGAGGGATGTTCGATGCCGACAGTCACCGGCGTGTCGGTCCCGTCCAGCCCGTCGGTCAGCCCGTCCGCGACGGTGCCCGGCAGGATCGCGCAGGTTGCGATACATTGGGCGCCGGTCACGGCCATGGACGGGTGGCACGACCACGGCATGAAGTAGCGCGCGCCGACCGACCCGCCGTTGCGCGGTGCGGCCAGCAGCGTGATCTTGGGTGTGACCGACTGCGACACGTCGCCCAGCCCCATCAATTCGCCCGCTTTCAGGCGGATCGGTTCGATGCGGTCGTAAAAGGCGCGGTTTTCATCCAGTTCGGCCTGGGTTTCATACCCCGTCAGGCCAAAGTCCGACGCCCGCGCCAGCATGACCGGCATGGCGACATCCATGCAGGTCACCTCGACCCCGTCGATCACGTCGCGCAGATTGCCCGTGGGCAGCAGCGCGCCGGTGACCGACCCGACGGTTTCCATGAAACCCATACGGATCGGCGCAGCGGTGCCGGGCACCCCGGCAATGGCAAAATCACCGTCATAGCGCAGGGCGCCGCCGGGGGTCTGCACCACGGATTCGACCACGGCGCCGGTGTTGACCGCATGGATGCGCACGGTCGTTTCGCCGTCCTGTGCCGGGATCAGGCCCATTTCGATCGCCGCCGGGGCAACGCCGACCAGGATGTTGCCGCAGGTCGGGCGATAGTCGACCTCGTGCTTTTCAACCGCGACCTGGGCAAAGAAATAGTCCACGTCGCAATCGTCACGTTCGGACGGGCTTAGCATCGCGACCTTGGTGGTGACGGCATTGCCGCCGCCCAGACCGTCGATGTTGAGCGGATGACCCGCCCCGACAGCGGCCATGAGCACGCTGGACAGGGTGTCACGGTCTTCGGGCAGGTCGGAGCGGTGGAAATACGGCCCGCGCGAGGTACCGCCCCGGACAAAGAGATAGGGGATGGCGGTTTGGGTCATTGGCAAGGGTCTCACGTAAAGGGCCAGGGAAGATCGAAGTAGGCTTGCAGCAGGCCCGGCGGGAAATCGCGGCCCAGTACCCAGGCGAGGAACAGGATGAACGCAAGTCCAATCGCCGAAGAAAACACCGAGCGTTGCCAGCCGAACCGTCCGCGCACCCGGAAGAATGCGACCAGGAATACGGTCAGTGCGAGGATAAGGCCGACAGTGAAGGTCATCACCACAAGGGCGATGAACCAGGACAGGGTGGACCAGAGCCCGTGCGATGCCTCGCCCTCGGTGCCTGCCTCGAGATCGATGTAGACATCATCAGAGGCGGGCCGCAACGCCATCCGCACCAGCAGCGACACGCTGGCAAGCAAGGTCACGATGCCGATGGTCAGCGGAAATATCTGATCCTGGAAACGGTTGATACCGACAGCGTCCCAGACAGATGCTGCCAGGTAAAGCGTCGCAAAGCCCAGAAACAGCGCCGGGGCCATACGTCCGGCGGTCGGGGCATCGACGTTTTCGCGGATGTTCTTTGACGCCTTGATGCCGACCACGACGGATACGATCGTGAGGATCAGCAGCCCGATGGTGATCGGAGACATTATGTAATCCCAGCCCAGTTCGGCCGAACGGCGGAACCGCGACCCGGCGATCTGGTAGGCCTGATTGACGAACACCTCGGTCTGGTTGCTGAGCACGAAGCCGATCAGAAACGCCGGGCGGGAATAGTCGAACCGGCGCAGAAAGATGCCAAGCGCGCCGATGGCGACCAGCGCCGCAAGATCAAGCGCGGACTGGCGCGACTGAAAGGCGGCAAAGGCGATGATCATGAACAGATAGGGCGCAAGGATGGTAAAGCGGACGGTTGTCAGCTTGGCGATCCATTTCGACATCACGATGCACAGACCGGCGCCGATGACGTTTGCCAGAGCCAGCGACCACACGATGGTATAGGTCACGTCCAGGTTGTTGCGCACCATCTGTGGCCCGGGGGTCATGTTCAGCAGCGCGAGCCCGCCCAGAAAGATCGCCATCGACCCGGAGCCGGGGATGCCGAAGATCAGCGTGGGCACCAGCCCGCCGCCTTCCTTGGCGTTGTTGGAGCTTTCGGGCGCGATCACACCCCGGATGTCGCCCTGACCGAATTTCGACTTGTCCTTGGCCATCTGCACGGCCGAACCATAGGCCAGCCAGTCCACCACGGACCCGCCAAGACCCGGGATCACGCCGACCAGCACACCGATCGTGGCGCAGCGCATCGACAGCCACTTGTGTTCCCACCAGTCGCGCAGGCCCTGAAGCCAGCCATCGCCCAGCGAATTACCCTGGGCAATGGCCCGGTCCTGCCGCAGGAGCGAGACGATTTCCGGAATTGCGTACATGCCAAGACCGACGATCACCAGCTGGAAGCCGTCCACCAGATAGGGCAGGTCGTAGGTGGACATGCGCAGGCTGCCACCTGCCGGCGCCGCGCCGATGGTGCCGAACATCAGGCCCAGCCCGGCCGCCACGATCCCCTTGAGAGGGATGCGCCCGGCAAGAATGGCGACCATCGACAGGCCGAGGATCGTGATCATCAGCATCTCGGGCAGACCGAAGGCGAGGATCAGCGGACGTGCCATCAGGATGAAGAAGGTCAGCACCACCGCACCGAACAGCCCGCCCATCAGGGACGAGATGAAGGCCGCCGCCAAGGCCCGTGCCGCATGGCCCTGTTTGGACAATGGAAAGCCGTCCAGCACCGTCGCCTGACTTGCCGACGAGCCGGGAATACCCATCAGAACCGAGGAAAAGGTATCAGAGGTGGGAATGACCGCGATCAGGCCGACCATCAGCGCAAGCCCCGCGACGGGTTCGATCCCATAAAGGAACGGCATCACCAGCGCGAGACCGGCAATGCCGCCAAGCCCGGGCAGAACGCCGATCGACAGGCCCAGCAACACGCCACCAATAAGATACATGAGCTGGGCAGGCTGGAAGATGAGGGAAAAGGCTTTGCCGAGATCCGGCAAGGCTTGCAAGAAAATGTCCAAGGCGGGCTCCAACGGCTTCTTTTGATGACAGTACCCCGCCCGGTCTGGCCGGACGGGGGTAGTTCAGCGGTTGCCGCAGATCACTCCATCGAGATGTTGTAATCTTCCTTGAGCCAGTCGAGAACGTATTGCTTGGCCTCGGGCGAGATCGAAGTTGCCTGTCTTGTCGCCTCGACCGCGGCGTCACCGACCATCTGGGGATAGACGCCAAGCACTTCGTTGGCTTCTTCCTTGAACCCGTCGGCGTTCACGATGGTGCGCAGTGCCTCGGTATAGGTGTCGACAATCTCTTGCGACGCGGAAGACGGCAGGAAGATCGTCTTCTGGTTGGCAAAGCCCGCCACGAAGAACGCCTTGTAGGCATCCCAGACCACACCTTCGGTTTCGCAACCTTCGGTCGCCTCGCAGACTTCCTTGAACGACGGCATGTCAGGGAAGGTCGGGTCGCGGACGATGTTGCCGCTTTCATCCAGCGAGCCCCAGGAAAAGATCGGCACAGCCTGCCCGCCGTCGACAAGCGGCTGAACGTTGGCAAGATAAGCCGACGAAGTCTGGTAGTCGATGTTGGCTTCGCCGCGTTCGAACATCAACCGGCCATCGCCGCGTCCTTCGACGCCGAACACGGGATCGACCATGAGGCCGAGCATCTTGAACGCCAGCAGCGGCACGAGGTCAAGCGTGGTCGCGCCCTGGCTGCCGTAGAGATAGAATTCCTCTTTCAGGTCATCCATGTCGCCGTCGAACCGCGCGCCAAGATCCGGCGGCAGATAGACGACGCCACCGGTGGCCGAAGCCAGCACGGGTGTCCATTCCTGATATTCGTACCGCACGCGCGGATCCCCCAGCAGATAGGGGAACTTGGTCGAGCCGGAGTCGCCGAATATCGTCAGGCCGTCGCCCTGATCCTGTTCGCCCTGAAACCAGTTCGCCCCTTCGGTCGATCCTGCACCCGGACGGAACCGGACCACCGTTGTCGGGTTACCCGGCAGCGCCTCGGACAGGCGCGGCGCGTAAAAGGCAGCCCACTTGGCCGAACCGCCGGATTCCGAAAACGGAATGGTCATCTCGACGGTATCTCCGTCGAAAGACTGGGCAACCGCAGTCTGACCGATGGTTGCAATCATACCCGCAACCACGGTTGTGATGATGGAATTGTTCTTCATGTCTTCCTCCCTTTGGACACCGTAACGGCCTTTGCGGCATGAAACGGCCCGGCCATAGACTGGCCTCGGTCAGAGGATGTCAGGTAGAATGCCATAAATCCAATTCATTATTATAAAGTTTTGTTTCATAAAATGAATGTCTCGGCGGGACAGGCCCCGGTCAGCCTTTGTTCTTTTTGATTCGAACGCCGAAAATTGCCGCGACAAGGGGTGCGCCAAGGATGACCAGCGTGATCCGGACAAGGTGATGGACGACGACAAACCCCAGATCGGCGCCCGCGACGATTGCCAGCACGGTCATTTCCGCCTGTCCGCCGGGTGCGAAGGACAGGAACCCCTCCAAAGGGGACGCAAGGCCGAGCAGCACAACGATTTCAGTGACGCCGAAGGCAAGAATGGCAAGGATGACCACAAAGACCATTCCAGCCAGAACATCCTTGCGCAATTCATACAGGGTGACGCCGACGTAACCGACGCCGATCCCCATTCCGATAAAGAACTGTGCGGCCAGGATCGCTTCGCGCGGGGGGCGGTGTTCGATCAGACCGGACAGCGAAAGAACGGCCGTAAAGATCATCGGCCCCAGGATCGCGGCGCCGAACAGGCCGACACGTTCGGCCAGTTTCCAGCCACCCAGGGCGGCCACGGCCAGAAGGGCCAGTTCGCTTAGCGGCAGGTCGCTGGCGGGGGCGCCGATGGGATGGGACAGCGGGCTGTCGAAGACGTAGATCAAAATCGCCGGCACGATGGCCACGATGACCAGCACCCGCGTCGCATGGATCAGCGACAGGGCGCGCACATCCGCGCCGGCCTCTTCGCCGAATACAACCATGTCCTGCAATCCGCCGGGCATGGCGGCGAAATACGAGGTTGGCAGGTCAAAGCCGCAGATCTTGTGGAAATAGGGCACGCCGATCAGGCCGATCGCTGCGATATACAGCGGAATGAACGCGATCGACCCGGCCATCTGCGGCAACTGGTAAATCACCGCCGGGGTGATCGACGCGCCGACCGCGACACCCAGAATGGTACGCGCGGCATTCGAAACCGGTTTCACACCTTTCAGCGGCGCCCCCAGCAGGGCGGCGCACAGGCAGGCGAACATCGGCCCGAACAGGAACGGAAGCGGCAGATTCAGCGCCCAGAAAATCGCCGTTCCGACAGCGGCAATGGCCAGCGTCAGGGCGCGTCTGGCCGCGGGGCGGCGGAGGGGGGGCAAGGGCTGTTGACTCATGTGTATCCAAGTGTATACGACTGGATGCATGAAGCGCAAAGGAAAACTTGAGGTGGTGAACAGCGACACGCCGGTCCGGCTGTTGCAAGGGCAGAACGCTTACGAGCGGCTGTTCGAAGAGATCCGTTCCGGTCTTCTGCGGCCGGGCGCGCGCCTGACAGAAACCGAAATTGCCGACCGGATGGACATCAGCCGCACCCCGGTGCGCGAAGCGATCCGCCGGCTCGAGGCGGATGGCCTGGTCGATCACCAGCCGCGCACCGGTGCGGTGGTGCGCAGTCTTGATTATCCCGAGATCATGGAACTGTACGAAATGCGCACCGTGCTTGAAGGCACGGCAGCACGGCTTGCTGCGCGGGCGGCTTCGCCCGTCGAGCTGGAAGAGCTTCAGCTCATGAACGAAGAAATGGCTGCGGCAGCAGGTGATTCAGTTGCAATGGTGCGGCTCAACCGGCTATTTCATACCCGGTTGCTGGATGCGGCCCGCAACCGGTTCCTGCTGAAATCCATGGCCTCGGTGGAAACGACGCTGCTGATCCTCGGCCCGTCGAGCATGGAATCACCTGAACGCGCGCAGCAGGCGCTGGAGGAACATCAAAGACTGCTGGCGGCCCTGATCGCGCGCGATGGCGCGGCGGCGGAAACCGCGATGCGCGACCATCTGGAACAGGCCCAGCTTGCCCGGCTGCGAATTCTGCGCCAATCGGACACCGGAGAACGCATATGACGTTGAAGAACCCCAAACAACTCAGCGCGGGCGTCTGGGACGTCGTGATTGCCGGGGGCGGCAATGCCGCTTTGTGTGCCGCGATCGAGGCGGCGGAAAAAGGTGCCAAGGTGCTGATCCTGGAAGGCGCCCCAAAGGTGTATCGCGGCGGCAATTCGCGCCACACCCGCAATTTCCGCTGCATGCACCACGGCGACCTTGGCCCGCTCATCGAAACCTACGACGAAGAAGAATTCTGGCAGGATCTTCTGCGCGTCACCAAAGGCGAAACGGACGAGGATCTGGCCCGCCACGCGATCCGCACCTCAGAGGAATGTCTGCCCTGGATGCAGGAGCACGGCGTGCGGTTCCAGCCCTCGCTGGCAGGCACCCTGTCGCTTGACCGCACCAACGCGTTTTTTCTGGGCGGGGGCAAGGCGCTGGTCAATGCCTACTACATCACGGCCGAGGATCTGGGCGTCACCGTCGCCTACGAGGCGCAGGTGCGTCATGTCGAAATCGTTGACCGCCGCGCCACCCATATGGACGTAGAACTGGGCGGAGAGATGCACCGGGTTCAGGGGCGCGCCTTTGTGCTGGCCTCTGGCGGGTTCCAGTCGGATCTGGACTGGCTCGCCCGCGCCTGGGGGCCATCGGCGAAAAACTTCCTGATCCGCGGCACGCGCTACAATATGGGTGTCGTGCTCAAGGACATGGTGGATCAGGGCGCCGAAACGGTGGGTGACCCGACCCAGTGCCACGCCGTCGCCATCGACGGGCGTGCGCCCAAATTCGACGGCGGCATCGTCACGCGGCTGGACTGTGTGCCGTTTTCCATCGTCGTCAACAAGGACGGCCAGCGATTCTATGACGAGGGCGAGGATGTCTGGCCCAAACGCTACGCGATCTGGGGGCGGCTGGTCGCGGCGCAGCCCGATCAGGTCAGCTATTCCATCATCGACAAACGGTCCATCGACCTGTTCATGCCGTCGGTCTATCCGCCGATTTCGGCCGATACGATCGAGGGACTTGCCCAGCAGCTGGGCCTGCCGGGAAACGCGCTGGCCCAGACGGTCGACGAATTCAATGCCGCCTGCCGTCCCGGCGATTTCCATCCGCAAAAGCTGGATGGCGTGACCACCGAAGGGCTTGAGCCGCCCAAGACGAACTGGGCCCGGTCAATCTCCGAACCGCCGTTCTACGCCTATTCGCTGCGCCCCGGCGTGACCTTCACCTATCTGGGCCTGAAGGTCGACAAGAGCGCACGCGCCACCGGCCCCGAGGGGCTTTATGACAATATCTGGAGTGCGGGTGAAATGATGGCAGGGTCGATCCTGGGACAGGGCTATCTGGCCGGGTTCGGCATGACCATCGGCACCGTTTTTGGCCGCATCGCAGGGCAGGAGGCCGCAAAACATGTCGCTTGACGTTACGCTTCAGACAGATCCGGGTCTGATCTCATCCGATCCGATCGAGGAAGCCCGCCGCCAGATCGAAATCTGCAATGCCTGCCGCTATTGCGAAGGCTTCTGTTCGGTTTTTCCGGCGATCACCCGCGAAAAGGTGTTTGCCGATGGCGACATCACGCAGCTGGCCAACCTGTGCCACAACTGCCGGGGCTGTTATTACGCCTGCCAGTATACGGCACCGCATGAATTCGACCTCAACCTGCCGCAGGCACTGGCTGCGGCGCGGACCGACAGCTGGGAACGCTTTGCCTGGCCCGGCGGGCTGGCACGCATCTTTCAGGCCCGGGGCGAGGCGCTGGCCGCGGCACTAGTGGTCGGCACCGCGCTGATGTTCGCTGCAATCGCCGCCCTGCCGGGCGATGGTGCGGGTTTTTATGCCTGGATCAGCCACGGCGCGATGGTCGCGATCTTTCTGCCGGCTTTCCTGTTGCCGCTGTTCGCCATCGGTATCGGACTGCGGCGGTACTGGTCCGAAGTGGGCGGCGTGCGCGTCGCCTGGGCCGATCTGCGCGATGCCTCACTGTCTGCGGGGCGGATGAAAAACCTGGACGGCGGACAAGGACAGGGTTGCAATTTCGAAAAGGAAGAACGTTTTTCGGACGCGCGCCGCCATGTGCACCATGCGGTGATGTACGGGTTCCTGCTGTGTTTCGCATCGACCTCTTCCGGGACGGTGATGCACTATGTCTTTGACATGCAGGCGCCCTATGGCTTCTGGTCGCTGCCGAAACTGCTGGGGGTGCCGGGCGGCATCCTGTTGACGGTGGGCTGTGCGGGCATGCTGATGCTGCGCCGCCGCGCCGATCCGGCACTTGGCACGCCGGGGCGCAGTTCGGGTGAACGCGGGTTCATCTGGCTGCTGGGATTCGCGGGCTTTTCCGGGCTGGTGCTGTATGCTGTGGGCGGCACATGGCTGACCGGACCGGTCCTGGCGCTGCATCTTGGGGGCGTGCTCGCCTTTTTCCTGCTCACGCCCTATTCCAAGATGGCGCACGGCTTCTATCGCTTTGCAGCACTGGTGCGCGATGCACAGGACCAGCGTGTGCGCGCCGATGTCTGACCGACTGACAACCGCGCAGGCACGCGCGGCCCTGCGCGCCATCCTTGCCGGAAAGACCTGCATCCGTCCCGCTTCGGTCTATGACGCGCTCAGCGCGCGGGCTGCTGCACGGCTGGGATTCCCGCTGGGGATGCTGGGCGGGTCTGTGGCGGCGCTTGCCGTGCTTGGCGCGCCGGATCACGCGTTGCTGTCGCTTGATGAATTCGCAGGACTGTGTCGGCGCATCTGCCGCGCCGGGGCATTGCCGCTGATCGTCGATGCGGATCACGGCTTCGGCGGCGCGCTGCACGCCATGCGCACGGTCGAAGAGCTCGAGGTGGCAGGCGTCGCGGGCATGACGCTAGAGGACACCCTGCTGCCGCAACCCTATGGCAACAGTGGCCCCGGTCTGATCCAGCAGGCCGAGGCGGTGGCCAAGCTGAAAGCTGCCCTTTCGGCCCGCCAGGATCCGGCCTTTGTCATCGTGGCACGCACCAATGCGCAGTTGCAGGACGCAGACAGCCTGACCGCGCGGGCAGCTGCCTATGGCGCAGCCGGGGCGGATGCGCTGTTCATCACCGGTGCGCGGGATCCCGATCTGGTGGCGCGGGCGCAACAGGCGGCGAACCTGCCGCTGATCCTGCCGCAGCCGCAGGGTGCGCTGGCCAAAGCCGATCTTGCCGCACTTGGCGTGCGCATCTGTCTGACGCCACACCGCACGCTGCCGGCCGCGACCCTTGCGGCGTGGGACAGTCTTGCCGAGACGCCGGGCGCAAATGGCGCGCAACGTCCCGACGACCTGATGGCCGAACTGAGCGAAGTGGCCCGCTACGACACCCTGATCGCGCGCCATTTGTCGGATTGACCGGCGCGCAGGGCTAAAGCCGCGACAGGATCCGGTCGGCACGCGCGTACAGATCCGGCGCGCCCGGGTCTTCGCCTAGGTCCGAGATCATCTCTTGCCATTCGGCGGCTGCGGCGGCCATGCGTCCACCCAGACCCAGTTCATCCACGGTGATGGCGACCTCCTTCATCACGGCGGCCCGGCGGGCGCCGTGCACCATCATCCGTTCCAGATTGTAGGCGCCGCGCGCGCGCCAGTTGATATCGGGGTCCGACGCCTCGAGCGATCCGATCACCTCTTCCTCGACCCCGGCCCGGCGCGCGGCAAGGAAACACTCTGCCGTCAGCGCCTCCATTCCCTTGATCATCACCGACCGAAGCATCTTGATCGAACTTGCGCGCCCGATTTCGTCTCCAGCCTGCTTCGGTTTCATGTCCAGCGCCGTCAGCACCGCCTCGGCGGCCTCACAATGCGGCCCGGCGATCAGCAGCGGCACATGGTGCCGTTTTGGATAGACCGGCGCCATCACGGCCACGTCGACATAGCGCCCGCCTGCGGCACCGATCACCTCGGCTGACCGACGTTTGGTGCCGGGCGCGCAGGAATTGCAATCGAACCACAGGGTCCCGGACGCGATCTGCGGCGCCGCGACACGGGCCGCCTCGAACGCCTGATCCGCCGTCACGACGCAGAACACCGCCTCGACCCCGTCAAGTGCTAAGGCAAGGCTTTCCTGTCCGGTCATCCCGTGTTCGGCATAGCGGTCCAGCAGGGGCTGGCGCGTTTCCGGAGCGTCGGTCTTGACGTCATAGGCGCGCAGATCGGCGGGACGCAGCGCGCCCCAGCCGCTGGCAAACGCCATGCCTGCCTCGCCAAATCCTACAAAAGCCACGCGGCGCGGTCGGTTGCCTGATGCTGTCATGTCATCCTCCCTCAGAGTGCGGGCAGGATGTCAGATGCGGCCAGAGCGGGCCAGACACCATAGATTGAACTTATGCTGTGCGACGCGGTTTTGCGGCGGTACCTGTCATCATCCGCCGCAAGGGGCCGTGATGGCAGATGCGGCGCGGCTTTCTGGCAAGAGCCCTTTGCCCTGCGGGCATGAGGGCCACTTTTGCCCTGTGGGCATGAGGGCCACTTTTGCCCTGTGGGCATGAGGGCCACTTTTGCCCTGTGGGCATCCCGACCAATGAAAGGCAAGATTGAACCATGGCTGGAATTGACGCATGTTCCGACCCAACCCCGGGGCGCCAGCTGGTCAACCAGCGTGGCAATCACCCCGGCCTTGGACGCAGGCTCGACACTTTCGCCGCAGCGCCCCCTGCCTGCGGCGCATCAGAAAGGACCGCAATATGACCTGGCCCCCCCAACGGCTGCACGCACCCGACCCTGCCACCTATTCCCGCCGCCAGCAGGAAATCCACGATGCCATCGCCAGCGGTCCCCGCGGCAGCGTGCGCGGCCCGCTCGCCGTCTGGCTGCACAGTCCCGAACTTGCCGCCAGGTCACAGGAACTGGGCAGATACTGCCGCTATGACACCGCTCTGGACGCCAGACTGTCGGAACTGGCAATCCTCGTGACGGGCCGTGTGTTCGGCTCGGAATTCGAATGGCAGACCCACAAGGGCCACGCACTGGACGCCGGTCTGGACCCGGACCTGATCGAGGACATCCGCTGCAACCGCCGTCCCGATTTCACCGATCCCGAACTTGAGGTCGTCCACGATGTCACCCGCGCCGCGCATGAGACGCGCACAGTGGACGACGCTCTTTATGCCCGCGCAATCGAGGTTCTGGGCGAAAAACGCATGGTCGATCTGGTGGGGTTGCTGGGGTACTACACGCTCATTTCGCTCACCATCAACATCTTCAGGATCCCGCCGCTGGGCGAAGGCGCCGCCGATCTGGCCGATGAGTGAGCGCGCAGTCATCTGGCATCAAGGCCCCCACCGCTCTGCCGCCCGACCTTGCAGCATCCGGCGCGGTTGACGCAGCTGCCTCCATACAATCCGCTTCATTAGGCGGGTTGTATGGGATATGTCCCTCTCAGACCGGAGGGACACATGACGGACTGGCTTCCAGATCCCGCAGCGAACGGCAAGCCGCGGTACATGGCGATTGCCGACGCGATCGAACGGGACGTGAACGAGGGCGTGCTGGTGGCCGGCACCCGCCTGCCGCCGCAGCGTCAACTGGCCAAACACCTGGGGGTCGATTTTACCACAGTTTCGCGCGGTTACACCGAGGCCCAGTCGCGCGGTCTGGTCCAGAGCCAGGTTGGCCGCGGGACCTTTGTGGCGCAAAGGGACATGCCCGGGGGCGCGCCCGATCCCATGCGACCGAAAGACCAAGATCTGTCGATGAACCTGCCGCCAGAGCCGACGAACCCCGCGCTGATTGCCAGGATGCGGGACGGTCTTGCCTATGTGTCGGACAACCTTATGGATCTGTTGCGCTACCAGTCGCCGACCGGATCAGAGCGCGACAAGCTGGCCGCCGCAATGTGGCTTGCCCAGCGCGGGCTTGTTCCCGGCATGGAACGAATCGTTGTAACGCCGGGGGCGCACAGCGCCATAACGGCAATCCTGAAAATTCTCGCCAGGCCCGGAGACGCCGTCTTGTGCGAACGGATCACCTATCCGGGCTTTCGGAACATCGCGGCGGATCGCGGGCTGACCGTCGCGGGCATCCCGATGGACGCGGACGGCATCCTGCCCGACGCACTTGAGGCCGCGATTGTCCGGCATCGCCCAAAGGCGCTCTACCTCAATCCGACGTTGCAGAATCCGACCACCCTGACGATCCCGGCGGCAAGGCGGCTCGAGATTGCGGACATTCTTGTCAGACACGGCCTGCCGCTGATCGAGGATGATGCCTATGGCTTTGTTCCGGCCAGATCGCCGGACCCCATCGCCGTTTGCGCACCCGATCTTACCTGGCATATCGGCGGACTGGCCAAATGCATCGGCGCGGGACTGCGACTGGCCTACACCGTCGCTCCGGACACAGGCCAGGCGTACACTCTTGGCCAGGCACTCAAGGTGCAGACGGTGATGGCGTCGCCTCTTACTGCCGCATTGGCGACCCGGTGGATCGAAGACGGAACCGCCGACCAGATCCGCCGCTTTGTCCGGTCGGAAACTGCCGCGCGTCAGGCCATCGCGGCCAAGGTGTTCGGGGGGTTGTCGTTCCGAGGCGCCGATAACGCCTTCAACGTCTGGCTGCCGCTGCCCAGGGGCGTGGGGCGCGCGGATCTGGTGGCGCGCATGGCGGGCCGCCCTGTCGGGCTGATGCCCTCGGATGCGTTCACCGTGGACGCCGTACCGGACGAAACCGTCAGGGTCTGTCTGGGCGGATCGTTGTCGCGCGATGCTCTGCGCGCCAATCTGGACCTTCTGGCAAACAGCATCCGGCATCACGCCTTCATGGGGTGACGGCCAGTGTTGCGAACCCCGGTCCGCTTGATCGACGCGGCCCGGTGCCCTTGCCAGTGCAGATCGCCGCATCCGACGTCAAGGCAGAAGCAGGGTTTCAAGCGTCCTTCCCATGACGCGGGCGCTGTCAAGCATGTCGGTCACGCCGATCCATTCGTCCGGTGTGTGCGCCAGTTCCAGAATGCCGGGGCCATAGGCGATGCAGTTTTTCAGCTTGCCGATTCGGTCGATGTGTTTCTGGTCGTAAGAGCCGGGCGAGGCGACATAACCCGGCTCTGTTCCCAGCATGTCGCGGATCGCCTGTGTGACCGCGGTCACGACGGGGGCGTCGCGGTCGGTCATCGACGGGAGCACGCGGTTGAGTTCGGTCATCGAATAGTCGAAACCGGCGCGCGTGGTCCTGAGAGTATCGAGCAGGGCCAGAACCTCGCCCGATACGGCGTCGATCGGCTCCTCGATCAGGAACCTGCGGTCGATGGTGATGCGGCAACTGTCGGGCACGCAATGGGCGGGCAGACCGGTGTAACCGGGCGGGTTTTCCGGCTGGCCTCCGTGAATGGCGTTGATGTTCATGGTGGACTGGCGCGCGCCTTCGGGCACCACGGGCATGTCGGTGTGCCGCGCGGCCATCGCGGGAAACAGCGTCGTTTCAAAGGCTTGCAGGACCGCGCCCATGTGCCGCACGGCGCAGTCGCCGAGGAACGGCATGGAGCCATGGGCGATCTTGCCCTTCGTCTCGATCTCGGCCCACCAGCCACCGCGATGGCCAAGGCAGATCCGGTCCTTGTTCAGCGGTTCGGGGATGATCACGTGCTGCACCCGGTCGGGGGCGAACCAGCCCTGTTCCGCCAGATAGGCGACACCGCCATAGCCGCCGGATTCCTCGTCCGCCGTTCCCGAAATCTCGATCGCACCGGCAAAACCGGGATGCTGGTCGACAAACGCTTCGGCTGCGATGATGGCGGCGGCCAGCCCGCCCTTCATGTCGCAGGCGCCGCGCCCGTAGATCCTGTCGCCGTCAAGTTCGCCGCCGAAAGGGTCGCGGGTCCAGCCCTGCCCGACCTCGACCACGTCGGTGTGGCCGTTGAAATGCACGCAGGGGCCGGGGCGCGCGCCGTCGCGCCGTGCGACGATGTTCCAGCGCGGGTAACGGTCGCTGTCGCCGGGTGTGCCGTGGGCGCGTATCAGTGAGCAGTCGAACCGCGGCGACAGCCGGTCCCTGAGAAAGGCGCAGATTGCGTCATAATGGGCGCCGGGCGGGTTCAGCGTCGGGATATTGATCAGACCC